>NZ_JAWJYQ010000007.1:0-165881 GCF_032971465.1 Pseudomonas sp. LSJ-87 | reverse complement strand
TTCCACCGCCGGGTTCGGCGAAATGCTCAGCTCGGCCTTCACGGTGTCGACGGTGTCGCTCACCGTAACGATGGTGGTCGCGCTGGTGTTCAGGTTCTCGAAGTTGTGGTTGCCCGCATTCGTCACGCTGATGGTCTGGGTTTCGCCGTCACGGAATACGTCATCGCTCTGTGCCACGAACGGTGCAGTGGTCGCGGTGGTGGCGTCCTTGGCGAAGGTCAGGGTCTGGCCGTTGCTCAGGGTGACGGTGAACGCTTGGCCTGCCGGGTGGCTCAGGGTGCCGGTGATGGTCGTGGTATTGCCTTCCTGCACGGCATTGCCGGAGAGGGTCAGCGTCACTTCATCGCCGCCATTCGGCGTGCCTGGAATGCCAGGGTTGCCTGGCGTGCCTGGTTCGTCGGTGATCTGCAGGGTCACCGGTTCACCTTTGACCAGGTTCTCAAAGACCTGTTTGCCGGTGCCTTGCTCGGTGATCCCAGAGATAGCGATGCTCGGAGCACTACTGCCCACATAGACGTCGTTCGCCAGGTTAGCGGTTTGCGACGCACTGACCTGGCCCGCAGGGATGTTGATCACCTCGCCGTTGCTCAGGGCGATGGACAGACCACCGTGTTGAGTCAAATCGGCACCGGCAGGACCGGTCAGGGTAATGGTGTAAGTCACCGCCTGCCCTTCCACTGCCGGTTTCGGCGAGATACTCAGCTCGGCCCTCACGGTATCGACGGTGTCGGTCACAGTGAGGGTAGAGGTTGCACCGGTATTGAGGCTGCCAAAGCCATGATCGCCCGCATTGGTGACGGTGATGTTCTGGATTTCACCGTCCTGGAACACATCATCGCTCTGGGCAGCGAACTCACCGGTCGTTGCGACCGTTTCACCGGCTTTGAACGACAACGTCTGGCCATTGCTCAGGGTTACCGTGAAATCCCTGCCTGCCGGCTGGCTCAGGGTACCGGTGATGCTGGTCAGCCCCCCTTCCTGCACCTTGCTGCTGCTAAGGGTCAGCGTGGCCGCAATGGGCTGAGGCTCGGGTTGTGCCTCAGGTACTGGCGCCTGCTGTGCCGGTGTTGAATTGCCCACGAAATCCCGAGCCGGTTCAACAGCAACGCCAAGTGGCCCGGTGGGGAAACCAATGGTAGGGGCGACCGACCCGCCCACTGCTTCAAGCATCACAAACGAGTGGCCGCCCCCGATGCCACCAGGGTTCGCACCTGCCCCGGTTGGGCCTGCCGCGGTCGCTTCGAGTGCGGTTGTCGGGTCTGCGCCGGCGGCGATGGCTTGTTGCAGCTCGTCAACGGATGGTGCGGCCTGCGCAGTGGCGGCGCTCAAGTCGGCCACGCTATCTGGGGCATCGGCACTCCACTGGGTGTCGCGCCCCAAGTCGAGGATGCGCCCATCGGCCAGTTCCAGGCTCACCGCACCACCAGGGCCGGTCTGGATCTGTTCACCCGCGAACACTCGATCCCCTTCCACAAGCACACGCTGGGTGCCCTCTGGGGAAATGGCGATTACCTGGCCAACAATACTTTTGACTATGGCGATGCTCAAGGCGGCTCTCCCGGGTAACGTGTGCGATTGGCTTCCATGCTCGGCCATGCTTCGAGTGTTGTCGGCTGGCTACAAGGATGGTTTATTTTTATTAGTGTTTATTTTTTGACGCCAACTATCAGGCTTCGTGATTCAACCTTTATATAACACCGCTATTGATATCAGTTACCCAATAATAAACAACAAAACAAATAATGGCCTAATGACATTTCGATATTAAAGAAGATATTTTTTGCTTCTACCTGCAAGCTACAGCCACCCTACTCGCAATCTGAAACATTGGTACCAGCGGCTATAGAGAAAGATAAATGCGAGCGTCACTCGTTTCCTCTATCCCGTTTGTCCTAGTTCCCTCCGGGGCAGCCCGAAGCCTGCCCAAAGTGTCAGGTTTTGAAACAGCTTCATGCCTGTTCAGGTAAGCCGACAGACCTGCAACTTTTTACATCGGGTGCTTGTTCCCCAGCATCTTGCGAGTCCGCTGCATCCAGAGAAGAGATTTAACATTCGCGGCCCGACAAGATATTGGCTTGCTCCGAGCACAAAATATTGTCGCGCGTAGAACTGCTCGCCGTCGTTTACGAAACCCCTTAACAATCCAGCGGGAACTGGCGCGCATAGTTATCGTAAATGCGTCAACGACTGGTCACCCGAATAGATTATCAACCGTCTACCGATCGATTTTCCGGACGATAAGTTTATGCCGCTCTGTGAGGGAGCAATTTGTCAGGCTCTCTAGATTCAGGCACGAGAGGCCCTCAAACGTGAACAAGCGGCAAGCTCATAGGCCTGAACCGTTCTGCAATTGGAACGCTGATTGAGCGCTCAGCCCGATTCACAGTGCTCGTCCATCTGCCTCGCGAGAGAGGCCAGGGGCTTGCTTCCGGGCGAAGGGGCAAGGGCACAGAAAACAAAAAAGCCCTGAATAATCAGGGCTTTAATGAGGAATGGTGGCGGAAGCGTAGAGATTCGAACCGTTATCCAAGGCCCTCCCCCTTTTCAGGGATTCTGGCGTTCTTAATCCCTTACCGCTAATGTCCATTAAGCCTAACAAATCCGGGCCTTTTCCGCAATTGCTCAGTGGCGTGGCAAGCGTGCAGTCAGATGCATGCTTGCCCTATCGACTCCAGCTAGGCCTACCCTCTCCAAGTTCGATAGCCTCCGTTGATGTGAGAGTCCGACTCAATGTGGAGCGCAACATCTAGGCAGGTAGACAAAGGACAAATAATGCCACTCCCTACGGCGGTTTTTTTGATCGAGGCAGCCAGCGATTCAGCGCTCACTGCTTGTTCTGGCAGTCCTCAAGGCGCTCGCACATATCAATCACGATCATTTTCTCAGTAGTGCTTGCGTCTGCGTCCTTTGACAGAACGTACTCATCAAGCTGGTCGTACCCAGCTACCCGCCCTTGGCAAACCAGATTGTCATAGCACGCGACCACGTCCTCCAGGCCCGTATCCGAGCGTGCTATCAGGACTTTCATCTCCGGGTCGAACGCTTGCAGCAGCTGAATCAACTCACCGACCTTCATGCACACACCCCACTCCGCGACGATCACCTGACGCAACTGGTTGCCCCTACCCTACAAGCTCAGGATAGAAGGCTTCGCGACGATCCAGCCGGGCTCTTCGAGCCCGAAACGCCGATGGCTATCCCCAGGCAGCTTGCGGCACCGTGCAGATACTAAGCCTTAACTGATGACCGAGCCGTCGATGGCCATTATGGATCTGAATGCCACGCCATGAGCCTCAAAACCGAGCATGGGCCACTCTGACCTGTAATCCAGGCAATCATGATGATGTCCATGCACAACCATTTTTGCGCCCATTGCACGGGCGAGTTCATCGATCTCTGGATAGCCGTGCGGGTGGCAGCTGGGAGCCTCGTGGCAAATCAGAATATCCGCCTTCTCCATAGCGAGCGTGAAGTAGTCGTCTGGATAGATCGCTGAAAGAGCATGCTGCTTTTTCGTCGCAACAATGTCAGCGGGCTGAGGCCTGAGTGCCAGGCGTTCAAGGAGGTCTCCGTAATTCTGGATACCGGTATCAGGGCTACCTGGTAGGCAGACTTGCGACTCGAACGTGCCACCCAGCCTTGCTATGCGATGGCCAGCAATCTCCACTACCCGGCCATGCAGGCTGCGTTCGGCAAGGCCGCAACCATGGAGATTATGCCAGTAGGCTGGACGATCCGTGTCATGGTTGCCATGGATGAACCAGATCTCTGTCAGCTCTAGGATCGGACGCAGGATCATGTCCAGGGGCAAACTGCATTCAAGGTCACCCAGGAACACCACTGCCTCGGGGCGATGGAGCTTTACCTGCCTGATGACATGATTAAAGCGCCCGTGGACGTCGCCGAGAAACCAAATCATTTCTTATATTCCGCTGCAGCTTTCAATTGAATCGTGCATAGGTCACTCCTTCGACGATGTAGCCTTGGCGACGGCTCAGACCCGGCAAACGGGGCAGGTTATCAACCAGAAACCGATCCTACTCTTGCAGATGCAAAAGCGTGATACAACGTCTTCAACATACATCACATGGACATGCGAACCATGGAAGAGCTACGGACAACAGCAGGAGTCTTCGAACGCCTGAGCCAGAACCAAGATGCCCTGCTCGCCGCAGTTGAGGATTTAGCCAAATGGGATGTTGAACGAGGAGCAACCACGATCATCAGCAAGCTCTGGCCCAACGTAAATGCAGTGCGTAATGGGATCGCTGAGTTGGTAGCCGCGAGCGTGAAGTGATGGCCCAGGGTAGCGTCACCCTGTTAGCTACACTCCTTCGGCGTTCCCTGCCTGACAACAAGCCCCTTCGGGGATGACCGAAGCTTTGCGCCCCTTTGGGGTGGATGCCAACGAGCATCGCAGGATGCTGAATGTTCGAGTTTATAAAAGGTAAAGAAATGATTCTTCAAATAGCTTGGGATGCGGTCACTGACGTAATCTCCAGTCCTTTCGTGCATGCGATGGTCGGTGCTCTGATTGGTGGATATTTCACAATGAAAGCCACGCACAAGACTTTTTTACGTACCGAGCTTGCTGCGAAAAACTCACGTGAAATAGCAGACCAGAAGGCTCACATTGATAGGCAGGTCATCGTCTTCAATACCAGCCAGCTGATTCTGGTAGAGGTATCGACTGCCTGGGAAGTCTATTCAGCCGAGTACGCAAAGGATCTCCTTGAGCTTGAGGAGGGATCCCCCTACGTCACGGTGTTTCCGATCGGCCAGAATCCATTCCCAATTTTTGACTCTGCGCCTGAGTGCTTAGCTGAACTCCCCCCGGAGACATCACGTCAGATCGTCCGATTCTACATGCGTGCTAAGGGCATCATCTCCATGGTCGAGATGAACAACGCTGACTCTGAGAAGGCACTTGAACACGCACGCACAGAAATGCTGCGACTTCAGGCACAGCTTGATACGCAAGCACTCACTAGCTCGGAACAAGCCAGCAAGCTTCAGGAATTTTACGAGAACGAAAGCTCTCGAATCTCACGGGTGATGGGAATGGGCTCAACTGCTGACGCCTTGAAGCTACTTACGATTGAGGTCGATAACTTGGTAAAAGACCTTAAGGTCAGGCTAGCCAGCCTCCCACGGCCGCATCTTGAATCTACGATCTGACCGCTGAGCCGTACCGACCTTCACATAGATTGTTTTGGAAAGGGATTGGGCCGAATTGTTGTGGATTTGAATCGCTCGCTCTTGACTTTAGCGGGCGACACCTTTAGCTTTGCTTCCGCGATCGCACGTCCATGAAAGCGCCATCTGGCGCAACGTGCCAAACCTAATTTAAGCGTACTCATGCGCTTTTTTCTGTTTTGGTATGGAGCAAGAAATGGACAAACCCTCACCTTCCTTCCTTGATCGCAAGCTAGCTGCGTCTCGCGCAGAACGCCTTCGATACCTCAATAGCTCAGAATTTGGTTTCTTCCGCCTAGTCGATTCAGCGGCGATAGTGCTTGGGAAACAGGAACAAGCCCGACAAGAGACTCCTCTTAAAAAGGGGCAAAAGCATTGGCCTGCGTTCAGGCTGATCACCGCTCTAGTTGCTGGTTTGCAGTCGTTCAGCGATTTTGATAACTGCGGAATACTTCTCGACGAAGAGCTGACACCAAGTCAGCTGAGCACCCGGCGGGATGAGCAAGCCGAGCGCCTGCACAAGATAGTAGTAGACCACACGGATTTCGCGACTGACCCTAAGTCCTCTCCTATAGACCTGCTGCTACACTGCCGAGCGTTCATTGCCGCCTGGCAGCCCACTGCAAAAGAGAACGACTACCTTTTTGAATTTTTGTTGACGCCTTCGGAGCTCAATGCTGACGAGTTGATGAGACTCGCACAGCTTATGGAGGACACCTGCACGTCAGCTGCAATTCCTGTCCGAAGGGATGTCTCAAAAGCCTTGGCGTTTGTTGTTCAGCACTTCTATTCAGGGTACAGCGTGAACCAGATGCCTACTTTGTTCCGCTTGCTGACTGAGAACCTTGGCATCGCTGCCGTAAAACTGGTTAACAAAGAGACCCCCGCAAGCATCAGACAGGGGGTGAGAGTCTTTGAAATGCTCTGGGCCCATGGTCACGTCGTGGCTGGGCTACACCTAGCCCAAACGTGCTCGTACCATCTCAAGGATGACGAGTACACAGAATACGGCGCCAAAGTAGCTGAACACGTTTGGCATTTGCTGGAAAATAATCCAGCCGAGCTCCTAGAGGAAAGCAGCGTGGAGATGCTTTGCCGCATGCGAGCCAAAGGTAGGATAGATACCATCACGCGCACCGATGACGATAGCATTGCGGCTCAAGCAACCATTGAACTGCTGGAAATTTATGCTGCTGCATCACTGAAAGGATATGAGGGATGGTCGGAAGAGCTCGATGAGCTATTTCGCGGATCGGACGCTTATTCTTCGCCTGTCGAACAGGGCACCGTCGCCGCAATACGTAGAGCAATTCAGCGCCATCCGACAGCTAGGGAAATCTGGAAAAACAGGCGCATGCTCCATCTCCTCAATCACATTATGTCGAACACCCCTATCCAGGGTGACCTCCATGACTAGGTCAGTATGCTCAGTGTGCGGGGGCCGTGGACGCAATGTAGTCATCGATTGCCCAGATTGTGAAGGCACCGGTATGTGCCCTAATGACGAGAACCCTTACGGCCAGTGCCATACATGCTATGGAGAAGGTGAAATTGAGGAGGATGAATGCAGCTGGTGCGGCGGAGACGGTTTCGTTGACATTTAGTCGGCATTTACTCGACTCGGCTCCATCGGCGAGACCGATTCTGGAGCATCCCGGTCGGGATAAGTAGAAGCACCATCAATCAGTCTACGGGAGACATGCTCGTAACACAGCATGGCCTCCCGTTTCAAAATGGCTCACCTACCTCGCACCTGCAGTCCAGGCGACGTCAGTGAAATCTCAAAACCCATCTCCACGTAGCGCCTGGTGCATCTCACATGCTCTTAGCGCAGCATTATGCCCGTCAGGGGGCCTTACGCCGGCGTCCGCTGCAAAGTCCTCCCCCTCATATCGCATGCTTGAAAAGATGCAGCTAGCACCCCACCATAGATAGCCAGATGCCATCACCCTGCGACCACCCCATGAGATCAGGTTCGAACGCCTTCGGCGGACGGTGCCTACCATTGCGGTTCACGTTGCAAGGCCCCTCCACTGTCAATCAAAAGCCATGGATGCACACCGAATGGATTTACTGCTGCTACCTGATAGATCGAAATCGACACTCGCGGATGTCTACAGACGCGCATTTCGCAGGTCGACGCACCTCTATATCGTCAGCGCGTATCTGACTAATTGGGATATCCAGGAGGAGCTGGGAAAGCAGTGCGAGACCTTCACCTTCATCGTGGGGAAGGATTTTGGCATTACACGCAAGGCTGCCTGTCTACAGGTGCTCACATGGCTCCCTGAAAAGTGGCACGAGGAGTTTTTAGTTGCTGAGGGCATCGAAGGCTTCCACCCAAAGGCTATGTTCTGGCGTGAGCTAGGTGGGTCGTGCTATGCGCTTGTGGGCTCGTCGAATCTATCTAAAGCTGCTTTCTCATCGAACCACGAAGCAAACGGCTTTTCACTGATTTCAAAGACAAGCTTCAAAGCCGCAGAGGAGTGGATCGAGGGGCTCGCTCACAACTGTGCAACGCTGGACGCCAACTGGCTTGCCAGCTATCAAGAGGCCATACAACCTCCTAAACCTAAACGCCCGGCCCAAAACGACGAAGGCGATAACGGAGGCGTATATGACCTGGTACTCCCAGATCCGCATGTTCTCTCTGGTCTGAAGGATGTCCTGAAAAGACGTCGAGAACAAATGCTTCAGTTCGCTACAACCCGCGCAAAACTGGAATCGGCGTTCCGCACTGCCTCGGGGAAAAAGAATTGGAACGACAGCGACAGCTTGAGATTCTACGACACACTTAACAGCCTCTGGTCTTACTACAAGGGGAATCGCTTTCAAGGGGCGGGCTGGGAGCGCCAGGGCCGAAGCAGCAATTTTCAAGAGCTCGCTCGAAGCGTAGTGCGCGTATTAGACGCCTCCGAAATTTCTCGGGATCGAGTGGTGAGACTTGAGATTGATCGCTTAGCGACCGAAGGGGTAAGCACACGAGGAGCCCTGTTTTCAGAAATGCTCTGTCAATTTTTTCCGGATGACTATTACGTCCTCAACTCCCCTATTCGTCATTGGTTGCAAGGGACAGGTGTTTCAAAAGTCAGGGGGGCGACTCAGGGGGCCAACTACATCCGCTCAGCTCGCCTGCTCCGCATCGCCCTAAGCCGTGCCAAAAAATACCCAGCTAAAAACCTGGCCGAGCTTGATGCCGTAATCTGGCGCCACCGCAATCCAGATACGGCAAATTGACGCTCAGATCAGCCAAATAACACTCGTGTCACAAGGAGTCCCTATGCACGATCTTGAAGCGGTTATCCGGGAGGTTCGGAACGCATTGCGGTTTCATAGATCTCGAGCAAGAGTTCACCTCTTCACGATGCTTTTCTTCGCCGTGATGGTGTTCATTGGCTCGCTAGCCTTTGGCAGCTATCTCATTCAGCTCCTCCAAACTACCGCTGGAGCAATCACAGCCGCAAAGTCAGCTGGAATGGAACAGCCCTCACCCGTGGACTTCACAAATTTGGCCGCGGAACACAATTTGGGGTATGTCATGCTCAGTGGCTTCGTGTTGATGCTCTTCTTCGTCTCTGGACTACTTCGCCACCATGTGAAACGAGCGACGGTCAATGAAGACCGGCTGTACCACCTGCTTAAGGTGTCTTGTATGCGTTCACCCGACACTGGGTTGTCTGCTGCTGCGCAGAAGTCGCTGCTTGACCTCCGTGAAAACGAACAAGCCTTGGCAGCAGATGCAGAAGCGCACGGGGGCTTCGCGGTCATCCAGCGCTCACTCGCGTCGCTTAGCCAGAGCGTCGGAGAGATGTCGAAGCGTCGTGGCAAGTAGAGTGTGGCCCAACCTACCATTCAGTGGAAAACTCACTGCAAGTTGTGTACGCCTCTAGGTACCGCTTGCTAGAAGAGGGAAGGCAGGTTTAGGGGTTGTGTCCCGGATAGCCTCTCTGCTATCGCAGGAACTTCTTTGCCGTCACACACACCAGCAGCGTCAGAGATCACTCTAAGCGCAAAGAAAATTTTTTACAAAAGAGCAAAAAATACAGCTACCAATCAACTATTCAACAAAGCCGACCAAAAGATGACAAAGAACAACGTTGAAAAAGACTGCACAATCCCGGACGAAATACCTGACGATGATTTTGAAAAACTTTTTGATGAACTCGAGAGGGAGCACCACCAATTCAATGCAGAATTAATTAAGGCGGACGAGGCAATAGACCTGTGCTTAGCAATGATGGATATACTCAATACCTTTCATGAAAACATGTCATCACTCTCACTAAGCTTTGCCACCCTAGAATCGAAACCAGAAGAACCCACAAACTTCTTAACCGGAATAATTTGTAGCGGTATAATTTCAGCCTACGAAGGATGCATTCACGATATACTGGATGCGATTTTAAGCAATAACAGCCTACTAGAATCGGCAATTTCCAGATGGCCTTCATTAACAACTGCAGATCGAGGATACTTAAAAATTAAAGGACAGCTGAATCAGGAATCAATCAGAAATAAGCTTAGAACCAAAACGCTACACGACCCTAATCAGATCAGCCGCATAGTAAAGTCACTTTTCGACATGGACATCCCTAAGCTTCCTGACGCCCTATGTCAAGCCCTGCTGCGTACTAGAAATGCCTACACACACAACAACGGGATAATAAACGGATCAAAGGACATCTTAACACCAAAATCCGTGATTAAAGTATATAACTTAATCTTTAATCTAATTACTCGATTCAGCGACGCAATTCAAGAAAGAATCGACACATTTGATTAAGCGGCGTGTCATATAACTTAACCCAGAAAATTCAATTCATGTAAAGTATCGATTTCGCATGGATCAACCTAGGCTACCGAAGGCTACTAATACGTCGTCAAAAAGGCGCAACTACTCTGCGCGCTGACATACCGAGAGGGTATCAGAGCTCTTACAGAGATCGGGCTGATTTCCCCAACACCTTAAAGCGCTGCCCTTGAAGCCGCACCTGGGAAAAGGCTCCAAACTGAGGCTTGTAAGTGCTTGGATCATCCCTTCCCTTGTAGCAAAAGGCCTGCCTAATACCATTCGGCGCTGAATCCAGATTTGGTACCGGTGCCCATCGGAGCTATTTTGATCGGCGGGATCGGTCGGTACTACTTGCCTTTGTAGGCCTGATCGTGAAGGAATACGATTGCGGAAGCAGTCATATTCAAAGTGTACCTTGCGACATGCTCAGGTACGACTTTCGCATTCTCCCCTGCCCCATGGGCAGAGCCTAGTTTGTTTCTGAGCGTGCCCACAATGAGCAGAGGCGACTCCCAGAAGCTGTCCATTTGAGTCTTACCCATGATCGACTTTAACAGCCTCGAAGTGGTATCACCCTGAGAGTACTCAAAGCCTTTCTGGCCGCAGATCACCTTCATAACGCTTTCATAGCTCGCATTGCATTTGGTTACGCAGTCGCCAAATTTGTGGTGCCTGAAATCCTCGAGCGCAGCCATAAATTCGGTGTTCGCGTGGCGGAATGCAGGTTGGCGAAGGAGCTGAAGCGCAGGTTCAAAAGCCATCTCATGGATGACTTGGCTATCCTTGGATATGACTTTGGACTCTTCAATTATCCAGCTGCTTCTAAGGCGAAAGTCTTCACTTTCACTAGACTCCCAGACCTGTTTTGTTATGAAGTAGGGTAAGTCATCGATGCTCATAAATTCGTTGAGCCGGCCCACTACTTCGTTCTGTTGACCCCGCAAGCACGGGTGGGAGTCTGTGTGGAGAATGTACTCCACCGCATCGAGGAAATGGGCGTCACTACAGGTGCGGAGAAACTCAACGGCATCCTCTGTCACAGAATTTACATTCTTCTGGCTCAAAGGTACTCGGCCAATTAGGTATGCGAGCTTACCATGTAAGTATTCGAGAGTTTCGTGCAGGCTCCCATCACCGACGTCACGTAATAGCATAAGCGTCCGCTGTCTGAACTCGGCGGTCAGCGGTTTCCTGGCAACCGATTGGTTTTCCTTCCTGCGCGAAAATACATTGAAGATATTCCCTAACACATTGTCATCCTGCTGGTGGTAAAGTGAAAGAGCGGTACAGCTTCCAAACCTAAGCGCCCCCTGATGTTTACCGAAGCATTCTGACTCTATGGTCAAGGTAAGTTCCCGACTAGCAGCAAGACTTGGCGTTATCTAGGCGTAGAGCAGTACCTAGGAGAGATGTGTAGCCGCATGAGAAGGGAGAAATAAGGGGATGCAGCTACCCCCTAAGGCTTTAGAAATTACCGCTGTGGAAGCGAGCGACGGTGGTTGCACACCGTTTCCCAGCGACCAAGGCGGAAACGTTCGTATTGCCTTACAGGCACTACCTTCTCACGATTTCTCATGATCCGTTTCTCCATCCGTCCTCAGCGGGCTGCTGAGCGCCTTCACACTCCGTATGCGAAGCAGTGCACGTTGAATGCGCGGCGGTACTAGAGATCCTTGGGGGTAGCTGCGACGGGAATACTAGCAAGGTCAGAGCCGCTTGAGAAGGCCATTGGCCACCACAAATGGATCATCTCTCCGAGACTTGAATGGCGCCTGCCAGGTGCGAAACGCTGCTTCCACGCGACCACAGCGTCAGGTCATCATAAGGTTGTAGTGATCCTCGAAATCTGTAGCGACAAAGATCTTCCTGAACTGCTCCAGGTATTTCCTAGGATCAATGCCCCCAAATTCACCGAGATTGACGGGATCCGAGTGTGATTCCCGGTTGATGTAGCGGTACAGAGCTCGGAACTCAGGATTAGCATCCGACAATTCATCGATCACCTTCCAGAGCTTTTCCTTCCGCTGCACAAAGCCAAAGTAGTACTCCAGAATGTTTCTCATCATGTTTGGGATAAGAGCTGGGGAGGCCCTGCCTTCAAGGGCATCCTTCATCGTGTGCCAGAATGCATGGTAGTCGTTCCGAATGTCCCGCCTTTGAAGGGGCTGGATAGAACTGTGATTGGCCTTGGAGACTTTGAACAAAGCCATCTCATTGTCGCGCCGGTCATCTTCGATCAGCTTGATCAGCTCATGGTAGAAGAACAAGTTGTGGGTCATGACGATGACCTGCTTGAAGCGATTGGTCGGCAGGAGAACGTGCTTGCGGATGAGCGAGGCGACATCGTAGACGTAATTGTGAGACAGGCTGGAAATTGGATCGTCGATCACGACGATACGCTGGCTTCTGAGCTTCTTCGACGCGGAGTCCAGTTCTCCGTTGCACACCTCTAGGAAGTATAGGAACGAGATCAGCGTCTTTTCCCCCTCGCTGAGAGTGTTGAAAACCTTTTCTCGCGCTCCTGCCCTCTGCAGTCGGTATTGAGGGATAGGGCCCTCCTCTTTAACTAGCTCGAAGCCTTGTAATCCAAGCAACCCTAGCCAACGGTTGATGTTCTCGACAGCCTGATCAATGTTGGTGGTTTGGGATGTGTACTCTGCTTTTTTCCTGCGAAGCTCGATGATTTCTTCACGCATGGCTTGCACGCTTTCGCGCTTTTTATTGCGAACCTCTCTGAACTCCTCAATTTTTGGAAGCGTGTCTCGTATCAGCTCATCGCAAGCGTCTCGATAGCAGTACCAGAAACGCTCTGTGATCATCGCAAGATGCCTACTCTTCTCACGAAGCTTGTCGTTGAAAGCGTTTATACGAACCTGCTCCACCTCAATCAGCTGATTGAGGTCTGCGATCAGATCGTCGCTTGAGGAGAGCGTGACCACGATAGATGGATTCGAAACCTTCTTATCGAGCAAGGAGAGGTTATCGATCAGTAGCGCTTTGAGGTCGGCAGTCAGCTGAGCCAGTTTTGGAGTGGGGTATTCTGCGCCATCAATTTGGGCGACCAGTGTCTGCATTCCGGAACTGTACTGCGACCGTAGCTTTTGCAGCCGGCCGAGCCGTTCCTCATAGGTCTTGTCAAACACCTTTTTGATGTCGTCGTAGAAATCTTTGGGCAGGCTTTGCTGGCAGAGCGGGCATTGCTCGGCGTTTAGTTCGAGGTAGCCGAAAGATTGCTTCACCCAGTCGGAGTTACCCAAGGCAAGTATCAGGCCTGAGAGGTAGGACTCGTCCGAAGCGATGATCTGCTCCTGGAGCAGTGGATCCTGCTCGACCACATTCGCCCAGAAGGAAACGCTCTGGATGGAGGGGATGGGCTGGTCATTAGCCTTGACCAGCTCATTCGCCTCATTTGCTAGTAACTCAAAGGTGTCTGGGGTCTCCGAAAACGCCAGACTAGTGACCTTATCATGCATGCGATCCTTGGTGTGGACGCCCTGCAGACAGTAGGCTAGCGCCGTCGACTCTACCTGCTTACGCAGGGCCCAGATTCCGTCCTTAAAGGATTGCTCCAAGGCCTCTTGAGCGGCTTTGGACTCCTTCCCTACCGTCATTTCTGCTTGGTAGTCGGCTTCCAATGTTTGAATCGCGGCCTCAGCCTCCCTGAGCAATTTCTCAGCCTCAACGTTGTCTTCGTTGAGAGTGAATACACCTGGCTGACTACCCCCATGAAAATTCTTCTCGATGAAGACTTGGTTGTAAACGCAGATATCAGGCTCTACGGCTTGCTCTGAAATGCTGCAGCGATCGAACGACGGATGATCCAGGGTCTGCAGATAGTTACCGATCGTTGACTTCCCCGCCCCATTTTGGCCGTAGATGAGGTTTATCTTCTTCAGTGGCCCAAGCACCACTGGAGCGACTGGGGAGTAGCTGGAGACATCACACAACGACACGTTTAGCAGCATGAGGGCAGTCCTTGGCAACCGGCCGATCTGGTTTGGATCAATGATATGGAGCTATCCGCTGATGTTAATAGCACTATAGTGGCAACGGAAGGGCTGCCCGCACTCTCCCGCCCACCTCGGTGGTAAGCAATTTCCCAAAGGAGTACATTTGTGCTCTTGGCCGTATCAAGCTTTTGCCCGAGCCCCACAACTTAAGAAGATCAAGCCGGCCTCTTCGAGTCCAGTTTGGCGATAGGTTCATAACCTGCGCTCAGCGTACACGAGGCATCTAAACGCTGATGCAAGGGTCAGAATGACATTCCCCTGCTATTCGAGATCGATCGCACTTGCATACCCGCCCTTGGCAAACCAAGTCTTCATAGCACGCGACAACGTCCTCCAGGCCCGTATCTGAAAGTGTCATCAGCACTTTCATCTCCGGATCGAACGCTTGCAGGAGCTGAATCAAATCACCGACCTTCATGTACTCACCCCACTTCGCGACGATCACCTGACGCAACTGCTCGCTCCCTACCCTACAAGTTCAAGATAGAAGACCTAGCGACGATTCAGCCGGCCTCTTCGAGCCCGAAGCTTCGATACATATGATCGAGCAGTTCCTGGGGGCTTCGCGGCACCATACCTTAGCTGATGACCGAGCCATCGATGGCCATTATGGATCTGAACGCCACACCATGAGCCTCAAATCCTAGCTTCGGCCACTCAAATCTGTAATCCACAGTAGAATCAGGTTGTACCGGTTCTGCGATCGGAATGCCGGGGCTCACGCTAGCGGGTGCCCTAGTGGCCATCCTGCGCAGACCCACCACATGAGCAGTGCAAGGATCCGCTATGCCCAGATACCTCAGCAACAGCGCAATACGTCTCTTGGAAGCCAGCCAAGAATCCTTAGCCTTAGCACTGCATTGCCTCGGCACTCCTAACCGAGGAAGCTTAAGAGTTGAGGTGGCCAGATATTCACCCGCGATTGGACTAATCGGAGCCGCCGCAGAGCAGGCGTTAGCTGCCATTATTGTGCAGGTTCGGGGCGACGAAGCGTTGGCGACTTCTCCAACCCAGTACAAAAGTGCTCGACAGATATTGTCGGACATGAGGGAGTTACTGCGCGCTCCCATCCCTGCTAGCTCATTTCTCACCGCAGGTGTAGACAACCCTGCTCAACATCGCGAGGCGATTCTTCAGGCGTCGGAGGGGTTTTCGGTACTCTTCACCTACAGGGCCACCGGTCTCCATGCTGGCCTTGGCGTTTCTCGTACAGTAACGCTGAAACAAGCATTCAAGGTTCACGGTTTCCTCGAGCTCATAGCTATGTCAACTCGTATCCGGCCTTACATGGATCGATTACCAATACCGCCGGATGAAATCATCGATCAGAATGTGCTGATTGATGACCTGGTACAAAAATTCCAAAGCAACGATGCCATGACTGAGCGAGTTAATGCCTTGCGGTCTCTGTTCCTGATCCTACCTGAAGTGCCTCGAGAAGCACCGGAGTGGCTTGATGCATTTGACCGCTCCGTAGTCGCGCCCCGCCCCGCCGACATCACTCTGCTCTTAGAAACCCTTCAACACGCAGCCCCCATGAGGTTCCGCCGCATCAATGCAGAGGGTCAGGCGCTGCCAGTAGTCGTCCGTCCAAATGAGGCAAACGCATTGCCTATTGCCGTGCAGGATATGCGGCAAGCCTTTGGACATGCACGTGAGCAATTTGGCGCAGATGTGGGGAATGCTAATGGTCGACTTGACCAAGGAAACCTGGATCTGCCCCCTGAATCATTCCTGCTCGATTTGTGTCTTCAGGGCCCGGAGCAACTGCGCGAGACCCTGCAGAGGCAAACACTCACAGGACAGGAGGTCTGGCCTTTCGTTGCCACCGCACTGAACCAGCAGGGAACAGAACGCCCATACTGGTTCCTTGTATCGATGGTCGACGACATCGGCCAGCTAATCGGCCAGCTACGCCGAGCTATGGCCGTATCCCGACAGGATCAATTCAAAGAGCGCTGTAGCGCTGCCCTCAAAGCCCTTGAAGCTAAAAGGCAAGAGCGCACTCTATCGCCCATTACTGAGATAGCAACCTTCACTGTCACACAAAATACAGCAGCTGAGTCGGTACGAGAAAACATCCCCGACTTGGTGGATCGTAACGAAGGAACTGTCCGCGAAGCCTCTCTGGAGGCGATGCTGCCACTCGCGGCGTTGTACGCCGGTGAATTCACTGCCGGCCAGGCTTTTCCTGCGGTGTATGCGATCGAGAACCCTGACTCAAAAAGGTATTGGACTCGTCAGTTGCTCACAGCAGCAACAGATGCCAGTGACCGCTCAATGCTTATCACCGCCTTGCGAGACCCGGTGCTTGCCAACCTAAAAACGGATGCACGAAAGGCACTTCGTCTGGTAGATATCCTGACCTATGGGCCGAATATAGAACTTGGATGAGCGATGGAGATCTTGGACTCATTGTCGCGGAGGCTCAATTCAATGCACCGGCTCACCTAGGCAACCGGCTTTATGAACCTGGTAGTCGGTTACTGTTTGATAGAGATGGTCTGCCTCAACGCGCAGGCGCTAAATCTCAGCTGCAGGTCGCTTGTGTTTCACCTCTGAATCGCCGAGCTCAATTCAAATATGAAGCTCATTGAGCTCAGCGAACTAATTTACCTAGGCTAGGCTAGGCTAGGCTAGACATCATCTTATTAAGATACGACGTAAGCTTTTCTGACAAATTCTTCTCTCGGGGAGAGGATATAAACTTCACAAAGCTATCATTCTCGTAGGCATGGAGATATCTCTGCGGCACCTCAGAATCGAACAAGAAAAGTAGCTGCTCAAGCTCTGGATGACTTTCTTTCACAGAATTAAAATACTTCTTAGAAGGTAGACTATTATTTCTTTTCACCTCAAGACCGACGACATGATTTGAGAATCTCAACAGAAAGTCCACACTATGATTTTTTGTGTAGTGAAAATTCTTGTTCTGCTTCTTATATCTTTTTAGAATATTTTCAACCTTTGCCTCAAGCTCATATTCCTTTTCGACCAGCCTTTGAACCACATCTAGATCAAGCTCGCCGCTATATTCAATTTTCTGTTCCTTCCCATTAATATCCTTGATGGTAAGCTGCATATTTTTAACAGCAGCCTTCCCTACTACCTTTTTTAGGAGAGCCCCAATGACAGGAATGAGTACAGCGACCGCAGTCGTTATAATAAGCTCTTCCATCAAAACTTCTCCTTAATCCAGGTCATTACAAGGCTGAGCAAATACACTCCAGCTCCTATCGCGAAGGGCATATCCAGCTTCCAAATTTTCCTTATAGGAACCTCTGTAGTCAGAAAACAACTAATAGCCCACAAAAACAAAAATGCAAATACCAATATCCAAGTAAACCCCACAATTTGACTATCTCGATTAGTTGTCAAAAATGTATTAGGATGCCCTTGAATATTGACCTCAATAACTTTTGGCTTAGTCAACGGCATTAGAAATGATAACGCCGCAGCCGCCAGTGCGGGCCCTGCAAATGAAGTATTCTCAACTTTCATCACAAATTTTAGCCCCCACTCAAAGGCTACGAGAATCAGCGGAAAACCATACGTGATAACTTGGTACATTGACTCGTGACTTCTTAAAATTCACGCTCCCTCAGCAGTATCATACAGATAAGCCTCGGCCCAGGCCGTGAAGATAGCCTATAGCCCTCAACGAGTCCAGCCTACCATGGTTATCATTGTAGATGACTTACCATGTTCCTCCTGTGCTGATTCACTTCGAAACCATCGCTTATACCGATTTCGCCACTAGTCACGTCGAGCATACGATTTCGGGCTTAAGTTTTTCATCCTTGTTAACGAAACTCCAGGGTTCTGAACCTCGCAATCGCTCATAAGCTACGACAGCTAGAGCACGTGCGCCGTTCCATCTGAACGTTGCCATTCCAATCATGCGAACCTTCGTCGCAGCGGCCCTCCGTGGGTCAGCCAAGCTGGTCGTCTCCGAGCACGCCGACTGATATTGAAATTTTCAGGCAATAGATTTCTACCTAGACACCTTCGGAGCCGCTCGAGTCGTGGATACTGAAGGCCTGCTCTTGACGAACATGGGCTAGTTTTCCAGCAGCCTGAGTAACGCCTTCGCGAATGACGCAGCTTCTGAGCATGACTAAGCTTCTCAAGCTGATGTCTCACTATCAATTTATATTGCATCTGTCAGGCAGTGATACCAGATAGCGTTAGGCATGAGGCGCGAGCCGCTTAGAGAGCAATATCCCTTTAACCTTGACGGAGCAGTCGCTATTTTCATTGGCATAAGAATGTCATTGGTTGATCATACGATCGACCAATGGGGGGGGGGGGGGGGGGGGGGGGGGGGGGGGGGGGGGGGTAGCGCTTTTCTGACGGGGCTAAGTGCAAAAAGTCGTTTTAGAGACGCAGCGGTCTTTTTTATTCAAGCTTTGATTTACCAACATAAAAGCAAGAGCTTAGTGTGCGCTAAACATTCGCTCATTGAGCTACCGCTCGAAGTTTGAAGCTGTGACCTAGATGCAACGACAATGGCATGGTCGTTTCCGTGCAACACTCTAAGTTTGCATTTTCATAGCAAAGGACAACCAAAAGGGGGTATCATCAAGAATACTCGTACGCTTTCAGAGGACGAGACAGGTTCGTAATCCCTGCCGTTTCCTAACGGCAACCCCCTCCGCTGAGAGCCCACATCTTACCGTAAGCTATCTCTATGTCACTAAAAGAATTAGGCTTTGATGAGCACACCGCTACTGATGGCGGTGTCGCGATACTGGTCGGCCCTAACGGAGCCGGCAAGAGTTTCTACATGCTCAGCTTAGCCGAGAGTTATCGCACCAAGCGAAATATCACCGTCGTTTCCAATACCGCGTATGGACGCCTTAACAGCGTAAGGAACGTAAATCGACTTACAGTAGGACGTAATGGCCCTTCACCCAGCAAAGTAATTAAAAATGCTATATCCAAAACACTAGACAGCGAGACATCCGAATTTTATCAGCTGAGCGCGATTCTGGATTATTGCCATTACTATCCACGTTTCGGATTCAGCTTGAAGGGCTGTAACCCAAGCTGGCCAGAACGCTTTGAAAATTTAGTGGGAGACCCCAAACGTTTTCTCAAGTCCGCTCAAGAAATGAAAGACTACCAAATTGCGCGCAACTTTATCGAAAGATGGACGCCTGGCAAAATTCTTTGGATAGACCAATCTTCAACGGCTCATGAGTATTCTTTAAGCCGAGACTTTGCCGCATTACTCCGCTGCGAAAAGCTCCTAAAAAAATTTGGACTTTTAGACGAAGTTGAAGTTCATCTATCAAAAAAAGATGGAGGTATTTTCGAAATCAGCGGCGCAAGCTCCGGTGAACTCTCGCTAATAAGTTCTTTGATTTTTATTTCTTCGACTGTACCTGATAATTCGATCATCCTCATAGACGAACCCGAGAACAGCCTGCACCCAAGCTGGCAACGGGAGTACGTAGGCAAAATTTTCGCTGCGCTGGGATACCGAAAAGTATCCGTAATAATTGCCACCCACTCGCCCCTATTGGTGACCGGCGCAGTGAATGAGAGACCTGATTTGGTTACAGTTTATGAAGTATCGACAAAAGACAACAGCCCTATAGAAATTGATAGAATCGATGTCGAATCAAGTGGTATCGAAGCTATTCTATGGAAGGTTTTTGAAGTAGTCACGCCGGAAAGCCATTTTGTTAGCGAAGAGATCATCGACGCAATAAACCAATACGAACGCGACGAGATAACCAAAAACCAAGTAACCTCACTAATTCAAAAAATGCGCAAACGCAGTTTTGACGACAATCAAACCAAGTTCTTCTCGGCACTGATAGAACTCGTTGATAAAGTGGAGAAGCGAAAGATCAATCAAACCGGCCAGAAGAGTGAAATATAGATGACCGACGCCTACTTGCCGGCGCTTTCTGAATTAAAGTTCACCGCCCAAGAAGCCGATGCTATCAAAGCAGCCCTTTCCTTGCCAAAACCCTGGGGAGTAGATAACGAGCACATAAAAAACGTAAAAAACAAAATCCGAGAACATCACCTAGAGCGCCATGGTCAAACGTGTTGCTACTGTCGAATCATACTTCAGGGAAGTGGTCACTTCATGATCGACCGTGAGCACATACTCCCTAAGGGCAATGCCAAATACAAGATCTTATGCTATGAGCCTTGGAATCTTTCAAGCTCCTGCAAAAGATGCAACATGGAAATTAAAGGTGAAGATGACAATTTCGTCATCGATAAGACGGACGCCTCGAAGCTCAAACTTAGCAGCAACTACTTATTTGTACACCCAAATTTTGACGAATGGGAAAAACACTTAACCCGGGAAGCGCACCAGATAAGTCGCTTCGTATTCGTCAAGTACGCGATAATCGACAATAGCACTAAAGGGCAATACACATACGAATATTTTAAGCTAAAAGATCTTGAGATAGAGAGTTTGAATGCGGCTCAAGGGATAAAAAATCCCGCTCCAGATCCGAGTGAAGGTGCAATTGAGGCCCGAGCAATCGCAGAAGCATTCGGACAGCTGTGAGCCCATACCGTATGGAAATTTGACCCAAGGATAGCGCTGGCGGCGAGGATCATGGTGTCCGCTTAAAAATACGCGGACACAATCACCCTTAATGCAGTAGTTCGGAAGGTGAGTTCGCCGGACGCTTACAAAGACTAAGCGCCAGCAGTACCAGAGCCTTAAATCTCTTCTGTTTCTGCCTCTGCCTGGAACACCTCGATGAGCTTTTGGTTGTAGTCGTCGAGGTAAGTCTGGAGACCTTCGCGATCGACCAGTCGCACCGCCGCCGTAGCTGCCAATTCCTTGGCTGACTTGGTGAAGTAGGAGTTGGTGACAACCATCGCTTCATCACAGCCGTAGAAAGCTTTGGCAGAGATGGCTTGCTGCACAGCAGCGTTGCCCACCGAGCCGCTGTAGTTTTTGGCTTGGATTACCATCGTCTTACCGAAACGACTCACGAACAGATCCGCGCCTTGATCAGCGGTCTTATGTGTCTCCCGGACGTCGTATCCGATAGTCTGGAAAATCTCGACCAGGAACGCCTCAAACTGGAATCCATCCATCGCATCGACCAGATACATGGTGATGAAGCGATTCGGGTTGAAGTGCTCAAGCTGGCTTCCCAAGCGCTCAACCAGGATGTCGAAGTAGATTTCTTCGCACAACCCCAACCCGGACTGGAAAGTCTGAAGCGGCAGCAAAGGAACGCCGGTCGTGCTGGCAGCCTGAGGGTTGAACTGCAGTCCAGGGAACGAAGCGTCGCTTTCCCACAGGTAGAAGTAAAACAGCGCTAGGTCAGCCCTGAATGTGGTTCCGGCTTCCTCGATCCAAGACCTCAGCGAGCTGGCCAGGTCGGATCGGATGTGGCGGCTGACCTCTCGAGAGAAGCCGGCGTACACAGAGTTGAATGCAGTCGTGAGCAGTAATTTATCTAGCAAGGTAGGTAGCTGTTCAAGCTCGTCAAAGCCCCTGCGAATCAGCACCTCCCTGAAAAGCTCACGTTCGGAGTAAACGCCATTCATCCGTGCACCTGGTACCGCTGCTTCATCACCGCCGCCACCTACTGGATTGCGGGTGGTGTGAATGAAGTTGGTGAAATACGGCTGCTTCAGCTCTGCGTATTTTCTGAGAACGCTATTCAGCAAGTCGTTCAGCTGAGCCTGCTCCTTCTTCTTCCCCCAGATGTCTTTCAGGAACCCTTTCGACTGGTACTGGAAATCGGGGTAGAAGGATGGGTCAAGCGGCGTCATACCTTGCTGGGTATGCTGAGGCTGTCTGGCCGGGTCTGAAGTCCCGCATCGGGAACAATAGGTCTCAAAGGTCGAGCGATGGCAATGATTACATTGATAGATCACGGTATGTCGTCCCTGTGTCTTTAGCCTTGCGCGGCCACCCGCTCTGCTTGCTGAATTGCTGGCTTAGGCAATGCCATACGAAGGCTTTCACGATACTGCTCCGCCGGCGCCTCATGGGTGACCTCGACGACCGCATCATAGTTTTCCCGGATGATTCTCTCGATCTCAGCAATGTCAGCTCGGAAGAATTCTTTGCGCCCGTTGACCTTGTTGAGGCGACCAGAAGCGAAGTGGTCGTGGAGCTTTGCTTCCAACGCGGGCGCATTGTTCGAGAACACCATCGCATGAACGTCGAACCAGAATGGCACCGATGCGTCACCCAGCTCATCGACTCGATCCATTGGCTCCAGGCGACGTGTCATACCGATCTTGTAAATGCCCTCGCCGAATGCGCCGAGGTTAGAGATCACATACACATACCCGGCTTTGGCATTCTGCTCGCGATAATCTATGAGCTTCTCTTCGCTCTCAAGCTCGGCTCGACCGGCCTCAACCTCGGCCAGCTTCACCAGCAGCGCTGAACGCTCCTCATCAGTTTGCACTTGCTCAAGGCGAGCCTGCAGGTCACGCATTGCAGACGTGAAATGCTTCCGCTCCTTGGCGATTTTCTCTCGCGCCGCGCGAATCTCTTGCTCGAGTTTTTGCTGCTCCCGCAGCTCTTCCCGGGCGCGTTTCGCCTCTTCCTTTTCCTCTTGCTTCTTGATCTGGAACTCATGGGCAAGGTGCAGCTCATCGAGCTTAAGGTCGAGGTAGACCCCAGAAATCTCTACGCTCATGATCTTGCCTAGCCGGTTGCAAGCTTCAAACGATTTGAGGATTCGCTTTTCGCCGAGCTCGACGTTGTCAAATTTCACGTTCGCCACGCAGACATCAGCTTCGTTGTTGAACGAGCGAATCACCAGCTTGATCATGTCGTTGACCAGCTTCCGGCCTTGGGTCTGGCTGTTGTTCACCGTCCAGTTCATGTTGCCGGTGGCCGCCTGCCCATTCTTGATCAGGACTTTCTGACGATCACGAACGTAATCCAGTCGAGCCTTGTACTCCTGGCTGCTGGTTAGCTTGAACTTGGGCTCATAGAGGGCGAAGCTTTCCAGGAGCAACGTCTCTTCCCAAACGAGTATCTGCCCCTGCAGATCTGTGGAGCGCTGTGCGAGAGCAGCCAACTCCCTCTGCGCACGTTGGGTCTCTTCGCGTATACCCGAGAGCCTGGCTTGCTCTTGCTCAATCAGCTGCTGGATATTCACTACGTCCATGGCGCCGATTTTCGTGACGAGCTCTTGCAGTTGCGAATGCTGTACCTGAAGCTCTGCAAGCTGTCTTTCAAGAGCTTCAGCACGCTGTCGATGGGCTGGGCCTTTCAGATAGTCGCTAAACGACATGGGATCCTTCCTCGTTTGAGTCGAATGCTTTGAGTGGGAAAGCACGAGGTAGATATGGATCGCCCTACAACGACCTGCCGTGCGGAGCATTTCTGGCGTTAGCTCAATGCACCTCTTCCCTGCTGCGAATGAGCGTAACCGGAGTGAAATCAGAAAGCCATCATGAAGACAGCTAGGGTGAATAGGTTTACGAGTGACCAGCGGTGCTCATATCAAGCTGCTGCCTAGCTTCACTCAACTCCACCTCCGCTTGCCGTAGCTCATTCTTGATGCCCGTCCACATCAGAACCAAGGTGGCAATTTTTTCGCGAGAGGCGCTTAACTCCTCGCCCATCACAAGCAGCTCACTCTCAAGTAGAAGGCACTGGTGCTCGAGCAACTCCTCTCTCGAGAAAAACCCGAAGCAGTCGTCCTGGGTCTCGTGTGAATTCTTCATAGCGCTCGTCACCGCATGGAGTACAAATGTTCTCCTTCTGAGCTTAGCGAGATACACTGTATGCATCAACAGTGCGTCGACGCAGGGGAACGCTCGTCACACCTCCTCGCTGTCCTGAACAGAGGAACATTCAGACTGAGGCAGGCCGTGACCTCTACGTGGCGTTACTGAGGACGAGCACATATGGAGGAGTTGCACATGTCACTGAAGTCATCATTCGCCATCGTGCTGCGGACGCTTCGCACCAGGCGAAAAATCTCGCAGCGCGACTTCGGAGATACCAGCCGGACTTTCCTTTCCAAACTGGAAGGCGCCCGATCAAGCCTAACGCTGGACAAACTTGAGCAGGTGAGCCACCGGCTTGAACTGAGCTCATTGACGTTGCTGACCCTTACCCTGAGCCAGGAGTCTGGTAGAACTGCCGCAGAACTCATCGATGACGTCCGCTCAGAAATTGAGAGATTGGAACGCGATGGGGATGTGCCGGGCTTACAACAGGCTGCCCGTCAACCATGCATACCGCTGGCGTCGTAGGCACGGCTAACACAGATGTGCCCTCCAGCATCATGAATCACAGGCAGTATTCCTGCGAGTCGCCCGCTGGGTGTCGCATAACCTCAATCGCGCCCGGACGCCGCTGGTGATGAGATGGTCGGCCAAGGTTCGTCACTGCTCCAGGTTTCTTCAAGGATCGTTCTGAACACGTCACTGAGCCCTGGGTATCTCCCCGTCCCTTGCAGTACTTGGACGAGCGCACGCAGATCCTCAGCCTCTTGAGCTGTCAGGATCAAGTCACAGTAGTGCAGCCCTTCTGTGGCTTTTGTGAGCTGAGCTTTGTAGTCGTCCTGCATGAAAAGGCCTCTATGTGCGCCGGCGGCTACCCGTTTGCATGCTGGGTAGAAGAACCTCAAAGCTGTTCAGGATCTATGCGAGTAACCGACTTGTGTTCGTGCGACCCACTTCTTTTCAGCGCCGCCTGCATATCGCAACCTGCCTGGTCTCGCCTCAAAAAAATTGGGGGCAGCTCTAAATTTGTTCACGAGGGCAAAGCTAGCCGGCCTAACGGCCGAAGAAAGCGACTTTTACCAAGCATCCTACCCAAAGTCAGGTGATCAACGCGTGCTGATGGTCAAAAAATAGACAGGATTTTCAGAGCGTAAAGGAATGGCAACAGCGGAAGCGGTAGGAGTGAAGCGTGATTTGGCGAGGGAGCCCGAGAGCTCGCTGCTTTTTGTTGATTACAAAATATATACTCCGTCTCGCAAAAAAAATTTCAAGGGGGTGTTTTGAAATTATTTTTCGTGAGCCCTTTTCCAATCCCTTGTCATCTACGCAAAAATGCCTGCTCTGCTGGGCGAACCAGCTCTAGCCGCACACGATCAGGCATCGCTCACATCCCGCCTTGGGGGGCTCAAAAGGCTCTGAACTGATGGCGGTTTCGAAACCGGCATCGAGTCAGTACGTCCCTCCGCTTGAAGAGCATGGAGTCATTGATCGTCTGGAGCCTCTTCCTATCCGCCCTACCGAAAGCAGACTCGCGATCCTGCATAGTCAGCAGGGCACGCATGAGGTGCCGTTACTGGTGGGCTCAGCAGATAAAACCCCGTTCGCAAACCATAAAAAAACCTCCGAAAGCGGAGGTTTCTTCAGTTCTTATGACTTACTTAGAGAGCCAGCTTTCTACTTCATCAGAACCGTATTCAGCTTTCCAGGATTTCAACTTCGAGTGGTTGCCGCCTTTGGTCTCGATCACTTCGCCCGTGTGGGGATTCTTATATTGCTTGACCTGGCGAGCGCGACGCGGAGCTTTCTCAACCACTGCAGGCGCAGCACGGCGACCAGATTGCGGATCCAGTAGGTTGATGATGTCACGCAAGCTGAAGCCGTACTTGGCCAGCAAATCGCGCAGTTTAGTCTCAAACTCGATTTCTTTCTGAAGCTCGCTGCTGCCCTTCATAGCTTCCAGCTCAGCCAACTGGGCTGCCAATTTTTGCTCAAGCTGACGAAATTCGGCCAATCGCGACATGTGCATCACTCCGTAATGTGCAGTTGGTCTTAAGAGAATCCTAACGCAGTTTAAGTTCAAACCCAAATGAAAATCAGCAAGCACATTCTGAGCTCGGCGGGTCTATGGACATCTCGAAAACTTCCGAGACATCTACTTTAAATGGATCCAGCAGCTCAACTTTTCCAATTTGTAACCCATACAGCCAACTCCAAGGGCGACGATATGGTGCCATGAGGATATGGGGCGCAGTCCCGAAGCGCGCGCATTTACAGCACATTACTCAGCTACTGTGGCATCCAAAGCCTTGTACCAGTCAGCGTATGGCGAAAGGTCTACCCGACAGCGATTGTAGTCCGGGCTGCCGTCGTCCCACCAAACGGGCCCCCGCTCGCCCAGACCCACTTTGGCAGCATTCACTCGCGCACGCGCAGATTTCAGCATGCTCGAATCGTCAGCGCGCTTGGCCTTTTTGACATCTCGTCGAGCATCCATCAGGGCATACACAAGGCGTTGCCGCTCGCATTCACTCAATGAAGGATTCGTGCAGCGCCAGAGCTGACCTTTGACAACAAAATAGCGTCCGTCTGGTGTCGTTGGATGCATAGCGAAGATCTCGTGAGCGATACATCAACGACACCAGAGATGACTCAAAGACTGCATGTAAGGGGATAGATCGCCACACAACCTGAACAGTCATTCGTGCAGGCAGCGCAACCTGCCGGCTGAATACACGAGAGAGCAAGTCAGCCTTCTCTGGAGCCATGGAGCACATTTGTACTCCAACCTCTTCTTGTCACTACATCCACGAACCACCCCTACCTGCGTGTTTTCCGGCGCCCCTTTGACACAGGGTATTATCGATGGCTGATCACTGAGAGACACAGGCAGCGTATGACTGAACATAACCAGCACGACGTACCGTCAGGCGCTTTGACGGCGCGGGACGTCTGCCAAGTGTTGCGAGAGGCGGTGTTCGGGCGCCGGACAATGACCAAGATTGGCAGCCAGTCCTGGGAGCAGGTGTACGCCTGCCATTTCGAAGTGGATATAGAGGGATGGCGGATCACGATCTACAACGACTGTGATGAGCTGGACTATTGCGAGCGGTGCGTTAGCCCGGATGGGCAGCGCTGGGATTTCGATCCTGGTGACCGGACAGATCCGGTTGCCCTGTTATCGACATGGGAGCATCAGAGCCTGGAGCGCATGTTAAAAGCCTTGTAGAGCGTTTAGGGCGTGCCTTACTAGGCCCGGCTGTCGTGAACCGAGCCATCGCCTAGCGACGTCTCGGCCCTTCGGGCTTCCATCCGTCACGCCGCCGCGCTCTGCCCACGATTTCTCACTTTTTATCCTCTCAAATGACTCTATGCCGCTAGAACGACTTGGCCTTCCAAGCGGCACCTCTTGACCAAGTGTGGCGTTAAGTGGCCATTACTAGTGACTAGTCTCGGATGGGCCGCCAAGTGCGCGCAGCTGATAATCAGTAACGGCCTGAAACCTATGCTCTGCCAACAGCCGCAGGCGCTCGAGCTCCGCCCCGCTGACACCGTCGGCTTGCGCCTGGTGATAACGTTTCATAGCCTCCACGGCATCGGTGTACATCGGATGATCAGGAAGCAGGACGCTATTGGGATCCTTCATCATCGTGGTATTTCCTAGGGCCTATACGATTACATGAATCATAGCCTCGAATACGTCAGCTTCTGCGGTACCAGCTTCGCACTCCATGGAGGCTGAGGAGCGCACTGCAATCCGCATGGCTGCGAATCAGCGGCCTTCCGATGCCACATCTCAACTCAATGTACCGACTGACCTAACGTACCGACTGCGTGCAGGTGATAGCCGGCCACGGTCAGGTGATAGGCCTCAACGTAAAGGCGCTCGGACTTTGTGCCGGGTCGGCCTAGGGCGATCGCTTCACTGTAGACACGGATCGCCCCGAGCGCTTGCTTCACTTAGCCATTCCGGCAGAGCGTTTCCGTAAAAGTCACGATGTGGCTGGGTGGAAGCTGGGTGCAAGACACGCATCAATGAGTTGAGCAGTCTCGATCAGTCGCTGGCTCAAAGCTGGGAGAAGCGTCACTGCGACGATAGATCTTCGTTGAGCGAGTTCAAGGACGATATGAAGAACGGCATCGGAGTGCCGCATGATTTCTATCAAATGTAGCCCACTAGGCCCGTTGGCTCCAGAGATCCAATTTTTGGTCGTTCTTTCACTCGCGTTAGTCCAATTTCGCAGGGTCTTAATAGCTCTGTGTGAAGTGCCAAGCTCGTTCAGCAGCGCTGACGCCAACGCATGGGCGTACACGTCAGAGCTTATTGGAAAAGAATTGCCCATTTTCGCGATCATTTTTCCACCTCCCAAATTTATTATTTGATATGCGCCGATAGGCATACAGCAGTCTTGCCTAGGGTAATAGGTATGCCACAAACCAACTGATAGGCCTGCCAAATGCGACCGAGCACATCATTTAGCGCAGAAACCACTAACAGGGCGGCAGCTTATGTCAGGATGTCGACTGAGCATCAGCAGTACTCCACAGAAAATCAGCTGGACGCTATCAACATTTACGCGCAGACCCACAATCTCAATGTTGTAAAAATCTATACGGATGCAGGGAAAAGTGGACTCAGTCTAGATGGGCGCGAGGCTCTTCAACGTCTGCTTGCGGATGTAGAATATAGAAACTGCGACTTCGCCACCGTGCTCGTCTATGACGTCAGTCGGTGGGGGCGCTTTCAAGACCCAGACGTCAGCGCAAGTTATGAAGTACGCTGCCGGCAAGCAGGCGTTAGAGTAGAATATTGTGCTGAACAATTTGTAAATGACGGCTCCCCCGTGTCCAGCATCATAAAAAGCATGAAAAGAATGATGGCTGGCGAATACAGCCGCGAACTTTCTGTGAAGGTATTTGCCGGCCAGTCACGTTTGATTCAGCTAGGGTATAGGCAGGGCGGCACTGCAGGTTACGGCCTACGACGCCACCTCATAGACCAAGCTGGCAGACCTAAGGCAACGCTTTCCTGCAAAGAATACAAAAGTCTTCAAACCGACAGGGTAGTTCTAGCGCCTGGGCCAGACGCTGAGCGAGAAGTAGTGCTAGAGATATATAACTCATTTATTAAAAAGGCTCTGACAGAAAAAGAAATTGCCGATTCACTAAACAGGCGCGGGCTACTTACTGACCTAAACAGGCCATGGACGCGCGGTGTTGTACATCAAATTCTTGTGAATGAAAAATATATCGGCAACAACGTTTGGAACCATACATCAGCAAAACTAAAGATGCCTCGCATCGCCAACCCCGCGACTGAATGGATAAGAGCCGACGCAGCATTTCCAGCAATAGTTGACCGCTCGCTATTTATTGCTGCCCAGGCAATAATTCAGGCTCGTACTCGCTTATGGTCAAACGAAGAAATGCTGACGAGTCTAAAAGACTTATTTCTAGAGCGAGGGTGTCTCTCAGGCCTTATCATTGACGAACAGGAGGACATACCATCAAGCAGCTGTTACCGAAAGCGGTTTGGCAGTCTGATTGACAGCTATCGTCTCATCGGATATGAGCCGGCTAGGGACTATAGTTTCATTGAAGCCAATCGTCATCTACGAGAACGTTATCCTGAGATACTCACTGATACGCAGCAGAAAATTGAGGCTGTAGGAGGACGAATATCCATAGATCCGAGCACTCAACTAGTACTTGTTAATGATGAGTTTACAATTTCCATTGTACTCTGCCGTTGCCAGCAAATAGGAGCGGATCGTCGACGCTGGCAAGTAAGATTCGACTTCAGCCTTTTCCCCGACATCACTGTCGCCGTACGCATGCTCCCAGGGGAAGAAGAAGTTCTTGATTACTATCTGTTTCCTATGATTGATCTGGTAGCGCCTAATTTGCGGCTCGGCGACGCAAACCCCCGAGAACTGGAATTGTATCGCTTCGAAAGTTTGGAAATCTTGTCCACGCTGAGCAAGCGATTCCACCTGACGAGCGCCGCGTAATGAACGCGCCTCAGGAAGCTCCGCTGACACTACATGTCGCCCGAGCTTCGTCTATTGAACAAATCCCCTTAGAGCTCATCAAGGTTATTAACCCAAGGCAGCGCAATAAGAAAGTTTTCGCCAGATTAGTTGAAAATATAGCAAATCTAGGATTAAAAAGACCTATAACTGTAGCCCGCACTAACGCAGGCTTCGACCTAGTGTGTGGTCAAGGTAGATTTGAAGCCTTTAAGGTGTTAGGAGAGAGAAAAATCCCTTGCGTGGTGATAACCGCTAGTGAAGTGGACAGATATCTGATCAGTCTAGTAGAAAATCTCGCGCGGCGAAAGCACTCGAACCGCGACCTGCTAGAAGCAATAAATTCGTTACATGATCGCGGATACACCACCAAACAAATATCACAGAAGACGTGCCTAGACTATAACTATGTTGGCGGAATACTAATTTTACTAAGGCAAGGTGAAGAGCGATTAATCAGCGCTGTAGAAAAAGGCTGGCTACCAATTAAAATTGCTATAACAGTCGCACGCTCAGATGATACTGTAACTCAAGCAGCCATGCTCGAGGCATATGAAAATGGCTTACTGAAAGGCGAGCAATTAATGAAAGTCCGCCGCTTAATCGACAATCGTCGCGCTGGCGGGAAATGCTTCAAACATCAGAAAACACCTGAGAAGATTACTACTTCCCGCCAGCTTCTTAATGCGTATCAATCTGAGGTGCGCAGACAAAGATTGATGGTAAAGAAAGCAGACATTGGCGAACAACGTCTATTATTTATCGTCACAGCATTAAGAAGGCTTCTCTCTGATGAGTATTTTTGCTCCCTGTTGAAGAGTGAAGGCATTGAGGACATGCCACAGGTTTTAGCCGATCGCGTCAAGGGAGAAATATGAACGAAATTAAAAGCGCGTTTGATGGCAGGCTATTAACTTTGGCAACATCTCAATTGCTGCCATCACGAATTATCCCGGCATCAACTCTCAGCTCGCCTAAGTATTTAACGATTCTAGCATCCATACGAGAGCTCGGAATCATTGAGCCAATAGCTATACACCATGAGCCAATTGACTTGAATGAGCAACCATCGAGATACTTAGTACTTGACGGGCACCTACGACTAGCAGCGTTAAAACAGCTAGGCGCACAACATGCACTCTGTATGCTTTCGACCGATGACGAGGGATTCACGTATAATAGACAAATAAGTCGACTAACTCCCATTCAAGAAAGTAAGATGATAACTCAGGCTATCGAGAGAGGAGTTTCTGCCGAGCGAATCGCTGAAGTCCTCAACATTAGCCTTGATCGGATCCAGCTGAGGCAAAACCTATTAAAAGGAATAGCGAAAGAGGCCATCGAATTATTAAAAACAAGAATGGTTAGTCAGCCGGTCTTCCATGCACTTAGAAAAATGAAGCCAATGCGGCAGATCGAAGCTGCAGAAATGATGATTTCTGCAAACTGCTATACCGGACGTTACGCGCAGATGGTATTGACCGCAACAAGACCTGAGGACTTATTGGAGACTAAGACCTCAGTCGAAGGTGTATCTCCTGAAAATATCGTGAAAATGGAAAGAGAAATGGAGAGACTTTACCATGATTACCGGCTTGTTGAGGATACTTTGGGAGAAACCATGTTGGTTCTGGTTGTAGCAAAAGGCTATTTGACTAGAATTTTACGCAACGACTCAATTTCGGCGTATTTGCAACGTTTCGAGCCTGACTTAGCTCGAGAACTAATGGGAATCATGGATGCAGTCACAGCAGATGCGAGAAATCTAGAGCGGGAGTAAGGGCCCTACAGTTCAGCTTCCTATGGCCCCATGTCTCTCTAATGTACCGACTCACCTAGCGTACCGGCTCTGTACAGTTGATAATCGACCACGGTCTGATACAGGTGATCCGCTGCAACGCGAAGGCGCTCGATCTCGGCTTCGGGTCTGCCCTGGGCCATTGCCTGGTTGTAGGCTCTGATGGCCTCCAGCGCTTGCTTCAGAAGAGGCTCACCTGCTTCAGCCATTCCCAGCAGTGTTCGCTTCATTTGGTTGCCTCTGCGTCGTTAAATCATTCAATGTCGCGCTCTATAGTATGACTCTTAGCCCCTTCGGGGGATATGCGATGTGACGCAACCGCGTGTACCCTATTTCTGACCGCTTCGCGCTCAAAGATTGGAACAGCGTTATTTACAGTAAACAGTCCAGAGCTCATCAACTCGAGTGGTAAAGCTCTGACTCATCATCTCCCGGCGCATACCCCAGCTTGGATCGACCGGCACGCTTGCCAGCCGCATCGTCCCCCTACCCCAACTACCATTCACCGCATCAAGCACGCCCATCAACTTCTCGCTCGCCACAGGCTGAGCAACCGCGAACAGGTCACCGGTAATCTCGTTTGGCTGGCTGAGGTCGAGCAGCATTATTCATGCCTTGCTGTAACGGAAACCTTCACGGAAAACCCGCTCCACGCCCTCCTGCGCAGCTTTTGTCAGCAAACGCGTATCGTCCGTTGGATATGGCAGCTCGACCAGGATGCCGTTGGCGTATTTGGCCTCATCCGGATTAAACATGCCCGTGCGGATGCTCACTCGAAGCCGTTTGCACAGCGACTGCTGGGCCCACAGCTTCTCGGCAGCTCTGGACGTGTAAGTTGCAACCGCCTCTTTGATTGGAGCCAGCTCGGTCAGTGGGGTACCGAACATACGACTGCAGCAGATCTCCTTAAAATGTCCGGGGGAAGATCTGAGGATCAACACATAGGGCAAGGTAGCGGCAGTGACTTTCAGGAAGATGATCCTCAGCGTGCCGGTGGCGCAATCCAACGGGATGGCCAGAGAGGACATACCACTGGCAGCAAAGCTGACCGGGAGCAAGGCATGGATGAAGTGTCGCAAGCTATTCAGGATGAAGACAGCGGGATGACGGAAGACAGCCGCTGAGCAACTATCCAGGGCTACGGATAGCCCTGGATGTTAGATGGAGCAGTTTGCGTTGAGCACTTGGCCGTCAGCATCTCCGCTTAACGACCAATCTTGAAATACGTGGTGTCTAGGCCACTTGTTTCGCTGCTGGCCGTTGAACTGTAGCGAGACGCCTGGCTCGACCAACACCCCAGGCCAGAGCTCGAGTCATGGATTCACCGGGGCGAGAATCGAAGGATTCTTCATGCAATGCCATTCCGCAGCCAGCGTACACACCGATGAACATTTGCGTCTGACCAGTGCGCGAGAGCCTGACCTGGACATCAATCGTGGTGCCGTCATCGAGCTCCTCGTCATGGATACGATGATGAAGCACTGGATCCGCCCAATCCCAAAAAACATCACCTCGAATACGCATGCCGCCCTCCTTCGACTTTAGTCTTATACGGAGACCTAACCATAGCAAAGCAAAGCAAAGAGGGAGTTCAATGACTTAGGAGGTAGTAACGCGAGTATCAGACAACCGGCCTGATTTTCGATACAAATAAATTTTCTTGTACATCTTTCCAGCTGTGGTCAGGCGGACAGAGCAGGTAATCGACAAACTTGTCCAGTGAGTGAGCCTGCTGATCTAGCCAGCTCATATCAAAGCCCCCTCACGCATGCAGGAACTTCATTTTCCGGCTGTCCGTCGGCTAGTGAAAATAAAAAAAGGCCGACAATTCCTTGCAGGCCTTACCGCCAATGATAAGCGGTCACTCCTCGCACATGACTTAGACGTCTAGAACAATGGCAGCGTGTAGCTCAGGATCAATCTGTTCTCATCGATATCGCGCTGGTAATTGGAGCGCAGCGAGGCGTTGCGCCAGAGCATGCTGACATTCTTGAGTGGGCCAGACTGAATGATGTAGCCCAGATCGGTGTCACGCTCCCACTCTCGCCCTTCACCCGCATAGGTAGCCGGATTGGCATGGTCGCCTCGGTTGTAGCGTGTGGAGAAGGTTAACCCTGGAATACCTAGCGCAACGAAGTCGTAGGCATACCGCAGCTGCCAAGTGCGCTCTTCAGCCTCCATGAAGTCGGCTGCCATCATGTAGTTAGTAAGGTAGGCATCGGTACCTATGAGGTAAGGCATGGCGGTCGAACCAGACAACCCTTGATAAGCGACGCCAACGCTGTGGCCAGCCTGACTGTATGTAAGCAGCGCGTTGACGGTGCGATTATCGACCTCGCCCGCCCGAGCCTGACCTGAGTCGTTACTGGCGAAATAGCGTGCGTCCAAAGCCAACCTGCCTGGGCCCATGGCGGTATTGCCGATGACACCGAGGTAGTGCTGACCATAGATACCGTCGAGCTCGCCGTATTGGTAGCTCAGGCTTAGGTTGGGATTGACCACGTAGTCGACACCGCCCATGCGAAAGTCGTCTGTTTGCGGCGTGCCGCTGAAGCGTCGATTCTTGTTGACTAGACTCATCGCCTCGCTATGGGAGTAATCGCGCTTAGTGGTGCGGTCTATTTGGGCATACGTAAATGTCAGACGGTCAAACTCTTTAGAGGTCAGCACGCCGCCCTGGAAGGTCTGCGGCAGAATCCGTCCGGTGCTAGATGCGATAGTAGGGTATTTGAGCAATTGCGTACCGATCTTGAGCTCTGTCTTGGACAGCCGCGCTTTAGCAGTCAGACCGAACTTGCTGTATTCGTCGGGGGCACGACCATCGGCACCTACCGGGAGCAGACCTGTACCACTGCGATCGGGAGAGGAGTCGAGCTTGATGCCAAGCATGCCGATGGCATCAACGCCTAAGCCAACCACTCCCGGGGTGTAACCCGAGCGGAAGTCGAGGACGAAGCCTTGGGCCCACTCCTCGCGCTTTGACACACCTGGGTCTTCGCGAAAGTCCCGGTTCAAATAAAAATTCTGGGCTTTGAGGGAGGCTTGGCTGTCCTCGAAAAAGCCTTCGGCCTGCGCTGGTAAGGTGAACGACAACAGGACTGCAGTCGGAAGCATTTTGTTGTTTTTGTGCATGACTGATCCACACGGCCCGCTGAGCACGAGCCGGTTTCCTTGATGTTAATGGGTGGAGCGCGTTGGACAGAGACGTCTCTACCCAAAGGCGGCTAATGCAGGTTCAACTCACGCAAGGACGCCAATCTGCCATGGGCAGAATTCGTCCTCACCCAAGCCATTCTCTTCACTCTTGGTCGGCTCTCCCGAGGCATGGGCGAGCAGCCGCTCGAAGATCTCCTGGCCCATTTCAGCGATAGTCTTGTCACCATCAATGATTTGGCCACAGTTGATGTCCATATCGTCTGCCATGCGGTTGTACATCGGTGAGTTACTGGCAAGTTTGAAAGTAGGCGCCGGTACTGAGCCAAAGCACGAGCCACGGCCTGTGGTGAACGCAATCATATTCGCGCCGCCAGCGATCTGGCCTGTGGCTGAAACCGGGTCATATCCTGGGGTGTCCATGAACACCAAGCCGCGGGTTTTGACCGGGTGTGCGTATTCATACACATCCATCAGAGGCGCATTACCGCCCTTCTTGGCACCGCCCAGCGACTTCTCCAGTACGTTGGCCAGCCCCCCTGCATTGTTGCCAGGGCTGACACGACCATTAATCTGGGTGTCTCGACCACGGTTGTACTCCAGCCACCACTCGATGCGGTCGATCAACTTGCGCCCTATTTCCGGCGTTGCAGCGCGCGCGGTTAGGGTGTGTTCGACACCAAAGATTTCCGAGGTTTCTGAGAGGATCGCGGTGCCGCCATGACGCACCAGGATATCGACTGCTGCACCCAAGGCTGGGTTGGCCGAGAGACCTGAGAAACCGTCTGAACCACCACACTGCATACCGATCATGAGATGTTCAGCCGATACGGGTTGGCGTCGCACTTCGTTGGCCTTGGGCAGCATGCTCTTGATCAGTGCGATGCCTTGATCAGTAGCGCTTTTCACACCACCGACGTCCTGGATCACCAGCTTTTTCAACATGTCGCCTTCGACCAAACCTTCCTGCTCGAAGAACCCGTGAATGTTGTTTCGCTCGCAACCCAAAGCAATCACCACTGCCCCGACAGTGTTGGGATGCTTGATGTAGCCGCCGATGGTGCGACGCAACAAATCCATCGGCTCACCGGTCATTTCCATCCCGCAGCCAATCTCATGAACGAACGGCACCACGCCATCAACGTTCGGGAAGCCAGCCAACCGGCGTTCGTCATAGTGGTTGGCAATCTTTCGCGCCACAGTGGCGCCACAGTTACCTACTACAAAGACCCCCAGATAATTACGCGTGGCGACCCGACCATCCTCGCGAACAATGCCTTGAAAAGTTGCACGCTGATCAGGCGGAAGTAAATCAGTCGGAACGTAATCCAAACCGTAGCGGTAGTCGCGACCGGTCTCTCCAAAAACGATATTGTGACTGTGCATCCATGTACCTGGTTGCAGGTCTTCGGAGGCATAACCGATCACCGTGTTGAACTTGAGCACCGGCTCACCTTTGGCGATCAGCCGGGCGGCAACCTTATGCCCCAGTGGAACAGGCTGCTGGGTGGTGACGCCTTCATTAGGGATGGCGGTACCGGCGGGAATCTCGATGCGAGCGACTACAACATTGTCGGCTGCATCCAGGCGAATGACAGGGCTGGCTTCACGGTGACTCATGGTGTTTTCCTATTATGGCAACAGACATGGCAGTGGTTGCATAAGCACCGCCGCCACGATTACTCAGGGACGCTTACCGAATTCGCAGCTGTGTTCAGTCCACGCCAGTGCCTGCTCGCTGAGGGAGAAGCCCAAGCCCGGACGATTTGGTACCCACATACGACCCTCACGTAGTTCCAGGCGCTCGTTGAACATCGGTTCGAGCCACTCGAAATGCTCCAGCCAAGGCTCTTGCTGGTAAGCCGCTGCAAGGTGGAGGTGAATCTCCATGGCGAAGTGTGGCGCTAGTTTCAAGCCCTTGAAGCTGGCCAGATTCATGATCTGCAGGAACGGCGTGATGCCGCCAACCCGAGGTGCATCAGGCTGAATGAAGTCGCAGGCATTGGCCGTGATCAATTGAGCGTGCTCGCTGAAGCTGGTCAGCATCTCGCCGGTGGCGATGGCGGTATCCAGCGAAGCAGCGAGGGCGGCATGGCCCTCGACATCAGCGCTGTCTAGCGGCTCTTCGATCCAAGTCAGATCGAACTGCTCAAGCTTGCGGCAGAAACGCTGAGCGGTGACACGATCCCACTGCTGGTTGGCGTCGACCATCAGTGGGAAACCTTCGCCCAGTTGCTCGCGAACCGCTTGCACACGCTTGAAGTCGATGCTGGTGTCGGGCTGGCCAACCTTGATCTTGATGCCGCCGATGCCATTGGCACGGGAGGTCTGCACATTCTCCAGCACCTTTTCCAGCGGCGTCGACAGATAGCCGCCGGAGGTGTTGTAGCACTGTACCGAATCGCGGTGTGCTCCCAGCAGCTTGGCCAACGGAAGATCGGCGCGCTTGGCCTTCAAATCCCACAGAGCGATGTCGAACGGGGCAATGGCTTGAGTAGTGAGGCCGCTGCGACCCATCGAAGCGCCGGCCCACATGAGTTTGTTATATAGTTTGGCAATGTCGTTCGGATCTTCACCTAACAGCGTTGGCGCAATTTCCTGGGCGTGGGCGTACATGCCTGGGCCGCCGGCACGCTTGGAGTAGCCGAAACCGATGCCTTCATGGCCCTCACGGGTGCGGATCTCGGCAAAAATGAAGGCGATTTCCGTCAGCGGCTTCTGCCGCCCGGTCAGTACCTTGGCATCGCTGATCGGCGCCCCCAACGGCAGTACGGTGTAAGACAGCTTGATCCATTCGATGCTGTCGGTGGTGGCTGGGCCAGGTTGCATTGCGGCAATCTTGGGGTCGATGTAAACGTTGCTTTTGATCATGAGTAAGCCCTCGTTATCACTGAGCGTCGGAACGTTTGCCAGTTAGGTCAGACAGCTGCAGACGCTGAATGCGACCAACAATGACCAGGTAGGAGAAAGCAGCGAGCAAACCGTGGGCGCCGACGTAGATCAGTGCGCTATTGAACGAGCCGCTGGAGTGCAGCAGGTAACCAATAACCACGGGGGTGACGATGCCGGCGGTGTTGCCCAGGGCGTTGAACACGCCGCCAGTCATCCCGATCATTTCCCGCGGGGCGGTGTCGGCCACCACGCTGAATCCGAGATTGCCGAAGCCTTTACCGAAGAAGGCTAGGCTCATCACGGCGATAACCAGCCATTGGGCATCCACGTAGTTGCAGAGCATCATGGTCGAGCTCAGCAGCACGCCGGTGATTATCGGCGTCTTACGGGCGATGCTCAGAGACTTGGTACGGCGTAACAGGTAATCGGAGAAGAAGCCCGAAGAGACGGCGCCAATCAAACCGCACAAGGCTGGGATCGATGCCACGAGGCCAGCCTGCAGGATGTCGAAGCCTCGCTCCTTCACGAGGTAGATCGGGAACCATGTTACGTAGAACCAGGTGACCGCACTGACACAGTACTGGCTGATGAACATGCCCAGCAGCATGCGGCTCTTGAACAGCAAGCCTACTTCGGCCAGCGAGCTGCGCCGATCTTCCTTGGGCAGTGCGGCCTGGGCTTCAAGGTCGACCAAGGCCTCGCCCTTGCGCAGATAGTCGAGCTCGTCGCTGTTCATCTTCGGATGATTGACTGGCAGGTAATAGTTCTTCCACCAGATCGCAGCAATGCCGAAGCCGACAATTCCCATGACAATGAACACGTATTCCCAGCCGAAGGCGAAGCAGAGCCAGCCCATGAACGGCGTAAAGAAGGCCAGCGAGATGTATTGCGCACTGTTGAAAATGGCACCGGCCATGCCCCGCTCCGCCGACGGGAACCAGGACGCGATCACACGGGTGGATGCAGGCCCCACCGGAGCCTCGGCTACGCCGAGCAGAAAACGCAGGCCCAGCAGCAGCGGCACTATCATTCCGACAAAATGAACCAGGCCCATGCACAAGGTGAAAGCTGACCAGACGCAGATTGCAAGGGCCATGGTTTTCTTCGAGCCGAAGCGGTCGGCCAGCCAACCCGACGGGATCAGGAAGATAACGTAGGCCCAGCTGAAGATGGAGAACAGGTAGCCCATTTCCACCGAACTAATGCCCAGCTCTTTGCTCATGTCCGACCCTGCTACCGACAGAGCCGCGCGATCACCACTGCTTAGGGCCAAGACCATGGTAATCAGGGCCAGTATCAAATAGCGGTAACGGGTGGCTGTCGAGGACGCGGCCACGGCGCCAGGGGCAGGCCCGGCGGCGTAGGTATCGTGGTTGTGCATCGCGGTTGCCTCATTGTTTTTATATTGATGTCGTGCAGAGTCTCTTACTGGCACCTGCTTCGAATTCTGGCATTTCGCAGCCCCTCTTCGGGCCGCTTAAGACCAATGACAGCGCTAGCAAATGACAGCGCTGTCATTCATCCTAGGCCTGATCGTATAAGCTTTGCAAATCGTCTAAAGGTGCTTATTCCCATAGATTGGGAATGGGGAAGAAGTGCGAAAAAAAGGGCCAATCCGGTACACTTGCCATCACGCTTAACGCGCCAGTTCAGAGGCCCCCGATGCTGGAAACGCCCACTACCGAAGCCGACCCGAAGCCCCTCGTCGTCGCGCCTGCCACCCTCGATGATGTGGCCAAAATGGCCAAGGTATCCCCCATCACTGTTTCGCGAGTCATCAACCGACCGGAGCTAGTGTCGGAGAAAACTCAGAAGAAGGTACGCAGTGCTATCCGCAAGACCGGTTACGTGCCCAACATGCTCGCCGGCGCCCTCGTCTCGCAGCGCAGCCGTCTGGTCATAGTGGTCGTACCCAACCTGTCGAACCGCGCTTTTGTCGATACCGTTACCGAGCTGGGCAAGCGCTTGGCAACCGCGCGCTACCAACTGCTGCTAAGCCAGTCTGACCTCAGTGAAAGCCACGAGTCCGAGCTGATTGATGCCATTCTTGCCCGGCGTCCCGATGGCATCGTGCTCACACGCCGACTGCGAAGCGAGGCCGCGCGGGAGAAGCTTGTGATTCGGGGTGTCCCAGTGGTCGAAACCTGGGAGCTAAGCGATCAGCCGATTGATACCGTGGTGGGTTTTTCGCATGAGGCGGTTGGCACAGCCATGGCCGATCACATCATTAGCCGTGGCTACCGCCGAGTCGGCCTGATCTGGAGCGATGACGACCGTGCCAGCCGGCGTCGCCAGGCCTGTATCGCCGCCTTGCAGCACGCAGCAGTCGAGATTGTTGCGTCGGAACTGGAGTCCGCGCCGGTGAACATGGGTAATGGCCGTCAGGCCATGGCTCGACTATTGGCCGCGAATGTGAAGATGGATGCTGTGATCTGCAGCATCGACCTGTTGGCCCAAGGGGTCATGGCCGAGGCACAGGCTCAAGGACTGAGCATTCCCACCGATATTGCGGTGATGGGGTTTGGTGACCTGGAATTTGCTGCCCACACTCACCCGCGTCTTAGCACAGTAAACATAGACGGCGGGCGGATCGGTTTGCGTACAGCGGAATTGCTGCTCCAACGTATAGACGGCAGCCTGGCGCGCGGCGAATGTGCAGAAGATGTAGGCTTCAATCTTGTGGTGCGCGAGAGCACCTGAACGCTGTGATCGTCAGTCGATCCAGCGCTGTAATTGCGCAGCCATACGATCCCAAGCCTGCTCAACCTCGGCCACCCCAAACGCGCGTAGGCTCGAATGCACCATGCCCTCTCCCACCCACACTTCGGCGGGCACGCCGCTCGCCCTCAGTGAAGCGGCATAGGCGATTCCGTGGTCGCACAGTGGGTCTACCCGCGCGACGATCACCAGCGCCGGTGCCAGCCCCCCAAAATCATCGGCCTCCAGTGGCATCGCCTGTGGGTCGCTTCGTTCGGATTCATCGGGAAGAAAGCCTTGCAGTGATTGCATCAAGCCCGCCACGGTCATCATCGGAGCCTGGGCATGTTCCCGCATCGACGCGAGATCCTGGCGTGCAGTAAGTACCGGATAAACTAGCAATTGGCCCAACGGTTGCGGCTGGCCAGCCTCAAGCAGCGCTCTACACAGCCCGGCTGCCAAGGTGCCCCCCGCGCTGTCGCCGGCAACTATCAACGCACTCTGGCTTAGGTTGGCATCTACCTCGCCGTTACGCAGTGCCGTCCAAGCTTTGATGCAGTCATGTAGTGGTGCGGGAAAAGGATGTTCGGGTGCAAGTCGATACTCCACGGCCACAATGGCTAGTTGTGCCCGCTGAGCCAGGGCGTATGCGAACCAGTCGTGAGTATCGAGGTTGCCCAAGTCCCAGCCACCACCGTGCAGGTATAACAGGGTTGGCCAGCCACCTTCCGGTACCTCACCAGTAGGTTGATAGCAACGCAAGCGAAGGCCTTCAACATCTATATCGTCAATGCGCCAGCCCTTAGGTACCGGTGGAGTGCAATGTCGGCAAGCCTGCAAAAATGCCGCACGGCGAGCAGCCAGTGTGTTCGCCTTGGGGGCAAAACGTTGGCCGCTGTCGATGTAGGCCTGCATGGCTGGATTTAATTGGGGAGGCATCGTTGGGTTCCTCGTCATCAATTCGTGGTGATAAGTTGCCGGGGTGCATTGCATCCCGGCGTGGTCTCAGAACAACGGTAGGGTATAGGCAACGATTACGCGGTTCTCATCCCGTCGCCCGGTTGCATCGCCGCGTAACTCGACGTTTCTCCAGCGCAGCGCTAGGTTTTTCAGCGGGCCGCTCTGGATTACATAAGTGACATCGAGGTTGCGCTCCCATTCACTCCCATCCTCTCCGCCCACCTTGAAGTTGTCTCCGCGCACATAGCGGGCGAACGCCGTTAAACCCGGCACGCCAAACGCCGCGAAATCCACATCGTAACGAGCCTGCCAGGAGCGCTCCTGGGCGCGATCGAAACGCAGTACCTGAACGGCATTGGCCACCCCTGGCAGATCGGTGTCATGAATGAACGGCAATGCACTGTCGCCAGCGTTGTACTGGTAACCCAAGCGGAAGGTATGCGCTCGAAGGTTGGCACTGAGCATCGCCGAGGTCATGCGGCTATCTAGCTTGCCGGCCTCTTCGCTCCCGGACTCGCCGGTGTCGAGATAATTAAGGGTGCCGGACAGTTTCCAATCACCTGCCTGCAGGCTTTGGGTGCCTGTGTACAGTGTCTGTTGATAGACATCCTGCAGGCGGCCCGTCCACAGTCCCAGCGAGGTCTGCGGAGTAGCGCGCCAGGTTCCACCCAAGTAGTCGAAGCGATCACTGAAAACGCTGTAATAGTTGCCGACCTGGATATCGCGAGCGCCGGCGAACTCGCGTTGATTCACCTTGCGCATTTGACCCACACCGAGATCCAAATCGGCGAATTCGCGGATATCCAGCATGGCGCCTTCGAAGAATTGGGGCAGCAAGCGCGCATCGCCAGAGCTCACCAGAGGAATCTTCGGAAAAAGACCGCCCACTTTCAGCTCGCTTTTCGAATACTTGAGCTTAATCGCAGCCGTAGCTTCAGAGTATTCGTCCACCGAGCGCGGGTCGGCATTCCGCGGCCCCCCGGCACGGTCGTAAGCGCCCGGGAGCAGTGCAGTACCGCTACGCGATGGCGACGAATCGAGCTTCAAGCCAAGCCCTGCGTAAACATCCAGCCCCACGCCGACCGTGGTGTCGGTATAACCGGACTCACCCTTGAAGATGAAACCTTGAGCCCACTCCTCCAACTTGGACTGCGCAGGCTTGGTTGAGTCGCGCAAGTCATGGTTATAGTAAAAATTGCGAAACGTTAGATTGGCTTTGCTATCGTCCAGCAGGGCCGCTTGAGCACACAACGGCCCCAGGCCCAACAGCAGCGACAAGGGTTTTGCAGCGCGAGCGAAGCCCGCTCCAGTCGAGGAGTCTTTCATTATTGTTGTTCTCAGTTATTGGTTGTATCGGGTACAGCAATCGAGTCGAAACTCAGCGTCCTTGCCAGGTAAATTCGAGCGTGGCCTGCAGGCGTCCCTCAGGTGCCAGTTCCAGGGTGCCGTTGTCTGCCCAGCTATTCGACGGTTGGTTGAATGCATCAGCGAGGTGTGACACCGGCTCAAGGCAGAGAGACGGGCTGCCGGCGGGAGCGAAAGCTACGAAGTGGCTCAACGGCTCGCTCGCCTTCAGCAACAGAGTGCCGCTGAGATAGTCGAGCTGCAGTAGGCCATCCCAGCCTGATTGGTAATGCGCCATTGCCTGGGTGTCATCGGCATCAATCAGCTGCGCTTGTGACACTTCGCGGGAGACGCCGGTCGCCAGATAATGGTCATCGATCTGCCATTCACGGCCCGCCTGATAGCGCACCTTCAATCCTGAGTGACGCTGAAAATACGGGTGAAGCCCTAGGCCAGCGGGCATTGTCGAATTGCCTAGGTTGATCAACACCAGCTCGATACGCAGACGGTGCCCATCAAGCAGGTAGCGTTGCTCTGCACGGAACGCCCAAGGCCAGTGCTCGCCTTGGTAGTTGCAGGCAATCGTTAACTGCTGATCGCCCTGCTCCACCACTTGCCATGGCACCGTGTGAGTCACACCGTGCAAGGTGTGCGGCCGTGCAGCTGGATGAGCTGGCAAAGAGTAGTCGCACCCTGCAAAGTGCAAATGGGCATTGCGGATGCGGTTGGAGTAAGGGATCAGCGGGTAAGCGCCGGCCCTCGGCCAATCGAGCGGGTCGAACGTTTCGGCGTTGATCGGCAACAGTACGTCAAGTCCGTCGGCCTGCAGATGAGCAATTCGTCCTCCCCAAGCGGGCAGCAAGCCAATTGACCAGGTGACGTTGGTGAGCAGCAACGGTTGCATGAAACCTCCTATGGCCCTATTTCAGACGCGACTTAGCCCAGCCGCCACGGCGGAGCGCGGCGGAGGGAAGCAGAACGGGAACTGCGTATGGGTTAGCGGTGGAAGCGCTCAGCCACGGCGAGGTCGATATCCAGGCCTAGCCCAGGGCCCTGCGGGATATGCAACAGATTCCCCCGACGCAGCTGATCCAACGGATACAAATAGCCCGCCGGCTCGACAAACAGATACTCCACTTGTGGTACACGTGACTGCACCGCGGCCAGGTGCAAGGTCGCGATTAGACCGGGGCCGAAATACGGACAATGTGGAAGCACGACAGCATCGTGCTGATCGGCCAGTGCGGCAATGCGCAAGCACTCAGAAATGCCGCCAACCTTGGTCACGCTCGGCTGGATCGAGTCCACCGCACCCGCCAACAGCGCCTGTTCGAACTGCAACGCCGTGCACCAGTTCTCGCCTGCAGACAGCGCCACGCCCTGCCCTCGCAAGCTGGCGAGAGTGGCGAAGTCCTCTGGGGGGAAGATGGGCTCTTCCAGCCAAGCCAGCTGCAGGTCTGCCAGCGCAGGGATCCACTCGCGCGTCTGCTCTACAGTCCAAGAGCAGTTCACATCGGTCGCCAAGGGCACATCGAAGCCAACCGCGCGGCGGCAGGCGGCAATTTCTGGCAAGCTCACTTCATGAAGCTTGATATCACTGAAGCCCATCGCTAACGCTTTCTCGCAGATTGCCGGAGCAACGACATCGTCGGCATAGCGCACCAGACTAGCGTAGGCTGGTACTTCCTCTCGCTTGGCTTGGCCTAGCAGCGCATGCAACGGCACGTTCTGGCGACGGGCAGCTAGATCCCAAAGTGCGATGTCAACGCCCGAGATAGCAAACATCGTCACCCCGTAGCGGCCAAACAGGTGCAAGCGCAGCTGCAGCTCGCGGTTGAATGCAGCAATATCTTCAACTTGCCGATCGAGAAGCAATGGCGCAATCAAGCGGTCAATCAGGGCCTTGGTAGCATCGGCGACAAAGTAACCGAATGCTTCGCCCCAGCCGACGTTTCCGTGTTCGTCTTCCAGACGGATCAGCACGTTTTCCAGCGTGTGCCAGGTAGTCGGTGTAATACCCTTGCCTTGGCCGCCGTCCTGGAACGGGATTTCGACAACTTGAGTATCGATACGGACGATTTTCATGCTTGCTCCAGGACGCTTGCCAATGGAACTCCGGCGTATGCGCCGCCGACGTGGTCGCGGCCAGAGCCGACCGGTGCCATGGCTTCATAGGGAAGGAAGTTGTCAGCCAAATGATCCGAAGCGTTGTCCTGAGGGCGATAGCCCAGCGCTCGGGCACGACGGTTGTGAAAGAAAGCATTCGGGCACTCCGACACCCCGTATACGATCTCGTGACGCACGTCTGGGTGCTCCAAGCCGATCAGCACCAGTTGTGCAAGGTCGCGGGCGCTCGTCCACAAACGCAGGCGGCGGGCATCGGCAACCTTAGGATCGGCATTGCCGATGCGTACAACAAAGGTGGCCAGCTCGCTGCGCTGCGAGAACGTGGCGCACGCGGCCTCACCAAACACCTTGCTCAGGGCGTAATAGCTATCAGGCGCCACAGGGCTGTCATCGAAGTGGGTAGCCGCCTGACTGTGATACTGCCCTAGTACGTGGTGGCTACTGGCAAATACGAAGCGCTTGGCACCCGCGCGCTGAGCAGCTTCCAAGAGGTACAAAGTGGCGTGGTAGTTGGGCTCTACCGTGCTCTGGAAATGAATATCTGTTCCGTGAGCGCAGGCTAGGTGAAGTACTGCATCAACTCCTTCGGCTGCCTGGCTGACAAAGGTTGGGTCGGTCAGGTCGCCAACGAGCGCCGTTTCTCCGTTCACCAAGTCAGTGACAGGTCGGCGATCCAACAGACGTAAGTTGAAGCGCTCGCGCAGATAAGGACGCAGTGCGGTTCCAACGATACCGGCGGCGCCGGTGACAAGAAGCGTAGGCATAGCAAATTCTCAGCGATCAGGTGTGGTGCGACTGCCTGACGGTGATTAGCCGCCAGGCCAGGGCAAGTCAGGCGGTGGCTGCCACGGGAGCGTGGTTAACCGGCTTCTTGCCGACAAACAAAGCAACGATGAGAGCCCCCAGGATGCCGAGCCCCGCCGCCAAGCCGAAGCCGCTGGCGTACGTGCCGGTGGACTGAATGATGAAGCCAGTGACCGTTGGCGCGACGATGCCGCTGAGGTTGGCCAGGCCGTGCATAAAGCCACCTGCAGTGCCTACCTGGTGATCTGGCACGGCGTCCTGAATCAGTGACCAGTACGCCGGAGCTGTCAGCATCAGGAAGCCAATGGCCACGGTCATCACAACCACCGTGTTGGTCACGCTCTGCACCTGACCAGTCAGACCGATGCAGACCGCTGCGACGAGCAGGCAGGTCACCAATACCACTTTGCGCGAGAACAATTGCTTGCCGGTGCGTTTGAACACCCAGTCGATCAGCAGACCGCCGCAAACAAAGCCCACCGTGCCCACCAACCATGGCAACGCGGTGACGATACTCATGGATTTCAAGTCGATGCCCTTGGCATCAATTAGGTAGCTCGGGAACCAAGTCATGAAGAAGTAAAGGATGTAGTTGTAGCAGAACAACGAAACACCGGTGACCAGTACGGAGCGCTGCAGGATGATCTGCAAGACCGGCGTGCGAGGCGCGTCTTGCGCAGCAGTAACCGGCACCTCGCGCCCTTCGTTGATCAGCGCCAGCTCTTCTTCGGACACGAGAGGGTGTTCCTTCGGTGTGGAGGCCGACATGCGCCACCAGGCGATGGCCCAAAGCACGCCGATCACGGCGATAACGACAAATGCAACGCGCCAACCGAGCCACAAGGCAAGGAAGCCCACTATTGGGCCTGCCAATGCACCACCCAGAGGGCCGCCGGCCTGGTTAATACCGATAGCGCGGGCACGCTCCTTGATTGGGAACCAGCTGTTCACGGTCTTATTGGCGGTGGTCGACACCGGCCCTTCGCCTACGCCAAACAGTGCACGCACGATCAACAGCGACCAGAAGTTAAAGGCCAGCGCTGTAGAGCCACAGAGCACTGACCAGAAGCTCATCGACCAGGTCAGCACGCGCTTGGGGCCGAAACGGTCAGCCAAGTAGCCACCGACGAAACAGAACAGGGCATAACCGAAGAAGAAACTGCTGAAGATCATGCCCTTTTCAGCAGGCGTGAGGTGGTATTCCTGCGTGATGAAAGGCATGGCGATCGACAGGGCAGCCCGATCGACGTAATTGATGATCATGGCCAAGAACAACATGGTCAGGATCGTCCAGCGATAATTTTTTTTCTTGTTCATGTGCGACTCCGTCCGGCACACGTGATGCCGGATCTTTTTTGTTATAGCGCCTGACCCTGCCAGAGGGTCAAGCACCTCCGGGGTCAATCAAACGCTGTAATCGACCGCCACCCACTCAAAGTACTGCTTGAGGTCGGCAACCAGCGCTTGGTGCGCTGGATGTGGCAGGTAACGCGCAACCGCATCTGCGTCGTCGAAACTGGATTCCAGGATGTAATCCCAGCAAATGGGCCGATCCAGCTCGTTCGCAGCAACTCGCCAGTCGCGAATGAAGTCGATTTCTTCCCTGAGGTCGCGCATCTGCGCCACCAACCCTGCTTCCCGCTCTGGTTGGAATTCGACGCCGGGCAGACGGCGAAACATCACGATATGTCGCATCATCGTACTGTTCTCCTCAATCCAGCACCCAGTTCGGGGCGTCTTGCAAAGCCACGGGGCGAAGGAAGCGCTCGATGGCGGCGTAGCCCACCGAGGTGGTCTGCGGTGCGGTTGAAGCCGGCCATGGCCCGCCATGCTGCTGGGCGTGACATACGGCAACGCCGGTTGGAACGCCACTGAATAGCACCCGTCCCGAGACCCGCTGGGCCGCGCGCAGCAGCTGGCGGTTATCATCGCTGTCAGTGTCCAGCCCCCACAGCGTGGTGGTCAGGGTGCCGGCTACGGCGTCGAGGACTTCGACAACTTGGGCAACCGATTTGGCGGTGACGATCAAGGCTGCTGGGCCGAACATCTCTTCACGCAGATGAGCGTTGGCGATGAACGAGGCGGCATCTGTCGCGTACAGCCGCGGCGCCGGGCCTGCGCCATCGGCCTGAGGGATGAACAGAGGTGTAGCGTTGGCGGCTACCGTGGCAGCGGCGGCTTCGAAGCCCTGCTGCATCCCCGGTGTGAGCATACGGTGGGTGGCTATTGGCGCGATGGCCTCCGCCAGTTGAGCGACAAACAGCTGGCTGTGCGGTGACTCGAGCAGCACGATTACGCCAGGGCTAGTGCAGAACTGGCCACAACCCAGAGTGATCGACGCAGCCAAGGTTTTGGCCAGATTCTCGCTGTCCTTCTCCAACGCTGCGGGCAAAGCAACCAGGGGATTGATCGAGCCCAGCTCGCCGAAAAATGGAATCGGACGGGAACGAGCATTGGCTGCCTGCCACAAAGCCTTGCCACCTTGATATGAACCAGTGAACGCCACAGCGGCAATGGACGGATGCTGCACAAGATAGGTGCCAGCGGTGCGATTAGGAGCCTCAGCCAAGGTCAGCAGCCCTTCTGGCAGGCCTTGGGCTTGCACGACGCCTGCAGCCAGATCGAAAACCGCGCGAGAGAGTTCAGGGTGGCCGGAGTGTGGTTTGATAACAACCGGGCAACCTGCAGCTAACGCAGAGGCGGTGTCACCGCCCAGTACCGAAAAGGCGAATGGGAAGTTGCTGGCCGAGAACATGGCCACCGGGCCCAGTGAACGCTGGATGCGGGTCAAGCGTGGGCGACCTGCAGGCGGCGCGCCCGTGATGGCCTGATCATCGACCTGGCGATACGGCACGCCAGCCTCCACTTCACTAGCAAAACCGCGCAGCTGGAAGGCGGTGCGTGCCACTTCGCCGTTCAAACGCCCATCGCCCAAGCCGCTTTCGCGGTCGGCGATGGCGACCAGTTCAACTTGGTTCCGTTCGAGGGCCGTGGCCAGGCCGCGCAGCAAGGTTGCGCGCTGGTCGGCGCTGGACTCGGCCCAGAAGTCGGCAGTGGAAGCTGATTTGGCAACGACTGCATCAACGGCAGCGAAATCGTGATTATGCGGGGTGCTCATCGGAATTCCTTGATTATTACGAGGTGGCGATCCCGAGCAAGCTCGCCTCAGTAGAGGCGATCTCGCCAGGTAAACGACCTAAGGCGTTAGCGCGCCCTGGGCTCCAAGTGATACCCCCGGCCCACGTAGTCGAAATCAACCAGTTCGTTGATGGGCACTTCTTTGTCGGCAGGCGATGCGTAGTAGGCGCGGATTTCCTTGATCAGCCCGCTCTGCTCATCGAAGACATACCACTCGTCCCCGCGCAGTGCCGTGCCGAGCTTGCTTTTCCAGTGCGTCCACTCGATAACTGCTTCGTTACTGTCGTGGCTTACCAAGATCTTCTCGATCGTCCACTGCGAGCCCAGGTTTTCCACACACCAAACCCATTTACGAGCAATGGTGTCGGCCGTGCGCCATGGCACCTCGGGTAGACCTGCGGGGAAGTAGTGCACCGCGTCGGGGGTAAAGCACGACACCAGCTTTTCGTAGTTGCCTTCGTTGCAGGCGTCGAAGTAGCGGCGGATCAGTTGCGCATGCTTGTGCTCAGCCATTAATCAGCTCTCCTTCTTGTCGATGATCGATGGGATTGGCGGGCGACCGGCAGCAACCCAGGCGTGGTAATCGGATACCGACGCCGGGCTCGGTGGATACACACCCCACAGGGCTTCGCCCGAGGCAATGCGCATGGCCAGGTAGTTTTCGATGTCGTCCTGGACGCTGCAGACTTCGGCCAGTTCTTCGGCTAGGTGAGCAGGCACAACAGTCAGACCATCGGCGTCGCCTACGATGATGTCACCGGGGTAGACGGCTACCCCGGCGCAGCCGATTGGCACTTGCAGGTCGGCCACGTGGTGGTAGGAAATGCGCGTGGTTGCCGTGATTTCGCGGGCATAGGCCGGCAGGCTCATGGCGGCAATCTCGCTGCCGTCACGCAGGGCACCGTCTGTGACAATGGCTTTGGCGCCACGGGCGAGCAAACGCGTAACGAGGATATTGCCAGCCGAAGCGGCTGCCGGGTCATTGCGGCTGTCGATCACAAGCACGTCGCCCGGCTTGATCTGTTCAACGCCAACCCATTGCAGGTTGTCATCGTTGGGCTTGGTGGTCATGGTCGAATAGGTGTCGATGTCTTCACGCGCCGGGATGAAACGCATGGTGAATGCACGTCCCGCGAACGGCTTGATGTCACGGGTCATGTTGCGCAGACCGACAAGCGCCGGTTGGCGGAAACCGCGCTTGAATAACTGGGTGGTCAGCGAGCCGCTGCTGCACGTAGCCAGCTTGGCCAGCACTTCGTCGCTGACTTCGATCTGCTTCCCCGAAACGCTTTCATGAGCATCGGCATAATTGTGGATGACGGACATTGTTCTAGGTTCTCCTCGCGGTTCATCCAATTAGTGACCAGGGCAAGTCCCATGATGTGGGAAACATATCGATTAGAGGCCCTGCTGCTAGCGATCTTATGGGAGAAATCTGCTCGAAAAAGGGCCAGAATGCGCTCCTACAACTTGCAGTTCCAAATGGTGGGAAATTTGTGAAAACAGGTGAAGGGACAGCCGCCTTAGAGAAGGCTTTGGATGTGTTGCAGGCCATCGGCGCGAGCGCGAGCGGCATCAGCCAGGCTCAGCTGGCCGAACAGGTTCCCCTTCCCCGTACGACTCTGTACCGCATCATCGCCACGCTCGTTGATCGCGGCATGATCCGCCGCGATCCGACACGTAAGGTCTACCGGCTGGGATTCAACTACCTGGAAATGGTGCGTAACGCTTACTTGGAGCCTGATCTGGTATCTGCGGCCAGTGAAGAACTTCGGGCCCTGCGGGATTTGACCGGCGAAACGTCTTACTTGGCTGTGCTCGATGGCAACCAAGTCCTCTCCCTGGAGCGGTGCGACGGAGCCCATACGCAGCGTTCAGCAGCCAGCCTCGGTCAGGCCAAGCCCGTTTATTGTACCGGGCAAGGCAAGGCGATCCTCTCAGCGCTTTCTCCTACAGCGCGCGACGAGATCCTCAAAGGTTTGGTGCTGACGCCCCTAACGCCATTGACCATCACCGACCGCCGTCGATTGTTGGCCGAGTTACAGATCACTCAAGCACGAGGCTATGCGCTGGATGATGAAGAAATTCGCTTAGGGGTGCGATGTGTTGCCGCTCCAATCATCGATAAGCAAGGACATGTACGAGGTGCGCTCAGCGTAGCTGGCCCCGCCTACCGTTTGACGTTGGAGCGGTTGAATCTGCTTGGCCCGGAGCTGGCTGAAGCAGCGCGTCGGGTAGGCGAGCAGTTACGCCCCGATCACGTACCACAAGCTGCCACCGAACTTGGGGTGGTGCCAGGGCCTTGGGCTTTTCATGGTGCCTTTCCGCGTTGGCATGCCGAACAGAAACGTTTGTACTGGGCCGATACCCTAGCACCGGCGATTCACTGTTGGGACGGGCACGTCAGCCGCCAGGTGGCCAGGCTCGACCTTCCAATACGTGGCATGGAGCTACACCCGGATGGATTATTGGTGGCACAAACTGGTGGCTGGTCGTTGGTTGACTGGAAAGGCCAGGAGCATCCACGTCAAGACCTAATGGGTAGCCGTCTACTCGCGTTAGCCAGCCATCCTTCCGGTGCACTGTGGGCCTGCGCCAAGGCGGCAAACGGGTGCCTGATTGGCGAACTCAGCGCTGAGGGTGAATTACGGCATGGTTGGGCCGTTCCTGAGCTGGTAAGTGCGTTCAGTTGGGACGCGTCAGGCCGATCTGTGTACGCCTTGGCATCAGCGTCGGGCAATATTCTGATGTTGAACACTGGGAGTAGCCATGTGCGCAGATTAGCCTCCCTTCCCCGAGGCGGGGGTCGGCTTGGAGGGTTGACGATAGATAGTGCCGGCGGGGTTTGGACAACTCAGTTAGACGGTTGGAGCCTTGCTCATTTCGATGCTGATGGGAACCTGGATCGCATGGTTGGGTTACCAGTACCCACCCCTACCGATCTGTGCATAGGTGGTGTAGATGGAAAAACGCTCTACATCACCAGTGCCCGGCACTCGCTGCAGTTGGAAGCCCTTGCGAGTGCTCCAGATGCTGGTTGTCTGCTGCAAATGCAGCTCTGAGCGAGCGGCGCGTGTGTGCGATTTTGTTATAAGTGGTATCAACGCTCTGGAGTAGCTCGATTCTGTCGGTCAAAGCTCTCCACCGAATAGGTCTAAGGTAATTTCGTTCCGCTGGCTGAGGTCGAGCAGCAACACTTCCGCCTTGCTACAGCGGAAGCCCTTCCGATACACCAGCTCCAGGCCCTCCTGCGCTGCTTTTGTCAGCAAACACGCATCGTCCATGGTACACGGCAATATCATCAGAATTCGATCAGGTAACCAAGGATCAACCGATTTTCATCCGCTGCGTCGGCAAAGTTTGAGCGCATGCTTGCATTGCGCCAACGTAGGGATAAATTTCTCAAGGCTCCTGACTGCACCACATATGTGATATCTGTGGTGCGCTCCCATTCCTCGCCCTCCCCACCGCGCGCCTTGAGCGCCCTGCCCTTGGCTGTGGCAATGCGCTGCGGATCAACCTGGTCACCCTTCACGTATCGCACGTTAAAGGTAAGACCCGGAATGCCCAAGGCAGCAAAGTTGTAGTCATAGCGCAACATCCAGGCGCGCTCTTTGGCCAGGGCGAAGGTGCTAACCTGCTGTTCGCTGAACAGGTAGGTATCGGTACCGCCTACGTAGGCGTAGGCGGTATCGCCAATAACCTTCTGGTAGCCGCCGCTGAAGGTATGGCCGTGCCAGCTGTAGCCGAAGTTGGTGCTCAAGGTGCGGTTGTCCACCTCCCCCAGCAACGCCTTGCCCTGCTCCCTAGCATTGAACCAGCGCCACTCGGTGAATAGCTCACCTGGCCCCGCAGCGACGCGATACTTGAAACCAGCAAAATCACGGCGGAACAGGTCTTTGAGTTCGCTGCTGTGCAGGCTCACGGTGAGGTTCTTCAGCGGCTGGTAATCCGCCCCGGCGTAATACAAACGGTCACTGCTCACCGTCGCTTGGTAGGCGCCCTGCTGCGCCATTGCCGTTAGGTCTTCGAAATCGGTGGAGTCGCGCAGCTTGGTCGCATTCACCTGCAGCACGGTGAAGGTGAAATCATCCAGATCCTTGCTGACCAATTGCGCCCCGTTAAACCACTGGGGGAATAGGCGACTGTAGTTCGATGCTAGCAGCGGCAGTTGCGGGCTTAGCCCACCGACCAGCAGTTCAGTCTGCGACCGCTTCGCCTTGAACGTGGCAATTGCCTTCCCGTAGTTGTCCGCTGCACGCGTGTCGCTGCCTCGCGGCAAAAGGCCGGTGCCGCTCCGGTCGGGCGAAGAGTCCAGCTTGATGCCCAGCATACCGGCTGCATCCAGGCCAAAGCCGACAACTCCATCGGAATAACCAGACTGCCACTTGAGCATGAAGCCCTGGGCCCACTCGGCGCGTCGCGACTGGCTGGCAGTATCACCATGGAAATCGCGGTCGAAGTAGAGGTTGCGCAGCTCCAGGCTGCCCTTGCCGTCGTCGACAAAGCCTGCCTGGGCCGCTTGGCACGCGCAGCCAAGCGCCGCGAGCATCAGCGATGCCCGCCAAGAGGAGGATACATTCATGGTTACGCCTTGTTTTTCTTGTTGGAAAGCGCTGTTGTTCAAGCCTTGGGATTTCTGACGTAGCGCATCACCACCAGGCAAGCGATCAGGATCAGCGGTGCAATCGACAGCATGCCCATGTAGCTGCTGCCGGTAAGATCATTGATTTTACCAACCATCACCGGCGCGACGATGCCGCTCAGTTGGCCGACCGAGTTGATCGCCGCAGTGCCCGTTGCGATGGCTAGCCCTGAGAAAGTCGATTGGGGAATTGTCCAGAAGATCGGGATGGCGATGAATGTGCCTGCGGTGGCCAGCACCAGCGCAGCCATAATGGCCACCGACGAGTCGGAGTACAGGCAAGCCAACAAATAACCGCAAGCGGCGGCCAGAAGGCAGTACACCAAGTAGCGCTTGCGCTCACCCGTACGGTCGGATCGGCGGGTCAACCACACCATGCCAATGCAGGCCACTGCATACGGCAATGCCGACAGCACGCCGACCCACAACATGTCCTGCACGCCGGACGACTTGATCAGATGTGGCATCCAGAAGTTCAGGCCGTAGGAAGCAGTTTTAACCACGTAGTAAATGAACGCCATGATCGCCACTTCGCGGGTCAGCAGCACCTGCCAGATCGACCCCAGCATTGGTTTCTGCACGCGCCTGTCCTGAGCCAAGTTCTCCGCCAGCAGGTCTTTCTCCTGTCGGCTAAGCCATCTGGCCGACTCGATGTCACGGTCAAGCTTCCTTAGCACCAGCAGCCCCAGAACCACGCATGGCAAACCCGACATCAGAAACAGCCAGTGCCAGCCCGCCAGACCCAAGACACCATCCATGGTTCCCAGCAGGAAGCCCGCAGCCGGCCCGCCCACCGCCCCAGCCAAGGGCACGGCAAGGAACCACAGACCGTTCATTTTGGCCAAGTGTTTCTTAGGGAACCAGCAGGCCAAGTAGAACAGGATCGCCGGGCCGAAACCGGCCTCCATCACACCGATCAGGAAGCGTAGGAAATACAGCGTGTACTGGGTGTAGGCGAATACCAGCGCCGCCGTGGCCAGGCCCCAAGACACCATGATCCGACAGATCCAGGCTGGCGCCCCGTAGCGTTTGAGGCCCAGGCTGCTCGGCACTTCAAACAGCACGTAGCCGATGAAGAACATGCTCGCGGCCAGGCCGTAGGCGGCGTCGCTCAGGCCCAGCTCAGCCTGCATCTGGGTCTTGGCGAAACTGATGTTGATGCGGTCGAAGTAGGAAAACAAAAAGCAGATTATGGCCAGCGGCATGATGCGCCAGGCCACGCGGCGGTACAGCAGCAGTTCATCAATGTGGCTGTCGGCGCGTCCGCGCGCCACTTCGCCGGTCAAGGCAACCATAGTGAATCTCCATTCTTGTAATTATTGGAGAGCGACGACGCCCATTGGGGCGCCGCGTACGACGTGTCAGCCAATGCGCACGAGCTTGTCCTTGAACGCCTGGCCCTTGCGCACGTACTCGGCAGCATTGGCGTGCATGCCGGCGATAGCTTCAGGGCTCAGTTCACGCACCACCTTGGCCGGCGCGCCGAGGATCAGCGAATTGTCAGGGAACACCTTGCCTTCGGTGACGATGGCGCCGGCGCCGACCAGGCAGTTGCGGCCGATCACCGCGCCATTGAGCACCACCGCCTGGATCCCGACCAAAGCGCCATCGCCGATGCTGCAACCGTGCAGCATGACTTGGTGGCCGATGGTGACGTTGCGCCCCACGGTCAGGGCAAACCCCGGGTCGGCATGCAGCACCGCCCCTTCCTGAACATTGCTGTGCTGGCCGATGCGGATCGGCTCGTTGTCACCGCGCAACACTGCCTGCGGCCACACGCTCACGCCCTGCTCCAGGGTGACATCGCCGATTACCGTGGCGTCCTCGGCGATGAAGGTTTCCGGGTGAAGGGTCGGGGTCAGTGTGTCGTATCGATAGATGGCCATTCAGCGCACTCCCTGGGCCGGGTCGTCGGTTTTCAGCACACCCGCCGCACACAGCTCGGCGATGCGTTCATCGCTGTAGCCCAGCTCCCGCATGACCTTGTGCGTGTGTTCGCCAATCCGCGGAATCGGCCGGCGCGGCTGCAGGCGCTGGCCGTCCAGCGACAGCGGCAGCAAGGGCATCGGCGTGCTGCTGCCATCTTCCAGCAGCTGGTCAGCCAGGCCACCGCTCTGGATCAGGTGCGGGTCGTCGAACAGTTCTTCAGGGCGGCGGATCGGCGCGAACGGAATACTGTTCGCCGCCAGTTCCGTAGCCAATTGCTGGGCATCGAGATTGGCGAACACCTCGGCCAGATGCGCCAGCAGCCGCGGCCGCTGCAATACCCGGTCATTGTTGGTTGCCAAGGTCGGGTCGTCGAGCAAAGCGGTCTGGCTCAGCAATTGGCACAGTGCCTGCCACTGGCCTTCACCCGTGGCAGCGACGAACATCTGCTCGCCGCCCGCGAAGGTGAACACGTCGTATATCGCCCAGGCACTGATGCGGTTGGGCATCGGCGCCGCTGCCTGGCCGGTCACAACGTACTGCTGCATGTGCTGGGCCGCGAGCAACACGCAGTTTTCGTAGAGTGCGCTCTGCACCTCGCGGCCGACACCCGTGGTGTTGCGCTCGTTGAGCGCGGCCAGTACACCAATGGCACCGAACATGCCGCCCATGATGTCGTTCACCGAACTGCCAGCGCGCAAGGGGCGGCCCACCGGCCCGGTCATGTAGGCCAGGCCGGCCATCATCTGCACCACTTCGTCCAAGGCCAGGCGGTTGTCGTACGGGCCACTGAGGAAGCCCTTGTGCGAGGCATAGATCAACCGTGGATTACGCTGGCGCAGCGTGGCGTAGTCGAAGCCCAGCTTGAGCATGCGCCCCGGCTTGAAGTTCTCGATGAATACGTCGGCGCTGTCGATCAGCGTCAGCACCGCCTCACGGCCCTGGGGCGCGTCGAGGTCGACAGCGATGCATTGCTTGTTGCGGTTGAAGGTGCGGAAGAACCCCGCCCCTGCCCCGAGCAAACGGCGAGTACCGTCCCCGCGGGTGGGTTCGATCTTGATCACTTCAGCCCCTAGGTCACCGAGGATCATCCCGCAGGTGGGGCCCATGACCATGTGCGAAATCTCGACGACACGGATGCCGTCCAAAGGGAGTCTGGACATCAGGCGATTCCTGGGTAATTGAGCGGCAATCCAGCGCGGGCGATGGCGCCGTAGAGCGGTTCATCCGGCAAGGCCTCACGCAGCAGCTGGCGTGTGGCGATCAGCGCCGGCAGGTCGATACCAGTGTCCAGGCCCATACTGTGCAGCATGAACACCAGGTCTTCGGTCGCCGTGTTGCCCGATGCTCCCGGTGCGAACGGGCAACCGCCAAGGCCGGCAAGCGAAGCATCCAGCTCACGGATGCCCTGCTGCACCGCCACCAGGCTGTTGGCCAAGGCCAGGCCACGGGTGTCGTGAAAGTGCGCGGCGCGCAGGCGCTCGCCGGCAATGCCGCGCACGGCCTGGATCACCGTCGCCACCTGGCCGGGGTTGGCGTAGCCGGTGGTGTCGCCCAGCGAGACCAGGTCACAGCCCGCCTCGATCACCTGGCGGGTCAGCTCGCACAGGTCGGCCAATGGCACATCACCCTGGCGGGTGCAGCCAAAGGCCACTGACATGCCGGCGATCATCTGCACATCGTGACGCCCCAGTTCGCTGCGCAGCTGGCACATGCGCCCCAGTTCCTCGACCATTTCCTGCGGCGTGCGGCGCACATTGGCCAGGCTGTGGGCGGTGCTGACCGACACCGGCGCAACGATGCGCTGGGCGCCGGACTCCAGCGCATCCTGGGCACCGCGCAGATTGGGCGCCAGCACCGTCACCAGCAGGTCGGGGTAAGTCAGGGCGTGGGCCACCACCTGCCTGGCGTCGGCCATCTGCGGTAGCAACCGGGCCGGCACGAACGAGGCGACTTCCATATGGCGCACGCCGGCGGCATAGGCGTTGTCGATCCAGCGCAGCTTGGCGGCGGTCGGCATCACCGTGTGCAGGCTTTGCAGGCCATCGCGCATACCGACTTCATTGATGGTTATTGTTGTCATCGGGGTCTCTCTGTCTGAAGCGTGGGGCCAGACTAAGAGCAGGACGGCAGGCAGAAAAGACGTGTTTCACGGGCTGATCCATCGTCAGCCGCGATGGATCAACCCCGTGTTTGCCAGGCCGGCGCGCGCAGCAGCAAATGGTCGAGCAGGCGACGCGCAGACAGGCTCAAGGCATGGCGGTCGCGCATGCAGATGACGAACTCGCCCAACGCCCAGTCATCGGTCAGCGGGATCACCCGCAGGTCGAACAGCTGCGCATAGCGCGCCACCGCCTCCTGCGGGAACACCGCCAGGCCCAGGCCGAACTGCACCAGACGATAGGCCGCATCGAACGACGACACGTACGAGCGAAAGCGCAGCTCTTTGCCCGCCGCCTCGGCACTGTTGCGCATGAAGGTGTTGAGCGTGGCGAAGGCCGACAAACCCAGGTGCTCGTAGTCCAGCGTCTCTTCGAACGCGATGCTGCCCCGCCCGGCCAACGGGTGCTCGGCGCCGACCACCACGGCCAGATGATCTTGGCGGTAGGGCACGAACTCCAGATCGCCGACGGCCATCGACTTGCGGCAGATGCCCAGGTCGGCGCTGCCTTCAGCCACCCCGCGCACCACATCCGGGCTGAAGCGTTCTTCGATATCGGCCTGGATCAGCGGGTTGTCGAGCATGAACGCCGACAACTCTTCAGGCAGGAACTCCATGATCGACGACACGTTGGCCAGCACCCGCACATGCCCGCGTGCGCCATCCGCGTATTCACTCAGTTCGCTTTGCAGAGATTCGATGGCGCGGGTCAGTCCTCGTGCATGGCGCAAAAGTGCGACACCCGCCGGGGTAGGTTCGACGCCACGCTTACTGCGTTTGAGCAGACTGATGCCGAAGCGCGCCTCAATGTCCGAGATTCTCTTGCTGACAGCGGATGGCGCCATGTATGCACGCTCGCTGGCTCGGGCGATAGTGCCCTCCTCGCAAATGATTACGAACAGGTGCAACGATAAGTGATCGAGGTGCTGCATTAAGTTTCCCAGTACTTAAGATGACGAGCATAGCTGCCGCAGCAGCCGAACCAGGGTAGTTACATTCCTTCATTGCCTTAGCTTGCCTCTGCCGGCGGGGGTGCGGCTTGGCTCGATTGGCCGGTGAGCTCTAGTACCAGCGCCTTCAGAGAAATACTACGTTGCTTAGCCTCTGCCTAATCTGCGAAATCATGGTATCTCGCAGCGCCGGCAGGGATTCACCTGCCGCTATTGCACAAGCCTCCGTAAGCGCTTGTACCTGCTCTCCCGATTCCGGATGGTCAAAGCTGAAGGCCAGGAACGCCAGGTTATGTCATCCATGGAACAGTCCTCAGGGTAGCGATGGACAGCCCGTTAGTGGCCTATGTGTAGGAACGATCACAAGGTCGAGTCTAGTAATTGAATTCATATTCGGTTCGCCAACCACTGCGAGGGTTCAACCATTGACGCAACTGCGCCTGCGACCGCACGGATTTGCGTGCGCTCAACCAATCACGTTTACGCATCCTGCAGAAAGCTGCTGCCTTTCTCTTGCAGCAGTTCAATCAATGCGGCAGCGGCAGGGGGTAGATATCCTTCTGCCCTAACCGATATCGCAACTGTACGGCTCATGGTTGTTTCGCTCAGTGGAACCTCCCTGAGTCGGGACATTCCTTGACCAAACTCGAGAGTCTCCCGAGCAAGAAAACTCAGGAGTCGGGTACGAGCGATCAATCGGGGCAACAGCGAAATCGAATTAGTTTCGATTTGGACACTTGGCGGTGGAAGCTGCCGTGATATGAAAGCGTTGTCTATCCAGCGTCTAGCCGTAACGGTTGGCCCCGGCAGCACCCACTGGTAACGACACAGCTCCTGCTGATCAAACGGCGTCGAAAAAATTGGATGGTCAGCGCTGGCGACGACCACCGCTTCATCCTGGAGCACTGGGTAGATCTTGAATTCCGGATCGTTAGTGACAAGGGGACAGATGATTGCATCCAGACGTCCAGCCCTGAGGGACTCCCTCAAGACATCATCTTGGCCAATGGATAGCTTGAGGGTCAGTTTCGGCGCCCTATCCAACAGCTCTTCCGCCAACTGTGGCAGCAAATACTCGGCCATGCTAGCCGCACACCCCAGTCGGATGTTGCCTACCAGGCCATTGGCATAATCCCGGACTTCTCGTTCGGTTTCTGCAATGTTGATTCGCAGCTGCTTGCCCCTAGCAAGCAATAGCTCACCCACATCGGTCAGCTTGATCCTTCTGCCGTCTCGCTGAAAAAGCCGGGCGCCCAGTGACTCCTCCAAGCGTTGAATGCTTTTACTCAACGCCGGCTGTGAACGGTTGAGCTTCTCAGCAGCTCGTCCGAGATGCCCCGTTTCGGCAATGGTCTCGAAATACGCAAGGTCACGAAAGTCCATAATTCATGAATTTCAGTTATAGGTTTATCAAAAGTAGAAAATAGACTTGATCAGTTCAGGCGTCGATAATTTTTGCTGCCATCTGCGGAATGTCGCTACGTGGAGCCATTGCCTGGAGATACATCTCATTGCAAGCCTCAGAATTCGCCATTGCCCTGCGCCCCCAGATCCTCAAGTGGATCGCACTAACAGGCATCGCCGGCGCGGTGGGGCAAGGACTTCATGCGTTAGCAGTGCCAGCCGGATTGTTTTTAGGGCCTATGCTCGTCGCCATCACGTTTGGAGTGTGCGGGGCTCAGATGCGCCTGCATCGGCACATTTTCCGCTTTGGCCAAGGCTGCGTTGGTCTATTGGTAGCTCATTCCGTGACCTGGTCAGTTCTGATCTCGTTGGCCCACTCATGGCACATCATGCTTCTCGCCACATTGATCACAGTCGTCTTAAGCGCCGTTGTGGGGCTCGGAACAGTTCGATACGGGGGCATTCCTGGTAGCACCGCTGCATGGGGAACAGCACCAGGCGCAGCTTCTGCAATGGTTTCTATGGCCGAAGAATACGGTGCCGATTCACGAGTCGTGGCGACCATGCAGTACGTCAGGGTCGTCTGTGTCGTAATGATTGGCTCGCTGGTGAGTCATCTGCTCGGGGCGGCAGGTATTCCTGTGGAAATAGCGCCATCGAATGGCCCGCTACATGGCACTGCCGCCTTCAACGTCTCGTTAAGCCTGGCAGTAATTCTGTGCGGAGTTTCAGCAGGTACAAAGATGCCTGCGGGAGCCCTGTTGATGCCGCTTCTGATCGGAGGCGCCTTGCAACTGACGGGAGTGCTAGATATCACGATGCCGGCCTGGCTGCTTGCAATCGCATATGGCGCCATTGGCTGCTATATCGGGCTACGGTTCGACCGCGTGACGGTACGATACGTCTTCAAACACTTGCCCGCGATGATTCTGGGCGCAGTGATACTGATCATGCTCTGCGCGTGCTGCGCTTGGCTTTTAGCCTATGCGACATGCACCGACTTTCTTTCCATGTACTTGGCGACCAGCCCAGGTGGGCTGGATGCCATGGCCATCATCGCAGTGGAGACACATGCCGATGTAGGCATGGTGCTCGCGATGCAAACGCTCCGGCTGTTCGGTGTAATTCTGACCGGGGCATTTTTCGCCAGACAGATCATCCGTCTGACGCAGAGTTGATCCCGTTCAACTTACTTACTCTCAATCTGTTCCAATGCTACGAGCAGATCTCGGTTACTGCCCCCGAGCAGGTTGGTCGCTTGGGCAGCGCGCTTGAGCAATAGCAGGCGGGCCGCTTGCAACTGATCCTTGTTGAAGCGCTCGGATGGGCCTGACAGCGTTAGAGCGCCTTTAAACTCATTGGCAACACCGAATACAGGAGCCGAGATCGACGATGTATCTGGGTCGCGCTCCCCAAATGACGTAGCCCAGAACCGCTCTCGCACCTCAGCCAAAGCGCGATCAGCTGGCGGGCCAAATGCCCGGAGGACTTTTCCGGAAGCCCCAGCATGTAGCGGGAATCGATCACCCTCATGAATGCTGAAGCGCACTGCGCGTTTGGGCTCAACCCGGAACAACACGACTCGGGTATCGTTTTCAATCACATAGAAAGAAGAGGTTTCCCCACTTTCTTCAGTTAGGGCTTCCAACACTGGGTAGATCGTATCACGCAGTCGGAACGAGGCTTGGTAAATCTGAGCCAAACGCAGAGGCTCGTGACCTACGCCGTACTGCCCATCCGCGAAACGCCTGATGAAACCCGCTCGCTCCAACGAGCTCATTAAGCGAAGGATGGTGCTCTTGTACAAGCCTGTACGACGAGCAATTTCGGCCAATGGAAGACTGGTGCGATCAGGTTCGAATGCACTCAGGATGGCAAAAGCCCTATCGACTGCAGCCACCCCTCCGTCCGCATTACTCTTCGTATCGTTGACTACCACGGTGTCATTTTTTGGCGACATCAGACTTCTGCTCGGCGTCATCATGAATAAGCGGCCCCTTTGAAGGGGCCGTAGAGATGGGTATTACCTTACCTGTCAGTCAGGCTAGCAGCTAGTCCATTCGCCAGAACGCCGTTCTTAGGCGTCGCGCATGAACAATTTAAGAGACAGAGCCATAAGTGCGGCGAAGAAGAGGATGCACCCCATAACCATCAGACCTGCCGTGAACGACTGGGTGTAGTCCTTGAGGAAGCCCATCAGGTATGGCCCAACAAACCCACCGAATGCTCCGATGGAGTTAATAAGGGCAATGCCGCCCGCTGCCGCCTGGCCGCTGAGGAATTTAGCTGGCAAGGTGTAGAAAATGGTCTTCGCCGAGATGGTGCCCACCAACGCCAGTGTGATGCCGGCCAACGCTGGAATCAGTGCATTCATGTTCACCGCAAGGATCAATGCTAGGCCAGCAAGCACAAGTGCAGCGATCAAGTTGAGAATCCCTCGGCCAGTGCGGTCAACGTGCTTGGCCCAGAAAAGCAAACCGATGGTCGAGAAGAAGTAAGGCACCGCCGCGACCCACCCGATCAGGCTTATCTCGACACCCTGCGCCTTGAGCATTTGAGGCAGCCAGATTCCAATACCATAGGTGCCGATGGTGAAGCTGAAGGTGATGGAGCTCAGAATCCATACGCGAGGATCCTTGAGGGCTTGAGCAAAACCATGGCTTTTGTTTGACTTGGCTTTCTCTTTGTCCAGCATTCCAGTCAGAGCATCCTTTTCCTCCCGAGAGAGCCACTTCGCTTCACTAGGACGATTTGCAAGCACCTTCAAGGTGATCAAGCCGAGCACACACGCAGGCAGGCCCTCAATGATGAACATCCACTGCCAACCTGCAAGTCCCAGGGTGCCATGCATTTGCAGCAACCAAATCGACAACGGCCCACCTACAAGGAAGGAAATTGGTGTCGCAACGGTAAACCATGCCAGTACCCGGGTTCGATACTGCGCAGGGAACCAGAGCGTCAGGAAAAAAATCACGCCCGGGAAGAACCCAGCTTCAGCCACACCTAGCAGGAAGCGAACGATGTAGAAGCTGTAAGGGCCAACAACGAATGCTGTTGCAGCTGCTGCCAGGCCCCAAGTGATCATGATCCGCGCCATCCAGAGGCGCGCACCATAGCGATACATGGCCAGGTTGCTTGGTACTTCGCACAGGCAGTAGCCGACAAACATGATGCCAGCACCAAGGCCAAACTGGGCAGCCGTGAGTCCTAGTTGATCAGTCATCTGCAACGCGGCGTAGCCTACGCTGGTGCGATCCAGATAATTGAAGAAGTAGGCCAGAGCAAGCAATGGAATCAGGCGCCACGCGGCCTTTTTCATCGCTTGCTGTTGCAATGGGGTAATGACATCAAACTGTGGCATGGACAATGAAGTATCCGGGGTCGTGACGTTAGCCATGACTGTATCCTCGGTTTTGTTGTTATGAATACCGTGGCTGGATGGGCCAACGGTGAATGCAGGCATCCGATACGTCCCGCATCAGTGGTTCTGCTGATTTCGCTCGAAAGTCGTTTCGAGCTCGACGCTTGAAAAACCGCCGAGAGCGAGCCCCCAGAGGGACTCGCCACAGTTTTGATCAGGCGGATTTGACCGTGCCACTGGCCTCTAGCTGGGTTATCTCGTCGTTACCGTAGCCCAGCTCAGCCAACAGCTCTTTCGAGTGACTACCAAGTTCGGGGACATTCAGTCGTGCACCAAAACGCTGGCCGTCCATCTCGAATGGCAGCATTGGCACCTTGACCTGCTCACCACCGGGAAGAGTCAATTCGGCCATGCCACCAGATTGATTGAGATGCTCGTCTTCAAACATGTCTTCAGGGCGCTGGATAGGAGAGAACGGCAGACCGGCTTTCTCACAGAGATCCATCACCGTCTGCTTATTCATTCCAGACAAGCGCTCCCGCACCAACGGAATGATTCGGTCACGAGCCTGAACACGCTGGTTGTTTCGGCTCAGTTCAGCGTCCCCACCAAGCTCCGGGAAGTCGAACGCCTGGCAGAACGATACCCACTGAGAGTCACTGACGACGCCCATGAAAACCTGCTCACCTTCCTCAGCGGTCTCAAAGACGTCGTAGATCGCCCATGCCGAGATTCGACTTGGCATAGGCGCCGCCGCTTTGCCGGTCACAACCTTCTGCATCATGTGCTGCGCGACCAGGAAGGCCGAGTTTTCAAACAAACCGGTCTGCACGAATTGGCCACGCCCAGTCTCTTTACGCTGCAGCAGAGCAGCCAAAATCGACACTGTGCTGAACATGCCGCCCATCACGTCATTGACGGAGGCCCCGGCGCGCAGAGGTCGGCCAACAGGCCCCGTCATGTAAGCCAGGCCGGTCATCATCTGGACAACTTCATCCAACGCCGTGCGCTTTTCATAGGGGCCTGGTAGAAAGCCCTTCATCGAGCTGTAAATGATGTCGGGCTTGATTGCCTTTACTTGCTCGTAGCCCAGGCCCAGCTTCTTCATTGCGCCTGGCCGGAAGTTCTCAGTCACAACATCAGCCGTAGCAAGCAATTTTTTCACTGCTGCCATGCCGCTTTCAGACTTGATGTCTACTGCAAAGCTCTTTTTGTTGCGGTTGTAGGTCATCCAGTAACCAGCACCAGAGCCCATGAGGCGGCGAGTGTTATCCCCTTCCGGCACAGGCTCCACTTTGATGACTTCAGCACCAAGGTCAGCGAGAAGAAGACCAGAGGTCGGGCCCATCACCATATGGACGAACTCGACTACGCGGATGCCTTCCAGGGGCAGAGACTGCTCTTCTTGCCGGCTCATACGGCCTCCTTCGCATAGATGAAATTCTTGCCAACCCCGGCATCAGGGATGAAGCCGTAAACAGGCTCTCCCGGGAGCCCACGGCGAAGCACTTCACGCGCTGCAACAAGGCGATCAATGTCTACGCCAGTTCTCAGGCCCATAGATTCGAGGAGATACACCAAGTCTTCGGTGACGATGTTGCCCGAGGCACCCGGCGCGTATGGACAGCCTCCCAAACCGCCTTGGGAACCATCGAACGTCTTCACTCCTGCTTCCAGTGCAGCGACGACGTTGGCTAGACCCTGGCCGCGAGTGTTGTGGAAGTGGGCACTGCCTGCGAGTGCGCCGAGCTCTTGGAACAGGCGAGTGAACAGTCGACGCACTTGAACGGGGTTGGCGTAGCCGACCGTGTCTGAAAGGCCGACCTCGTCTACCCCCAACTCCGCCATTTTCAAGGCAATCGCCATGGTCTCGTCGTCAGTTACAACACCTTGGAGTGTGCATCCGAAGGCTGTCGAAACGCCGGCTTCGATCAGGACACTCGGGAAGCGCTCATTACGCAAGGCAACCACCGCCTGAACCTCATCGAAGACTTGAGCGTGTGTCTTGCGGATGTTTGAGATCGAGTGCTGCTCGCTTACGGAAATGGGCAATGTGATCTTGTGCACACCAGCGTTGAAAGCGGCTTCGGCCCCCTTGAGATTCGGCACCAGAGCAGTGACGAAAAGATCTGGCAGAGTCAGTGCGTGGGCTACTACCTGGGCAGTGTCTGCCATCTGCGGCAGCAGCTTTGGCGATACAAACGATCCGACCTCGATTTCTCTCAAGCCGGCGCTCGCCAGAGCCGAAATCCACTCCAGCTTCAACTCGGTGGGCATGGTGGCCTTGACGCTCTGCAAGCCATCTCTGGGCCCGACTTCGCTGACGAGGATGTCGATATCTGTCGCTTCTTTCACGGAGGTTCTCCTGTAACTGGGGAGAGCCTGCCCGAACATTCATGCAGTGCGGCTGCTAGGCGGAGCGCTGTTTTTTAATGATTGTTCTGTCAGGCAGAATTGCGTTCTGTTTTAGTATCTACCCGCAGTTTCGTACCTGTCAACGAGACTGTCGATGAACGGCCAGACATTTCGGCTACTGCCAATTGGGGTGGAGTGACGAGTATCTGAAGAGACTTGACAGGGCAGGAAATAGCTTGGAAAGTGTTCTATCAAGAGCAATAACGTTCTGTCAGATAGAACTAAAGCTCGAAACAACAAGATATCCCAGGCAACGTACACTGATGAGATTGGCCCAGACTCTGCCGTTTGAGCCTCAGCGTCGTGTGTCTGTTTTCACATGGAGATTTGCCGTGAGCCTGTATGCCCCTCCCGAGGAACGCCCAACCGAAGTCTTCAGCAGACTGCCGAAAGAGTTTTGGCGTGATGGGGATTCCGACTGGGTCAGAGCCAACAAACCAGGCCAGCAAGTTGCCAGCTTCCTCGAAGGGCCCTCTTTCGACCAGGCCGGCAATCTCTATGTTACGGATATCCCATATGGCCGAATCTTTCGCATTTCCCCTCAGGGAGACTGGGATCTGGTTGTTGAATACGACGGCTGGCCTAACGGCTTGAAAATCCATCGTGACGGGCGAATTTTCATTGCCGACTACAAGAGTGGGATCCTCGTTCTCGACCCGATCAGCAAACGCATCGAGCCGTTCCTGACGCATCGCCGAAGTGAAGGCTTCAAGGGTGTAAATGATCTGTTCTTTGACCGACAGGGGCGCCTCTTCTTCACCGATCAAGGTCAGACAGGCATGCATGATCCAACGGGTCGAGTTTTCCGCTACGACCTGGAGCAACAACGCCTGGATTGTTTGCTGGATAACGGCCCTAGCCCTAATGGCCTGGTGATGGATCTTCAGGAGAAAGCGCTGCTGGTAGCGATGACTCGCGGAAACGCAGTATGGCGACTCCCGCTTCAACCCGATGGCACAACTTCCAAGGTTGGAGTCTTCACTGCCATGGCCGGGGGCGTGAGTGGCGCAGACGGTATGGCTCTGGATGAGTCAGGAAACCTGTATGTATGCGATGCAGGCAATGCATGCGTGTGGGCATTCGATTCCCACGCTGTGCCGCTCTATCGATTCAAGTCATGCACCGAAGGCCGCACGCTCACCAACCTCGCCTTTGGCGGTGAGGGCAATCGTGGCCTCTACATCACCGACTCGTCGACCGGCCACATCTTGAGAGCTGACCCCGGTCACTCTGGGAAGCAAATGTTCTCGCACGCCCCAGCCTAACGACTACTTGCTACAGCCCTGTGCAAATGGCGCACGGGTCTTGCTCGGCCCTAAAAAAGCCTGGCGATCCCTAAGACTCATACAAAACAGATAATAAGAGGGCAAAATGCTCACACTTTTGAGCTACACAATGATCGTCTGCTTCATGTATCTCGTCATGAGCAAACGACTGTCACCACTGGTTGCCCTCATCCTGGTGCCGGTTGCATTCGCCAGCCTGGGAGGTTTTGCAACCCAGCTTGGCCCCATGATGTTCGATGGCGTGAAGATGCTGGCCCCAACAGGGATCATGCTGACCTTCGCGATCCTCTACTTCTGCATGATGACCGATTCAGGCTTGTTCAATCCGCTGATCAAGCTGATCTTGAAATGCGTGAAAGGCGACCCGCTGAAGATCGTCATCGGCACTGCAGTGCTCGGAATCTGCGTAGGCCTGGATGGCGATGGCGCCACGACTTACATCATCACTACTGCAGCGCTTCTTCCATTATACCGACGCACAGGGATGAGCCTGCAGGTTCTGGCCACCGTTCTATTGCTGACCAACGGGGTAATGAACATCCTCCCTTGGGCAGGGCCCTTCTCGCGTGCGGCAAGCGCCATGCACGTAGACATTACCGAACTGTTCATCGAGATGCTGCCACTTATGATCGCTGGAGCGGGCTGGGTGATTTTCGCGGCCTTCTATCTCGGTGGCCGGGAACGCCGTCGCCTAGGTGTCGTGCAACTCGATCACGATGAGGTCATGAGCCACTTCACCGAGTTCAAACTGACCGATTGGCGCTTTCTCTTCAACGCTGTACTCACCATCACGCTGATCACCATGATGATGCTCAGCCTCATGCCCCTTCCGATCCTCTTCATGCTCGCCTTCGGCCTGGGCGTCTTGGTGAACTTCCCGAGTGTCAAAGACCAAAAGGAAGTCATCGGTAAATACGCCGACAACGTAATGGCGGTAACCCTACTGATCTTCGCCGCTGGCATCTTTGTCGGGATCATGTCCGGCACAGGAATGATCAAAGCAATCTCGGAAAGCCTGATCCATGTGATCCCTGAATCCGCTGGCCATTTCATGTCGGTCATCACGGCGTTCCTCAGCATGCCTTTCACCTACGTGCTGACCAACGACGCTTTCTACTTCGGGATCCTCCCCATCCTGGCCGAGACCGCAAGCCATTACGGCATTGGCGCTAAAGAAATGGCCATCGCCGGTTTGATCGGACAGCCAGTCCATCTGCTCAGCCCCCTGGTTGCCTCGACCTACCTGCTCTGTGGACTGCTCGACCTTGACTACGGCGACAACCAGCGAGCGTCCATCGGCTGGAGCATCGGTACGTGTCTGGTGATGTTCGTGGCAGCTATCGCGATTGGAACCATCGACGTATTCAACTGAGGGCCTCCCTCAACTGCGCAATGCATAGGTGGGCAAGTTCACCTGTGTTTGAAGTGATCAGCTTCGCCAATGAAGCCAGATTGCGACCCCGGCCTTTCACAAGAAGGTCGGGTGTTCTGACGGTCGTTTGACCTTTTTGGTGAGCTGCTCGGAGCCACGAACGCCGAGCGTAAGTGAACCTTGGTGGCGGGGGGGAACCCCCCGGCACCTCAATATTTTTCAAAAGATCCAAGTCTGTATCGATCGAAACGCACACAGCGCAGTAGTTAAACAAGCAACTCCACCCAACAAAAAACAATTTGGCTGTTTTTGCGTACCCATCTGTTGGGCGCGCAGATAACACCTGGAGTATTCATGAAACCACGTAACGCCATCCCAGTCTGCACCTTACTCGGCATTGGTAATCTTGCCTCCCCCGTATTGGCGGAGGGCCTCATAGAAGACGCCAAGGTCTCTCTGCAAACGAAGAACTTCTATTTGAATCGAGACTTTCGAGACGGTGCAGGCCAGAACAAGCGCGATGAATGGGCACAGGGCTTCATTCTCGACGCAAAGTCAGGGTTCACGCCTGGCCCTGTTGGTTTCGGCATAGACGCCATTGGGATGCTTGGTTTGAAGCTAGATTCCAGTCCCGACCGGACAGGCACAGGTCTTCTTCCTGTTCACGATGACGACAGAGCTACAGACGAATACTCCAAGCTTGGGTTGACAGCGAAAGCCCGGTACTCAGAAAGCCTCCTTGAAGTGGGAACGCTGATCCCGTACATGCCTACCGTTAAAGCCAACAACGGGCGCATCTTCCCGCAGACCTTTAGAGGTGGATTGCTGAGCATTGGGGAAATCGAGTCCCTTGATGTCGTGGCGGGTCGCCTCACAAAAGTCACTGACCGCGACCAGACTGCCGCTCAAGACCTAATGCTGAACAACAAAAATCGCCGCTTTCAGGCCGGCATTGCTGCTGATCATTTCGACGTAGCAGGCTTTGACTACACCTTCTCCAAAAACCTCGTCGGCTCCTACCAGTACGGGGCACTTGAGGATGTGTACACCCAGCACTTCTTCGGACTTGTTGGATCTGTTCCCTTGCCTGCAGGCCAGTTGAAGGCAGACCTCCGACTTGCTATCAGCAGAGACAGCGGCAGCTCAGCAGCAGGGAAAATAGACAACAGGTCAGCCAATGGCATGGTGACGTACAGCCTCAAGGGGCACGGCTTTGGCGTCGGTTATCAGCAGATGTCAGGGGACACAGCCTTCCCTTACATTGATGGCACCGACCCCTATTTGATCAATTTCGTCCAGATCAACGACTTTGCCGGCGCCAAGGAGAAATCATGGCAGCTTCGGTATGACTTCAATTTTACTACTGTGGGAATGCCAGGCCTCACCTTCATGTCTCGCTACGTGAAAGGTCATGATGTCGAGCTTGCTGGTAATGTCACTGGCAATGAGTGGGAGCGAAATACCGAACTACAGTACGTCTTCCAGAGTGGCGCACTGAAGAACCTGGGGATCCGCTGGCGGAACGCAAGCTATCGCTCTGACTTCACCCGCGGTACTGACGAAAACCGCCTCATCATCAGCTACAGCATTCCATTGCTGTAGCTGCGGGGCTGTGAGCAAGCGCATATCACTTACAGTAATCAGTCCAGAGCTGATCGATCCGCGTCCTGAAGCTCTGATTCATCATTTCCCTGCGTAAGCCCCAGACACCACCGGCAGACTCGACATCGCGCTGACCAGCCGCCTCAGCGATAGCCTTCGTATCTGTCCAGCCAACACATCCTCCTCACGCCAAAGGCCATAGTGCCCATCTGATTTAGATGAGCATCATTTCTGGCCCATATAACGGATTTTCCATGCCGTCTCTGAAATGATAGGCCTTAAAACAGCGTCGCTCCGAGGTTAAAAGCTCAAGCTGAGCATCAACTGGGTATAGGGATTGGTGTAGTGGCCTACTAACCCGGACACCTTTATAGGCGAAAATGATCGCCACGCAGAGGTGTTCGATGAGCAGACAACGGACATACCTTCCCCCAAATTCAAGCAGTAGGCTGCTAGCCTAGTGCTCGACCAAGACTATAGCCTTACTAAAGCCGCCAGATCACTCGACTTGATTGAATCGACGCTGCGTCGCTGGGCGAATCAACTCCAATCAGAGCGTGGCAGTCCTACGCCAACGAGCAAGGCGCTGACGCCCGAGCAACGGAAGATTCAAGAGTAGGAAGCTCGAATCAACCGGTAGGAACGGGAGCAATCGGTTTTAAACAATCTATGGTCACACCTTTTTTGCAATGCTGATTAACGGGCGACGTGGTTGGCTTGCTTGAATCTATCCGGCGTCTATTAGGTAAGTAACCCGCGCCATGATGAGAGTCGCGCTTGACAATTCTGAAAAAGCTAATAATCAGCTACGATACCACTACGTACTGCTTCGCACGCTCCGTGCTACACGTTCATTACAGAAGGCACACCAAACTCTTTTCGTACCTGTTGTATTAACCAGTCACGAAAAATCAATGCATGATGTTTGTGCATTTTCCGCTCTGGGCAGACGATCCAATAGGAGTCACTGGATCGAACAGGCGCCCCGAACGGCAGATGAAGCCTTCCACTTTCCAGCTCCTTTCTCACATAGTGAATTGGAACGACGGCAAGGCCAAGCCCGCTGATTGCGGCATTAATGAGCATATCACTCTGAGGGAAACGAACCCCTTGGATCAGCCCGCTATGCTCTGTACGGGACGCCCTCAACCACTGCAACCACAGGCTGGGCCTGGTGGAGTTCTGTAGGGTGGGTATTTGCGAAAAATCCAAGAAATTGAGCTTTTGCGTCGGAGCAATCAAATCAGGAGACGCGACAACTACTAACTCCTCTGCGAATAACTCAACAGACCGCGCCGCAGCCCATGCCCCTGCGCCCCTAGTGATAACGATGTCAGTTACACACGTCTGAAAATCGATATCTGCGGAGACCGGCGATATCTCGATGGGCACTCCTGGAGCGATCTTGACGAACTCCTTTAATCGAGGTGCTAGCCAGCGGGAAAGGAAGGTAGGATTGCCAGCGATCTTCAGCGACGAGTCAGCTTTACGCCCTCTGACGATGTCAATCGTGATTTCTTCCAACTGATTGAGCATGACATCCACGTCACGAAGATACTTCTTGCCCGAGTCGGTCAGAATCAAGCGAGACCCCGCACGCTGGAAAAGCTCCACCCCTAGCTGTTTTTCCAGATTTGAGATTTGGCGACTCACCCCGCTCTGTGTGATCTGCAGATCCTCCGCTGCACGGGTAAAACTCAGATGGCGAGCAGCGGCTTCAAAGGCTTGCAACGCTGACAGAGACGGAAGAAAACGACGCATGGCTTGTACCTTACTGTTCACTTATCCACGGTATCCTGAGTGAACGCAAAAAGCACTCTCAGCCAGGAAATTATTCACCAGAATCCCAGGATAATCCTAGAACTGAATAGGTATAGACATCAAGTACAAGAGGCTAAGCAGAGGTGTGAACGAGGCTATGAAATGAAAACTAGCTAAAAGATCAGGGCACTCAGTCAAAAGCCAAGATCCCTGCCCGAATTGATCATCCACCCCTAAACGGCAAAGCACCATGATTGCAGCATGCAGATAAGAAGAGCATGGCGCAGCTTGGCTAGCCTCATGCCGCTTGTTGACAGGAAACCAGGCCCAACCTTTATAACATTAACAAATAGAGGAACTTCTCATTTTAGATCTCTACCATTATAAAATCTGGACGTTAGCGTTGATAACCAAGCAAAATGTCTCTCATGCAAACAGTTGAGATTTACATTTACTTCGCTGGGGGCTGATCTTGGGTGGCAATATACATGCACCCCACAGCACCTGCAGAAAACATGTGCAGCCAAACGAGTACCAAACCTATAGACAGTTGAAACTGAAGACGTTGATTCAGCCTCAAAATCCGACTTAAGAACCCGGTAATGCCTGGCTGCCTTCCTGACACAATAGGTGCAATTACATTCGGTAAAATAATCATTTGTGGCGCGGAAAGAGAACATTACCGCACCACAATGACACCCACCCCGGAGCCACTCTCTCAGCTCAGGCAACTACGCTATTGCCATAAAAGTGACTGAGAAAACTTCGAGTGGCTTCGCACCTTGGATTATCGATAACAACTGAAGGAGGCCCAGACTCCACAACAACACCATCCCGCATGAAAACGACTTTATCAGCTACTTCGCGAGCAAATGCAATCTCGTGGGTGACCAAGATCATAGTCATTCCCTCGCTCGCCAGGGACTTCATCACGCCGAGAACCTCACCGACAAGTTCCGGATCTAACGCAGAAGTCGCCTCATCGAATAGCATTACAGAGGGCTCCATCGCTAGTGCTCGAGCAATGGCAACACGTTGTTTCTGCCCTCCCGACAACATATCTGGGTAATAATCACCTCGATCGGCTAAACCTACCTTACCAAGAAGAGCCAAGGCCAGCTCACGCGCTGCACTCTTTGACGTCTTCTTCACGGTCACGGGCCCTTCCATAACATTCTGCAAAACCGTCATGTGAGGAAAGAGATTGAACTGCTGAAATACCATGCCGGTATTGGCACGGAATCCAGCCAGATCTTTGTCCTTAGGTAGCTTTGAGCGACGGCCATTGCCAAAACTCATCGAGTGAGCATTTACTTTTATTGAGCCGCCATCTGGGACTGTCAAAAGATTAACGCATCGCAATAGAGTCGACTTTCCGGATCCCGATGGGCCAAGGAGAGCCACTACTTCACCCTTGTTAACCTCCAACGAAACGTCCGTCAGGACATTGAGCTGCCCAAATGACTTTTTGAGATTGCTGATGGTAATAATAGGCGTAGTCATTTCATGCTCCTACATTTCGGCTCATACGGCGCTCAAGTCGTTTCGACAACATGGTGGCAGGCAGGAGAATAACAAAGTAAGCAAGTGCAATAACAGAATAGACCTCAAGCGGACGGTAAGAATCGTGCGCAATAACTTGACCTTGATAGAGCAGATCCGGAAGCGCCAATACCGACAGCAGCGAGGTATTCTTCAACTGCATGATAGACTGATTAACCAATGGGGGCACCATCCGCTTCAACGCTTGTGGAAGTATGACCCGCCACATCACTTGACCGCGTCGCATGCCCAGGGCTTTTGCCGCTTCAGATTGACCTTCGTCGACTGAAACTATACCTCCTCGAAATATCTCCGAGTAAAACGCGCCACCGTAAAGAGACAAGCACAGCACAGCTGCAGTCATGGCTGAGATCTGGACACCTGTCAAGACAGGGAGTGCATAGTAGAACCACACTAACTGTACCAATACAGGCGTACAGCGGAAGATTTCTACATAGGCGCGAAATGGCCCGCAGATCCAAGGGTTGTTCGACAGTCTTGGAAGCGCAGTCAAAACCCCTATCAACATCCCTAGAACAACACAGATCGCAGTGTACAGGAGGGTGTACCAGATTCCGGTAAGGAATAAAGACTGATAACCGAGTAAAAACGAGAAATCCCAAATATAAGAAGGCATGACTACTACTCAAATTTGACCGAAGTGGGGAAAGAGGATGGCTCTACACCTGCGAGCTTCTGCATATTCATGAGAATCACTTTTCGGATCTCACCGCTTTTTTGCTCTTTCTCCACCCACCGGTTTACTGCCTCTTTGAAAGCAGTGTCTGTTTCTTTTTGCATCCCAATTGTGACTGGGGCAGCCAAAATTGGGGTGGGAACTTGAATAGTGCCAATAGTCGGAAGCTTTTTGAGGAGAGGCTGAGCTAGCAAAATGACCAAAATCTGGCAATCCACTCGACCTGACTGCAATGCCATGGTAGCAGCACTGGTACTTTCTAGCCTGGACAAAGCTGCATTTGGAAGCATGGTTGTCGCAAAGTTATCCATTGATGACCCTACATCAACGGAAATCTTGGAGTCGGGCGAGTTGAACTGATCCCAGGTCTTTTCCGGGTAGCCATTCTTGCACACCATGGTGTAAGTATTTTGAAAAATCGGATTCGAGAAATTGACCATTTCTTGTCTGGCAGGTGTTGAGGCCATGCCAAACATCACATCAATTTTGTCAGCCTGAAGATCTAGAACAGCGTTACCCCAAGTAGTCTCAACATATTTGACATCTACCTTTAGGTCATTTGCTAAATCCTTGGCGAAGTCTGGGCCAAACCCAGACCACTCATTAGTTGTCAGACTTTTATGATAATAGGGCGTAGCACCATTCACGACACCCACGCGAAGGACTTTCGTTCGCTCCACCCTCTCCATGGAAGTCTCGGCGTGTGCAAATGTAGCTAAGCATGAAGCTGTAGCAAAAAGCGCTGCGCCAAACGCTGCACGGAAGGTTTTTTTATCCAATTGAGATTTCATCTCGCACACCCCTCGTATCTTTAGAAAATTTATTTTCGAGGCAGCAACCAATTTAAATGAGCGTCAATGCTCTTCACCCTTTCCTTGTAGAAGTCCTTATCCCGCTACAATCTTTAAGGCTTTTAAATTTTTAATCCTAACAACTTGCCTTTCAACGCAAACTTTGACCTCCTTCGACGGGACTAGGAATATCAGCACCTCCATAAAATCGATTCACCGAAAACTCACTGTAACTCGTTTGCACGACTCGATCCAAGACTATCTGGGAAATAATTTCCGCCGTTTTAGGTGCAGCAGCCAACCCTACATGGCCATGCCCGAACGCGTATACTACCTTCGAACTAGCACGAGATGGAGAGATCACGGGTAATCCATCTGATGTTGAAGGCCGCTTGCCCATCCACCTGGTCATGGTTGCCGGATCATATTTTTCACCTACAAGCGATGGATAGGTATCAGCAGCATGGTGCAGTAAGATATCGCTACGACGCCAATCTGGAGCTGCGTTTTCATCTGCAAGTTCAACTTGTCCTGATAGCCGAAGCCCTTCGTTTGTGGAAGTATTCGCCATTCGTCCATCGCTAGGCATAACTGGCACTGTCAACTGAAACTTTGGATCTTTAATGACGACATTGTAGCCTCGCTCACTACGCATCGGTACGTCATCTCCAATCATCTTCGCCAATACCCTAGAGTGTATTCCACAAGCCACTACAATCTTATCTGTTGTAAGCAGCTCTCCATTAATATACAAATTCCCTTTCGTATCAATTTTTGTCACAGTGCCTTTGATAAAGTTTGCGCCCAACGAAACCGCATAGCTAACCAAACCACCAACATATTGTCCTGGATTCAAGCAATGAGCTCCGTCTTGCACCCAAGCACCAAACTTGTATTTACTGGCGAGGTGTGGAATGGCGCTTTTTATCATCAGATCATCCCACTCTTGCCAGCGGACGCCATTTATTTGACGCAGTCTCCAAGATAGTGCTTCGGCAGCAAAGGCCGCTTTGTCTGGATATGCATACAGCAAACCGTCTTGGCGAATCAAATGCCCCAGACCTGCTTCTTCTGCTAAACGCATGTGCCTACTGGGGGCATCACGAAGAAGCTTATTCAAGGCCCTTGATGTTCTCTCGACCTTGGCAGTGGTCGACCCAGCCAATGTAAACTTTAATAGCCAAGAAGCGAGCCCGGGCAGAGACTTCCAGCGGATTGTCAATGGGCCACTACGGTCTAGAAGATATCCTGGCACTTTCTTCCAGAGACCAGGCATCGACATTGGGACAACAGATGCTGGGCTCAACCAAGCCCCGTTACCATGACTAGCAGACTGTTCTCCACCCGGTGACTCAGACTCAACAATGGTAACTTTCGCACCTGCTTTAATCAGCTCTAACGCTGTGCAGACTCCGACAATTCCGGCGCCAACTACTACAACATTCATTTTATTTTCCTTATTTTCGCACTGATTAGCGATCAACCAAAGTTTCGAAAACCCGGCTTATCAAGCAAGATTTCAAGCGCAGAAAATATGTCATACACAGGAATCCCAAACCGATCCTCTATTGCCTCTCGATATGGCGGGAGATTTGTGCACTCAAGAAGAATAGCCTTACTATCTGGGTATCTATTCAATATTCTGGCCACACTCTCCAAAACGTCACTCTCTGCAAGCTCTAAATTAAGCTCAGACCGATCCTCTTTGATTACAGAGTAAAGCTCACTACCCTTCTCTATTCCCTGGAGCACGACACCAGGCGACCAAAACCGGCCAAAGTGGTACTTAGAAAGAACGCGACTATCATAAGTGATTACAGGGAGAGGAACTTTTCGACCATATCGCGCTGCAATTTCTGGCACCAGATTTAGTGACGATGTGACCAAAGGTACCGATAGCTCTGCTTGGAGCTCATCATGGATAGCGCACGCGAATCCACACGATGTGGTGATCGCTTGGCACCCCCCTTCTACCAATGCCTTCGCTGCTATTACGAAGCTTTCCACCACATCAGCATGAATTGCATGGGGGCAAACCACTGATGATGGGGTTGCAGCGGGAGCTACGCGGAAATCAACAGGGTGTCCATGCGACTGCGGATTTCCGATGTCACCTAGAGGCCTCGGGAAATTGGTGGCTAGCATGACTACACCTAGCTTGAACCCATTCTGTGACATGCGAGCACCCCTCGTTACCCTTGCTAATACGGCCTCATGATGGGGACGTTTTCTGCATAATCGCGGATGACCGATCCAAGGACAAGCGTATATAAGTTTTCTGATCATTACTTTTTGTCATGACGGAATCATCCTGACTAAAAGTCAATCTCCCAACACTTATTTATGCTTGCGTTTACTCTCGTCATCGATGCGTAATTACCCCATCGCTGATCCATTAGTTCGCGAACGCCGATAACAACGCGCTTTAAGCTATCAGGCAAGCGTATATGGCCCCGACTTTTTGAGTGGCTCTTTACCGCGTTGTAGGCGGCTGAAAATTTTCCGTAGCAAATAGAGAAAGGTTTATCTTCCCATGACGAACATTAGCCAGAAGACAATCACCGGCGGCGATGCGCTCGTGCGTATGTTGCAACTACAGGGCGTAAAACATATCTTTGGCGTCACGGGTGACACCAGCCTCCCTTTTTACGACGCCCTGTACCGTCTTGATCACGGGATCACCCACGTTCTGGCACGAGACGAGCGCTGTGCGAGCTACATGGCATACGTTTATGCAAAGCTCACAGGGAAAGTAGGCGTATGCGAGGGGCCGAGTGGCGCCGGGGCAACCTACATGCTGCCTGGTATCGCTGAGGCTAACGGTTCTTCGGTATGTGTTTTAGGTATCAATTCTGATATTCCAGTTGCGGGTAGAGACAAATTCGTTCTGACCGAACTGGATATGAAGGCGCTCTTTAAGCCTGTCACAAAGTGGAACTCAGTGATTGAGACCCCCGCTCGCCTTCCTAAAGTTCTGCGAACTGCGTTTTTGGAAATGACGTCTGGTGCGCCAGGGGCTGCTCACATCGCAGTTCCCTACGATGTAATGAAGGGCGAGCTTGACGAAAGTGAAGTCTATGCTTTCGAACAATTCAATCAGTTCCCGTCTATCAGGCCTGCAGCAGACCCTGAGATCGTTAAAGCCACCGTAAAAGCAATCAGAGACTCCAAGCGACCAGTATTTGTGTGTGCTGGCGGGGTAATTCTTTCAGGAGGCTGCGACGAGCTGCAAAAGCTGAGCGCTCACCTTAATGTCGCTATCGCAACATCAATCAGCGGCCAGGGTGCGGTTTCGGACGACAATCCCCTTGCAGTAGGTGTGGTCGGCACCAACGGGTCAACGCCTGAAGCACGGGCATTCATGCAAACCTGTGATCTCGTCATCTTCTTGGGTACAAGGGCAGGGTCAGTAGTGACCGAAAAGTGGGGCAACCCTAAAGTCGGAGACCGCCAAATCGGCCACATCGACATCGATCCTCATGTGATCGGTTGCAACTACAACACTCAGTTCCCACTATTGGGAGACGCTCGCACCGTCCTTCAACAGCTGCTTGAAGTTGCCAAATTAGACAGCACAGTAGATCGTCCGGATATGATCGATGCGATTGCCACCGTCAAGTCCGCCAGAAGCAATACGCTCAATCGACCAATTAATTCTAAATCCGGGCAAATAGAACCCGAGGTGGTTGTGAAAGCACTTAAGGCCAGTCTTCCAGAAGACGCAGTCCTGGTGATTGACCCTGGCACACCCACACCCTTCCTCTCTGCTTATCTCGACGTAACGCAGCCTGGCAACAACATAGTTTATAACCGCTTCCATGGCGGACTGGGATACTCGCTTCCCGGAGTCGTGGGTGCCTATTACGCTAGGCCAGACCAGAAATGTGTTGCAATCATGGGGGACGGAAGCTTTGGCTTCTCATCGAGCGAATTGGAAACAATTTTCCGCCTGAACATTCCTGTTACGTTGATCGTGCTTAGCAACAGTAACTACGGCTGGATTAAAGCCGGACAATTTGCGAGCTACGGCGAGCGATACTTCTCGGTTGACTTCAGCCAAACCAGCAGCGCCAGAATAGCGGAAGCCCACGGAATCAAAGCTTGGCGTGTGCTAGAAGATGAAGATGTACAAGCCGCAATACGTGAAGCTTTAGCTCATAGCGGCCCGAGCCTTGTGGAGATTACAGTGAGAGAATTGCATGAGACTCAAGCCCCCGTAAGCGCTTGGATGGGTTAACCTTTGTAGGCGAGTCCCATCAATTGGGGCTCGCCCGACCGCTGTGACAATATTTATAACAATAGCTGGCACATACCAAAATCTGCCAAATTAGGTCGGGGTTTATATGAAGCGTTCAATTTTTCTAGCAATGCTGACAGTGTCACCGCTCTACGCCTCTGCAACTGAATCATCGCAACCCCAAGCACAAGGCTTCATCGAAGATTCTTCAATGGATTTGTTGTACAGGAACTTCTACTTCCATAGAAATTTTCTTAATCGCCCGTCAAACACTCAGAACTATGCTGAAGAATGGGCGCATGCCCTTATGCTTAACTACCGTTCTGGCTTTACTCAAGGAACTGTCGGCTTCGGTGTTGACCTGCAAAGCTACACAGCACAGAAGCTTGATGGCGGCCCAGGACGGGTGGGTTCGGGGTTGATGCCAGTAGGAGCGGACGGAACTCCCGACGACTATCAGCAGCGAGTCAATGCCGCTGTGAAAATGCGCATATCTAAAACGACGCTGAAATACGGAAATCTTCAACCAGAGAATCCCGTATTTAACTATTCAGATAGCCGGCTTCTGCCTCAAAGCTACACGGGTTTCTCACTCCAAAGCAATGAATTTGATTCGGCAATGCTTGACCTTGGTTATTTCACAAGCGGAAGCTCAAGAGTTGACCGAGGGCACGACAGCTCTATTGGCTTGACATTTACAAATTCGAACAACGCGATTGATGCTCGCTCAGCTAAGTATGCAGGCATCGTTATCAAGCCTTCCAGCAGCACTTCGATATATGCATACGGGTCAGAGCTTGAGGATATCTGGCGACAATACTATCTAGGTGCTACATACACGTCACGAATCTCGGAAAGCATGACGTGGGATGCGACAGCTAACCTGTATAGGACTATTAGTGAGGGTTCCGAAAAAGCCGGCGATATTGCTAATACCACATGGAGTCTTGCCAGCGGCATAAAATATGGCGCCCACCGTATTGGATTGGCATTCCAGCAAGTTCATGGTGACGAAACATTCGACCATCAGGGCACACCTGGGCAATATGGGCGACTATGGCTAGCCAACTCAGTCCAGTACTCTGACTTCAACGGCCCCAACGAGAAGTCTGCTCAACTGAGATATGATTACGACTTTACCGCAATTGGCATTCCTGGCCTAAGTTTCATGGCCCGCTACGTGAGAGGTTGGGACATCGACGGGACTAACGCAAACAGCTTCTATGCAAATAGATATGGGCAAGACGTCAAGCACTGGGAAAGAGACATTGATTTGAAGTATGTTGTTCAATCGGGCCCGGCCAAGAACCTCACCGTTCAAGCACGGTATGCAACAGCTCGATCCTCGGACGCCAATGCGTTGGTCGACCTCAACGAACTCCGCATCATCACCTCTTACCCGCTGTCGATTTTTTGAAAACGGGTCATACACAGTAGTACCTTCGGTGCGCCCGCCCCGTGTGGGCGCACCCGGTCTATTTCTAAAATGAATGGTACCTGTTCCCCTCGCAGACATTAAGACACGCTTCCTCCAGAAAAGCCCATACTCCTAGGTCTCGGCCACTCACCAGAGTCTGAGACTAGGCCTCAATTTGCCAAGCAAACTCAGTAAACCGATCGCAGCTAAACCAGCGAAAAACGTTCCCTGAGCCACCACCGCATCTGTAAGGAAAGGCTGAAGACCGAAATCCGCCACGAAGTGGATAATCCGCTCATGGGTCATCTCATACGACTCGCTGGCGAAGGACAACCTCGTTCGTCAAGGCTCGTTAACCGGCATAGAGCGGCGAGTAATTCGAGTACCCGCGCCTCCCAACAAATTTCCTCAGTTGAGCTCTGCGAGAGACCGAGTTTGCTGCATACGCCTAGGTAAGTTTTGGTTGGCCATGAGTTTATCTTACCGCGCTAAATCGTTCTGCCAAAGACGCAAACCGATGGACTAGGAATTTGAGCAGACTGAATATTTTTAGCGTTTTTTATTTTGCGACAGCACCGAAAAATTAACTTTAGAGTCTTCCGGGATGTCAGGATCAGCCAGTATGCATCATAGTATTAGCTACGTTGATACTGTCTCATCACCTGCTGTATTTTGACAAAGTCTCTCATAGACTCGGTTCCCGGCCCAGCCAAAGAGCTGAACGAACATTCAATAACAAAGCCGAGGTCAACTCATGAGCAAACCCATTTCCTTCGAGGATATACCGCTCAGCCGATTCCATATCCGGACGGTTGTCAGCGGTACTGGTGGTCAATTTAGCGACGGATTCGTCCTCGGGATTATAGGCATCGCGGTCAGCATGGCTGCCGGCCCCCTTCAACTCAACGCTCTGTGGATGGGGCTTCTTGGTGCGGCCTCGCTCGCAGGTCTGTTCCTAGGCAGCTTGATTGCCGGCCCTCTTGCAGACAAATACGGTCGTCGAACCATCTTCGCTTGGGACATGCTGCTATTCGCCGGCATTTCCGCATCACAGTTCTTTGTGAACACCCCTGAACAGCTCCTTGTGCTGCGCTTGCTCCTCGGCCTGATCCTTGGCTTTGACTATGTCGTCAGCAAGTCCCTGGTTACCGAATTCGCCCCACGGCAGTATCGTGGACGCCTGTTGAGTATCCTAGCTGCAGCATGGGCCGGTGGTTACGTGGCAGCTTATCTCTTAGGTTTCGCCGTCCGCGACACTGGCCCGGATGCATGGCGGGTCATGCTCGCACTGAGCGGTATCCCTGCCCTGCTCGTCCTTCCTTTGCGCATGGGCGTACCTGAGTCGCCTATTTGGCTCATGGCCAAAGGGCGGATCGCTGAAGCTAAGGAGATTGTAAAAAACAAATTTGGCCCGAGCGTTATTCTGCCTGAGGTCATGACCCCAGCCGCGAACTCTGGTAGCAAATTGGCTGACCTGTTCAGCAAACGGTGGCGCAAGAATACCTTGGTCGGGTGCGTCTTCTACACCTGCCAAGTGATCCCCTTCTTTGCACTAGGCACGTTCTCTCCTCGCGTGCTGGAAGCGCTGAACGTACAGGACAAGTTCGTCGGTGGACTGGTCTACAACGTACTGCTGATGCTCGGAGCGATTTTGGGTCTGCTGTGCATCGATCGCATTTCTCGACGTGCTTTCCTGATTGGCACCTTCTACCTGAGTGCAGTCGGCCTGGCTGCTCTGGCCTACGGCGGGTTTGGGCCTATTGGAACGATCATCGCTTTCGGCATCTTCGCCTGCGTACTGGCGGCTGCTGTGAACTTGGAGTTTGTCTACCCGCCTGAGCTGTTCCCTACTCATCTGCGCGCCTCGGGTATCGGCATGGCTGTGGCCGCAAGCCGCTTTGGTTCCGCGTTCGCAACCTTCCTGCTCCCCATCGCTGTTCAGAACCTCGGCGTTCAGACCGCTCTGGGCGTTTGTGTAGGTGTTTTGCTGATTGGTGGTGTGTTCTGCCATCTGTTCGCCCCGGAGACGAGCAGCCAGCGCCTGGCATCGATGTCACCGCAGGATGCGGAGTCCTCTTCCATGGCTACTACAGGCGGCACCGCCGTCAAGCAATGACGTGCCGGAAAGCATGACTGACAATCATGCTTTCCATCACTTTCTGAGTAAGCGCCAATGCCCACGACAAAAATGATCGATATGCACTCCGTGCAAGTATTCCTGGCTGTAGCTGAGGAAGGAAGCATGTCGGGCGCAGCCCAGAGAATGGGTATTTCTCAATCGGGCGTTTCTCAATTGATTCGTCAGCTTGAGGAGGAACTGGGTGTGGTTTTGGTCGACCGCTCTACCCGTCCAATGACGCTGACATCATTTGGGGTCGCGCTGAGAAACCGTGGGACGGTGCTCAGTGAAGAGCTTCTGCACTTGAAAGCTCAGGTGCTCGATGCAGGGCGAGGCGTCAAACCTGATGTGCGGATTGGTCTGGTTGATTCATTCGCATCAACGTGCGGCTCCGCGCTCACCAAGCGCCTGCTGGAGAGAGTGTCTCAATTGTCTATCCGGACAGGTTTGAGCCCTCAGCAAGGTGAAGCGCTCATGCGTCGGGATTTGGATCTGATCGTCACCAGCGATCCGCTCATGGATACGAATGACGTCATTCGCTACCGGCTGCTGACTGAAAAATATTTCGTCATCACCACGCCAGGCGCAGGGTCGCGACTAAAGACACTCGATGATGTGCGGGCCATGGCCAACACACTTCCGGTAGTTCGGTTCAACCGGGGCTCCCAGGTGGGCCTGCAAATCGAACGCTACCTGCGCAGTTTGAATATCCGAGTCCCCAACCGACTCGAGCTGGATACAGCTGATGCCGTGACCTCCATGGTCGCAGACGGTATTGGATGGGCAGTAACCAGCCCGTTGTGCTTCATGCAAGCAGCTGCGTGGGCGGACAAGGTGGATGTCCATATTAACCCCGTTCTTGATCTCGAGCGTTCGTTGTATCTGATAGCTCGGCGAGACGAATACAGCGTTTTCTTCGAAGATGCCTGCAAAGCCGCACGTGAAGTTGTGCTCGATACCTTCTTGCCCAGGCTGAAAGCCATGGGCAATGGCGTCAATACCCTAGTCTATTTAGATGGAGAAACTTCAGTTGAGTACTTTTGAGAACAACACCGCCAGAACCGAACAGGATTACGTCGGGGAAGTTCAAATTCCTGCAGGCAAACTGTACGGTGTCAACACCGTGAGGGGCTTCGAAAACCTCAGCGTATCGCCTCTGTCGGTTGCCCATTACCCTGAATTCCGTAACGCGTTCGCCCAGTGCAAACGGGCTGCCGCCCTGGCCAACCTCGATTGCGGTGTGCTGGACAAGAAAGTATGTGATGCGATCGTCCAGGCGTGCCGAGACGTCCAAAGCGGCGTGTGCGACGACTCTCTGATTGTCGATTTGCTCGAGGGCTCGGGCGGCACTTCCACAAACATGAATTTCAACGAAGTCATCGCTAACCGTGCTCAACAGGTACTGGGTAGCGCTGCTGGCAGCTACGAGGTTGTTCACCCCAACGACCATGTCAATATCTCGCAGTCCACCAATGACGTTTATCCAACAGCGATGAAAGTTGCTACGTACGCGATGATGGGCCCGCTGATCAGAGAGGTTGAAGAACTGGCTCGCCAATTCGACCAAAAGGCCCATGAATTCGCTGACATTTTGCACCTAGGCCGCACCTGCCTGCAGGATGCCCAGCCGATGCGTCTGGGCCAACTCTTCTCCGGCTACGCCTCCCTCGCTCACCGACTGGCGGCAGAACTGGCTGCGGTGCGTGAAAAGCTTCTCACACTGCCTCTGGGCGGTACCGCGATCGGCACCGGTTTTGGCGCACCGCCAGCTTACCGCGCCCATGCATTCAAGCACCTGAAGATGATCACCGGCGTCGAGTATCTGGCGCCCTCTAATCCGTTCGATGCTATGCAGAACATGGATGTGTTCTCCCGGATTTCTGGCGAGCTACGTACCTGCTCGGCATCCTTGGCAAAAATTGCCGTTGACCTGACCAAGCTGTCCTCTGGCCCAGTCGCCGGCTTGGGTGAGCTAAAGCTGCCTGAAGCCCAGGCAGGCTCTTCGATCATGCCAGGTAAGGTTAACCCTGTTCTCCCAATGTCGATGATCCAACTGAGCTTCGCCGTGATCGGTAACGATACGGCAGTCGCACAAGCTGTTCAGTACGGCGAGCTTGAAATTAACCACTTCGAGCCTGTGGTAGCCTCCCGCGTCTTTGACAGCATCACTCTGCTCAAGGAAGGCATCCAGCGTTTCCGCGAAAAGTGCGTGAAGGGCATCACTGCTGATAAGGCGCGCAACAAGCAGCACCTCACCGAATCCATGGCTGTCGCTACCGCACTGGTTCCGACGCTTGGCTATGCGCAGGTCAGCAAGCTGGCCCGTCAATCCGTTGCTGAAGGCCGCTCCTTGCTTACCATCCTGGACGAGTCTGGAATTCTGTCGCGCGAAGATGCGATGGCCGCGATCGATAAAGCGTCGTACCCAGTTTTCGAGAACTGAGTTGGCCCTTGAAAGATGGCCTGAGGACGGTTCTATTTTGAACGCAGTGCTTGGATACGGATATTTCGGATCGTATCCCGGGAAGTGGTGTAACTGAACCAGCCGAAGGCGCGCTGCGGGCGAAAGAGGATGGTCATCGTGGTTCTTGGTTAACGTTGAGTTTGCGGACTTAACATTCACCAGAGAAACCACGATGACCAAGCCCACTATCGCATTGACCGAGTTGGTTGAGAAAGGGACAGATGCTGATCTGCTCAAGCAAATGAACCAGTTCATTGCCCTGCACATGATGGAGGTTGATGTCGAAGGCCTGTGCGGCGCGGGCTTCGATGTCAAAAGCCCAGACCGAGCGAACAGCCGTAACGGCTACAGTGATCGTCTCTGGCAAACCCGAGCCGGCGACGTTGACCTGAAGATTCCGAAGCTACGCCAAGGCAGCTACTTTCCTGGCTTTCTTGAACCGCGACGTACCGCCGAGAAGGCCATGGCAGCGGTGATCCAGGAGAGTCTCTCCGCCTTGTTTGGCATACTCGTCACTGAGCTTGTGTCGAAGCCCCTGAGTCAGCCAATGATCTAAGGGGACGAGGTTTTTGTGCCTTCGTAAGGCTTGAAAAACGAGGTGACTTCGAAAACCGCTGCGACACGGGAGAAACTTAGGCGAGGCCTGATCCCAATCTGCACCTATCGTTTCACCTAATCTAAGTGGCAGCGCCCCCCAACGTCAAATCTTGATGAGCTCCTCGGCAATCACCGCCAGCCGGCTCCCGACCTTGTCCTTCAAGGCCTCAATGAACCGGGTGATCTTGGCATCGATGAACTGCCGCGACGAGTACACCGCGTACACATTCCGTTCCTCAGTGAAATAATCAGGTAGCACACGTACCAGTTTCCCGGAACGTAAATCGTCGATGGCTGCGAAGCCAGCGAGTAAGCCGATACCCGCACCACTTCCGACCGCCACAGACATGGCCTCCATGTCATTCACACTGAAGCCTGGCCCGCTGGGGATGAACGTTGCATCGCCCATTCGACTCTTGAGCTGCCACTCATCTCTCGCGTAATCCACGGTACCCAGCAAGAGACATTGATGATCAACGAGACCTGCAGGTGTCTCGGGTGCTCCATGGTTCGCTAGGTAATCGGGCGATGCCACCAACACGCAGTGGCTGACTCCTATTTTTTGGCTGACATAGCTTGAGTCTGGCAGCACCCTGGCGATCTGAATCGATACGTCCAACTGGTCTTCCAGCAGATTCGGCATGCGCTGCGAGAGCATCAAGTCGACCGTTACGTCACCAAACGCCCTGCGGTACTCCAATACGGCCTCAGTAACAAGGTGTCGAGCAAGCCCAGGCACACAATGGACGCGGAGAGTGCCTCGTGGTTGGAGCAATGCGTTGCTTGCTTCTGCTTCAGCGTTTTCCAGATCGGCCAGGATGATGGTACAGCGCTCATAGAATCGTCTGCCCGCATCGGTGACTGACAAGCGCCGAGTGGAACGCTGCAGCAGGCGCGTATCGAGCATCTGCTCGAGCGCCGACACCGCCCTCGACACATTCCCAACCGTGGAATCGAGGTGATTGGCCACTGCCGTGAAGCTACCCATCTCAACGACCTTCACGAACACCGACATATTAGAAAACTTGTCCATCGCCCTCTTCCCTTGTGCCGGCTCATTCACCTTCACTGTGTGCAAAGCGGTGCGCTTTTGAAAGCGATTTTACCGTTCTGCCCAACAATCATTCCCTTCAGCTGGGCTAAATCCATCCCGGCGACCTCCATAGACTCGATTCCACGGGCCGGCGCCAGCCACCGTCTTCCAAGCCCTGCGTAGCTTCCAGTGCAGGCCAACCAGAGAACCCTATGAAGGTCACAGCCATGAACACACCCTATGACTCGCTCTACCTTTTCATCGGCGGCAAATGGATCGACGCAGACGGCCGTAAAACTGCGACCGTCAGAAACCCCGCAACTGAAGAAATCATTGGTCAGGTGCCGCTGGCTACTGCTGACGAGCTTGACCTGGCCCTCGAGACGGCAAAGCTCGCGTTTGAACAATGGCGCAACACGGTTCCAGCTGAGCGTGCCCGGGTTCTCAAACGCGCTGCCGACCTGATCCTGGATCGTGCGGCACACATCGCCGCGCAGATGACGCTGGAAGAAGGCAAGCCGATTGGCGAGGCCATGGACGAGGTTACCCGGGCGGCGGAATATTTCGAGTGGTTCGCCGAAAGCGCCCGGCGCATCGATGGTCGTGTGGTGCCGGCCAACCGCCCCGGTGTGCTGCAACTGGTCAAGCGCCAGCCAATAGGCCCCGTTGCCGCGTTCACTCCTTGGAATTTCCCGGCAATCACGCCAGCACGCAAATTGTCTGCAGCGCTGGCGGCCGGCTGCAGCGTCATTCTCAAGCCTGGTGAGGAAAGCCCCTCCACTGCCCTCGCCCTTGCTCGTGCCTTGGATGACGCCGGATTGCCCAAAGGTGTGTTGCAGGTCGTGTTTGGTGTGCCTGATGAGGTCTCCAGCCAACTGATCGCCTCGCCGATCATTCGCAAAGTGACCTTCACCGGCTCTGTGCCCATTGGCCGTCTGTTGTCGAGTCGCGCAGCCGAAGGCGTAAAGCCAATCACGCTCGAGCTGGGTGGTCATGGCCCGGTGCTGGTGTTCGATGATGCCGACGTGGAGCGCGCCGCTGTGGAGGGCGTCGCCAACCGCTTCCGCGGTACCGGCCAGGTCTGCATTTCTTCAACACGTTTCCTGATTCAGCGGGGTGTTTACCCGCAATTCGTCGACCAGTTCGTGGCTGCTACCAAAGCACTGCGGGTCGGCAACGGTATGCACCCTCATACGCAGGTCGGGCCACTCGCCAACCTGCGACAACTGAACAAGATGGAGGAACTGGTGGCTGATGCCGTGGCCAAGGGGGCTCAGGTGTTGGCCGGCGGTGAGGCGTTGCCTGGCCCGGGCTTCTTCTTCGCTCCAACGGTGTTAGCCGACGTGCCGATGGACGCTCGAATCATGCATGAAGAGCCGTTCGGCCCCATCGCTATCGTAATGCCATTCGATGGCCTGGCTGATGGATTGGCCGAGGCTAACCGCTTGCCCTATGGTCTGTCGGCCTATGCCTTCACCAACAATGCACGGACGGCCATCGATGTTGCCGATGGTCTGGAGGCCGGCATGATTGGGGTCAATCAGTACCGCATAGTCGCCACAGAGCTGCCCTTTGGCGGCATCAAGGAAAGCGGTCACGGTTCGGAAGGCGGCATCGAGGGTATCGAACACTACCTCACCAACAAATTCATCAGCCAGGTTTGAGGAGCCGCCCCCATGACAGGTCTCAACTTTACAAGCCCTCGTGAGGCGGCCAGGGCTTTCACGCCGAAACTCTCGGAATTCATTGACTCGACGCTTTACCCGCAAATTTGGGGCGACCCCTCTTTGTCACCACGCGACCGGAGCCTCATCACCATCGCCGTGTTGATTGCTGGCGGTCACTCCGATGAGTTGCCGGCCCATCTGCGGCGCGCTGTTGTCAACGGCGTTACGCCTGAGGAGCTTGCTGGAGCCATTACTCATCTCGCCTTCTATGCAGGTTTTCCTGCTGCGATCACTGCATCTGCCGTAGCCCAATCCACTCTCGTTGACTCGGAGCCATTGAAGCGATGAAAGCGATCACCTTTGAAACCTTTGGCGGCCCTGAAGTGCTCCAGGTGAGTGAAGTACCCGTGCCGGAAGTCCGCCCCGCCGACCTGCTGGTTCGCGTGCATGCTGCCGGCGTTAACCGAGCTGATCTGACCCATCGTACCGGTGGCTATGGGCATCCCAACTTCGGCGACTCGCTGATCATCGGCCTGGAAATTTCGGGTGAGGTGCTCGAGGTTGGCAGCGAGGTGTCAGGTTACCAGGTCGGCGATCGGGTGATGGGTGTTGTAGGTGGCGGCGCCTATGCTGAAATCGCGCGTATCGATTACCGCATGGCGATGCCGATTCCTGCTGAGCTCGACTACGTGCATGCCGCGGCGATACCGGAAGTTTTTGTGACGGCTCACGAGGCGATGATCCACCTGGCGAAGCTGAAACGGGGTGAGTCGGTACTCATCCATGCCGCCGCTGGTGGCGTTGGTTCGGCAGCTGTGCAGCTTGCTTACGCCGCTGGTGCCAAGGTGTTCGCAACCGCTGAGGTTGGAAAACTGTCCCGGGTAGGGGCCGAATTCACCATCGATTACAAAGCGCAGGATTTCGCCCAGGTCGTCGCGCAGCACACGGACGGGCAAGGTGTCGATGTGATCATCGATTTTGTAGGTGAGCCCTACTTCACCAGGAATATAAAGTCGCTCGCCAAGGGTGGTCGCCTGGTGCAGGTCGGTATCTTGGGTGGAAGTGGTGAAGTGAACCTCAAGCTGGAAGACCTTCTATACCGTCACTTGCAGATCATCGGCACAGTGATGAAGTCGCGCACGCAGTCTGAAAAACATGCAATGGTCAGACGCTTCCGGGAACACTGGCTTGATCGTTTTGAGGGAGGAGGCAGTCTTGAGCCCGTGGTTGATAGCACCTTCCCCTTGGCGCGAGCTGCAGATGCTCACCGGAAAATGGAGGCATCAATGAATGTCGGCAAGATCATTCTGACGATGCCGTCAGTCACCTAATTTCCTTCACTCAATATTCACGAGGGGTTGGGAGACTGTGAAGCCCCCCCTACGTGTGATAGACCTTGCCCGCCTAGCAGCGGGCTTCTTTTTGCCCGCACTTTTTCTTCGAATCCGGTCACTCGTCCATTAGGTTGTTCGCTTCAAACGCCCAGTTTGTCCTCCACGGACAATAGCCAGAGGCACGCTCATGAGCTGATCTAATGGATGTCCCTCCCCCTCGCCTACACTCTACTGTGGTCTTGTTCCGCACCCGATGCAAAGTTGCCTGTGGAGACACCAGGTGGGCCTGAGTCAGCCACAACCCAGTTGCTGGAAGCCGGTGCCGCGACCGTAATCCAAGCCAACCATTGATACCATCAACGCCTAGCTGGAGATGATGGCGCTCATGGTTACTGAAGGCTTAAGCTCATCCCCTACCCTAACTGTGTATCCGTGAATAACTCCATCGCGCTCCATACGTTCAATACGCTGAAGGACTGCGTTGCGCGAAAGGTAACCTTGATACCTAGCTCTGCATGGGCAATTTTGGCGTTGGCGGTGAGCTCAGCCAGGATCCGCACCCTGTGGGTCGAGCTAACGTTTTTTCATACAGTATCCCTACATGTCCCGAATAAAGCTGGAAAGGCCATCGATATCTCCTTTGCTCAGTACAAGATGATCCACAGACAAACTGGCCGTCGCAGTCACTTCACCTTTCCACATGCCCAGCTCCGCCAAAAGCTGCGAAGACTTGCTGGGAGCAAGCTGCGCCAGGGTGACCATTGGGCTCGCAATGCTCCGACGATGCAGCCGTGCTGCGAGGGCGCCCGTTGCACTCTGCGGATCGACAGCTGTTCCCGCCTCTTTGTACAAGGTAACCATCTCCGCTTTGACTTGCTCATCAGCAACAGCATGCGAGTCAAACAACATACGCGCCTGCAGCCACTGCTTGTTCCCAATGCTCAGTTTACCGGAGTCCTCGAAAGCAGCCATTAGGCGCTGCACGGTACTGCCGTCATGATCATAGAGTTCCCAGATAAAGCGCTCGAGGTTTGAAAAGAGTGAAAAGTCCATTGAGGGGGACAGCGAATGGCTGACCTCTCGGGTAGAGTAGCTGTTCTGATTGATGAAGCGATGCAGGGAGTCATTGGTGTTAGTCGACACAATGACCTGATTGATTGCCAGCCCCATTTTTTGGGCAATGAAGCAAGCATAGATCTCGGCGAAGCTCGCACCCGGTATGCTGAAACCAACAGGTCGCACGCCTCCACCAAGCTGCAAAGCACTGTGGAAAAAGAAGACGATCTGAGCCAAGACGCCCACCCAATTCGTAGAGTTGAAACTGATTGGAAGGACATCTTTCACCGGCCAGGCTCTGAGCACTTTGGAAACCAGTGTCTGGCAATCATCGAAGCTACCGCTAACCTCGATCAACCGAACATGATCTGAGCTGGATCCCATCAAACCGGCCAACCGATCGGCAGGCACACCGTCCTGGGGATATAGGGCCAACACCTTTACATTGGGCACATCTTTGAAGGCTTCGACAGCTGCAAGCCCTGTATCACCATTGGTCGCCCCAATAACGACTGCTTGCCTGGGTGGGGTCAGAAAATATGTAACAAGCCGAGATTGGAGTTGGGCTGCAAAATCCTTGGAAGCCTGCGTGGGCCCATGGTGCAGCTGCAGAACCCATTCATTTGGGCCAATCTGTTGAAGAGGAGCTACCGCTCGGTGGTCAAAGCATTGGTAGCAGTCTTTCAATATCGACCTCAAGGCAGAGCTTTCAATTTCACCGCCAACAAATGGGGAAATTACACGAAACGCGAGCTCATCAAAGGGAAGCCATGACCAACTGGCAATGGCTTCACTATCGAAGTGTGGGAGGCTCTCCGGCACGTAGAGCCCTCCATCAGATGCCATGCCTGAGAGAACAACGCTACGAAAATTGGCAGGCTCAGCAGAACCACGAGTGCTTACGTAGTCCATATTTACTCCAAATAATAATCAAGCGACCATTCTGTGTTGCAAGAGAATTTCTCAAGCAGCCCTAATACCACCTTATGCATGAAGAATTCGCAGCTGAATAGAACAAATCGCATTACATGGCAAAACACCAACAACCACATTTTGCTCGCGAACCATGCAAATCGAAAAGCATGCTCGTTTGGGAATGCACAAAAGGCCGCTCAATGGCGGCCTTTTGTAATTAATCAAGATCATGCTGCCGACGAAAACTTCATAAGCAACAAACCACCTATAATCATAATGGCAGCTAGAATCCTGAGCGAGCCTGCCGGCTCGCCAAGAAATGCAATACCTACCGCAAACGCGCCAACAGCGCCTATCCCTGTCCAGATAGTATAGGCCGTACCTAATGGCAAACTCTTCATCGAATAGGAAAGCAAAACAAAGCTTGCAACAACTGTAATGATAGTTACAACTGAAGCTCCGATCCTTGTGAAGCCTTCTGATTGCTTCATCGAAAAGGCCCAAACAACCTCGAGAATCCCTGCAATTATCAAACTAACCCAAGCCATCGACGGCTCCATTAAGAAGCCGGGTCGTCCCGGCAAGATTAACCCAAATTCAAGGGGTCGTCCCCTGGGCAACAGAACTCTGAAGCTAACTCAAGCTTCGATGAGCTCACTAGTAATTACAGCGCCCGGCATCATTTTCGACAAGCCGGTGATAAGATCATCTGCTGCTGCATTCAGTGCCTCAATTGGCATTTCAGGCAAACTTTCGAGAATAAACCACATCTGCTTCGCCTCGGCATCCAGACGGGTTCGGACACCTTGACGCCAGTTCCAACGACGGCAGGTGACACCCCGATCATCGCGCCAAATGACCTCACCAGCATCAGGTGGTTCATTCGCAGGCTCGCCACTTTTCATCGTGTCAAACTCTTCACTGCCATCAGCGAAGGTCAAGCGGGGCATGCCAACGTAGGCGGCAAAATTCTCGCCACCCACTGGAATGGCATATTGAATGCTGATGGCATTGTAAAGGTCGACAACCGGATCAATTGTTGGAAGCTTCCCATCTTTTTTGACCCGCTTTAGGAGCGCCTCGGCAGAGCACGGGGTACGCTGCGGCTTCACACCAAACTTACGGAACGCGTCCCCCCAAGCAGCGAGGTGAGCATCAGCCCAATGTGCAGTGCCTGCCTCAACAACCTGATACGCACGCTCCATCGCTTCAGCGGCTACACCAGGATTGACGATAGGAGCCGCTTCTACGACAACGCTGACGGCTCGAAAGCCTGGAGTGAGCTCAGCAATCCTTGGGTCAATTGACGGATGTACAGAAAGCATCAGAGAATCTCCTAAACTGACCAATTTAGAGCATTTTACTGACCGATGACCAAAAAAGTCAATATATCGACCGACCCGGAAATCCATGTCCAACAGGTCAGCGAGGCAGTGGCCAAGCGGCTTAGGGAGGTACGCAAGCAGCAGAAAATCTCTCTTGATGAGCTTGCCCGTCGCTCTGGCGTCAGCAAGGGAATGGTAGTAGAGATTGAAAACTGCAAAGCGAATCCAAGTATCGGCATCCTGTGCAAGATCTCCGCAGCCCTTGGGTTGTCCGTCGCTGACGTCGTGAATGTGGCGAGCACCCCCACTGCCCGCCTAATTGACGCGCAGGAGATTCCGACGCTCTGGAATGGGCCCGAAGGTGGCACAGCTCGCTTACTCGCAGGCACAAGCGGGCCTAACATGATTGAGCTGTGGAAGTGGGAAATCAAACCTGGTGAGTTTTTCGAGTCCAGTGGCCATCCCACAGGCACCTTCGAGCTGTTTCATGTTGAACAAGGTACGTTGACCCTGGAGATCAGCGAGACAACGCTCATCATTGAACAGGGGTGTTCAGCAGTTGCGAAAACAGACGTCCCCCACCGGTACATCAACAATGGAAAAAAGACAGTCATTTTCGCCATGACCGTAGCCGAGCTTCATCAGTAAGGTTCCTTAAGTAAAAAAAAGCCTCCCGGATAGGGAGGCAAAGAGGGTTACCTACGAAGATCAGGGATTCGGGAGGTTGCATGAGGTCTCCCGAATGAATTTCAGTTACTGAAGGTCTCGTCTAGGGCCGCCGAAATGTCCTTGATCAGGTCGTCAGCATCTTCGAGACCAATCGAAAGACGCAGGTGACCATACTCAAGGAACTCTTTTGGATAGTGCTCAGAGCCGCCGCGGGCCTCAGGGCCCACGTGAACGATGAGCGATTCGTCGTGACCGATGGAAACGGCTGAAGTAATAACCCTCAGTTTCGCAACAAAGCGGTTCTGCTTGTCAGAGTTGCCTTTCACAGCAAACGCCATGACACCGCCAAACCCTTTGCCTTCGAACTGACGACGGGCCAGCTCGTGCTGAGGATGGGACGGTAGGCCCGGGTAGTAAACGTAGGCAATGCGTTCATCGGAATCCAGGAACGCAGCCACCTTCTCAGCCGTCGCGAGATGCTGACGGATGCGCAGGGGCAAGGTTACTGAACCACGCATTATCAGCCAGGCATTGAATGGAGAAATGACAGCACCCAGGTCAACCAAGGCGTCATGCTTGATCTTCCCGATCAATTCTTTGCTGCCAATCACAACACCACCCATGGCGTCACCATGACCATTGATGTACTTGGTAAGGGAGTGAACGACCAGATCAGCCCCTTTGCTCAAGGCGCGGAAGAACGGCGGCGGTGTGAAGGTTGCGTCGACCGACAGAAGAGCACCATGCGCTTTGGCAATTTCTGCCAAGCCTTCGATATCAGCGACCTTAGTGGTCGGGTTCCCGATGGACTCAGTATGGATCAGCTTGGTGTTAGGCTTCATTGCCTTACGCACTGCGTCCAAATCCCCCATGTTGACGAAGGTCGCTTGAATGCCATAGCGCTCAGGAAGCAGCTCTGCGAACAGACGCCACACCGCTTCGTAGGTCACGTCGCCGACGACAATGTGGTCTCCACTTTTCAGAAAAGTGAAAAACACCGAGTGCAGTGCAGCAACGCCAGTCGCAAATGCGGCTGCAGCCTCACCTCCCTCAATAGCTGCTAGTTTCTTCTCCAGGCACACTTGGTTGTGGCCCGCGTTACGGGTGTAGACCAACCCATCTGGGCTCGACCAGTCCATGTCTTCCGGGTCATCAGGAAGACGATAAGAGTTTGCCATGACCAGCGGGGTGCGCACGGCGCCGGTGGTGACGTCCATAACGTTGCCACCATGAACTGCCTGGCTGCTAACGCCCAACGTGGCCAAGTTTTCTTTATCAGGACGCATCTTAATACCCTCTTGCTTATTGAGCTTCTTTTAATGTGGGCTTAACAGCCAACTCTTCGTTTGCTTCAGCAGCTGTGGTTAAAACCAACTCCTGATTTTCATCAAACTTCAATTTTCCGTTTGCGATTCCGTAAACTCGACCTCGAACCACATACCAACCAATCACAAGAACCGCTGCGTAGAAGGGGATAGACGCAGCGGAGTACGTACCTACTGGGTAGTCGCAAGCAATCAGAATGAAGACCAAAACGAAGAATGCCAGCGTTGCGTAACCGCTATAAGGCGCGAACAACATCCTGAATTTAGGCCGCTCAATAAGGCCTTGCTGGGATAGCTTGAAGAGTTTGAGCTGGCAGAGAATAATCACTCCCCAAGCACCAAGCATCAAAATGGCCGTCAACGACATGGCAATTTCAAAAGCTTGACCGGGCAGAAATGCATTCATTGCAACGCCAACCAGGGAAGCAATTGTCGTGAACATAATCCCTGCAAACGGCACCCCATTGCTGTTCATTTTCACAAGGAATGGCGGCGCGGATCCTGTTACAGCAAGGGAGCGGAGAATACGTCCGGTGGTGTAAATCCCGGCATTGAGGGATGAAATGGCAGCAGTGAACAACACCATGTTCATGATTGCATCAGCACCGCGCACCCCAATGGCACCGAAGAAGGTCACCAATGGACTCACTCCTGGGATATAAGAGGAGCTCGGCATAAGCAGCGAAAGCAGCAATATAGTGCCAACATAGAAAACAACAATACGGAAGACAACTGCTCGAATGGCTTTAGGCATGACCTTTTCAACATCTTTGGCCTCCCCTGCGGCTGTGCCAACAAGTTCAATACTACCGTAAGCGAATACCACACCCTGTATCAAAATTACAGCCGGCATCACACCATAAGGGAACCACCCCCCATGATCAGAAATCAACTGGAACCCAGGAACATGGCCGTCGATGGGTGTACCAAAGATAACCATGTACACACCCACGCAGAGGAATGTAACCAGGGCTGCTACTTTAAAAAAGGCAAACCAGAATTCCAGCTCGCCAAAAATTTTTACAGATACCAGGTTAATACCAGTAATAATCGCTAGCACACCCAGTGCGGAGGCCCATTGTGGGACGTCTCCGAGGAATGGAACATACGCCTTGAAGAAATTCAGGTAAAGCGCGGTCGCAGTGAGTTCAGCAATCGCAACCGTTACCCAGTTTGTCCAATACATCCAACCCGCTGCATAAGCCAGTTTTTCACCATAGAACTCTCGGGCATAAGACACAAATGACCCGGTGGACGGCCTGTGGAGAACCAACTCACCGAGAGCGCGAATGATGAACCACGCAAAGACACCGCACACAGCAAATGCAAAAACAAGTGACGGGCCGGCCTCAGAAAGTCGAGCACCTGCACCCAAGAACAAACCGCTGCCAACCGCCCCGCCAATCGCAATCATCTGTATTTGACGAGCTCGCAACGTCTTTTTGTAACCGACGTCCTCCGCACCAACATACTTAACCCTGCTTGCACGCTCAGTAGCTGGGCCAGCAGTTACACTCTCTTTAAAGCTCATACGCCAACACCTTGTTATTGTATTACGGCAAGGTGCAAGACATACACACCTTACATACGCAGCATATTCACATCGAAAAACTATCACCTCGCACACTCCAAGCCAGGTAGACCAGGATGGGGCGAGTAGAAAATTTATAAACGCACGGATAGTTAGTGAGAACCGCCAATAAAAGCTTGAACTTCTATCTCCACATCCACACCCAGTACCAGTTCAGAAACGACTGTCGAGCGCGCAGGCAGATTTGTGCCGAAGAATTCTTTGTAGACTTCATTCAAGCCATCAAAATGACTCAGATCTGATAGCCATACTGTTGCTTTGACGACTTGGTCAAAACTGGCCCCAGTAGCGGCCAAGGTTTCACCAATGCGCAGGCAGACTGCTTTGGTCTGAGCCCTGATGTCACCCTTGATGATTTCACCGGATGCGCTAACGGGAATCTGCCCTGAAAGGAATAGAAAACCACCCGCCTTCACAGCTCTGGAAAGAGGGAGTGGTGCCTGGCTAGGGTATCGTTGAATAAGGTTGCTCATTATCGCTCCCCTGATCTTAAATAAAGGGGCACGGATGCCCCTCCTTTACTACCTGACGAAAACCGGCCCCTGAATTGGCTTCAGACGTTATTCACTGGGCCCGTTCAAGCAAATGACCTTAGGCTGGGTCATATCTTCGTAGGCGAAGCGCACACCCTCACGCCCCATGCTGCCGTACTTGAAGCCACCGAATGGCATCGCATCGAAACGGTAGTCAGACGAGTCGTTGATCATCACACCACCCGCCTCAAGCAGCTTTGCTGCCTTCATAGCGGTGTTCAGATTGCTGGTGAAGATGCCAGCGTGCAGGCTGTACTCTGGCTCATTGGCAAGCGCCAGCGCATCTTCAAGCGTGCTGACCTCCTGCAAGATGACGATGGGGCTGAACACCTCTTCCTGCCAGACCTTGCACTCAAAGCTCACGTCTTCCAGGACGGTTGGATAGAACAGAGTGCCCTCCCGCTTGTTACCAAGCAGAACTTTGGCACCCTTGCTGACAGCTTCCTGTACGGAGTCTTGTGCACGTTTGGCCGCTGCCTCAGAGATCATCGGGCCGACGTCCGTCGCCTCGTCTGCCTGATTACCCACTACCAAAGCGCGGGACTGCTCGACGAACTTCTCCTTGAAGATCTGGTAGATCTTGCTGTCGATCAGGATGCGTTGGGTACCGATGCAATTCTGCCCTGCTGCCCAGTACGCGCCAGAAACGCACGACTCAACGGTCGACTCAAGCTCGCAGTCGGCCATGACGATTACTGGCGCATTACCGCCAAGATCCATTGCCATCTTCTTGAGCCCTGCAGTCTTGGTAATCTGCTCGCCTGTAGCAAAGCCACCTGTGAAGGAGATCATCCGCACAGCGCGGTGAGCAACCAACGCCTTACCCAGCTCAGCATCACCGGTAGCCACCGAAACAACTTCAGTAGGCAACCCAGCCTTGTTCAGGTAGGTCACCAGCTTGACGGCGGACAGCGGAGCGAGCTCGGAAGGCTTCAGCACCACCGAGTTGCCGCCGGCGATAGCCGGGCCCAGCTTATGAGCAACCAGGTTCAGCGGGTCGTTATAGGGGGTGATAGCCAAGATCACGCCCAAAGGCTCGCGAGTGAACCACCCTTGGCGAGATTCAGAACCAACATAGGAGTCGAATGGAATCACCTCGCCTGCGTTACGCTTGGCCTCTTCAGCCGAAAGCTTGAGCGTGTTTACACAACGAAGGACTTCCTTGCGTGCTTGGCGAATTGTTTTACCAGACTCCGCTGAAATGAGTTTCGCGAAATCATCCTTGTCCTTCTCCACCAGTGCAGCTGTGTGCTCCAGAATACGAGAACGCTCAGCACGAGAAAGGTTGCGAGCGGTCACAGCACCGTGCTTGGCAGCTTCGATCACCAAGTGAGCAGAAGTTGCGGGAACCTTGGCCACCTCACCAATCACAGAACCATCAAACGGGTTGAATACTGTGATCTCTTCGTAATCTGTGGACAGAGCCAGACTCAAGCTGTTCATATTCAGATCGCCTGTTTGGTTTTGTTCTTGTGGATGCTGATGATGTCGGACAGCAGTGCGTAGGCAGTTTCAATACGGCCAGCACCAGCACCTACAACAGTGACCGGGCCCAGGAGGTTGGTTTCAAAGCTGACAGCATTCGTTGCGCCACTTACCCCGGCCAATGCATCAGAGTTCGGAAGAAGTTGCGGGCTAACCGAAGCAGTCACAGTACCAGCCGGGGTGCGCTGTGCACTGCCAATGAGCTTCCAGCGCGAGTTATTTTGAGCGGCATTCTGAATATCTTGTGCAGTGATGTTCGAGATGCCTTCACAGCACACATCGTTCGGAGTCAGCTTCGCACCCAGCAGTTCATTTGCCAGGATCACCACCTTCAGACGTACATCATGACCTTCAACGTCAGCAGTTGGATCTGCTTCGGCATAGCCCAGCTCCTGAGCCTCCGACAATGCGTCACCGAAGTTGAGACCGGCTTGCATGCTGCTGAGAATGAAATTGGAAGTTCCGTTCAGAATGCCCTTGAAACCAGTGATTTCCGAACCGGCCAATGTTTCTTGCGCCAGACGGATCACCGGAGTACCGCTCATCACGGCACCTTCAAACTCAAAGGCTGCACCATTCGTCGCAGCCAGCTTCTTCAGCGCAGCCGAGTGGAGAGCCACTGGGCCTTTGTTTGTAGTCACAACGCTAATGCCCTTTTCCAGAGCCCAGCGGCAGAACGTGGTTGCTGGCTCACCATCGACCGGATTGGTGAAGGTGGCTTCAGCAACGATATCTGCACCGGAAAAACGAATGACCGTCTCATTGGCCGGCTCGGCGCTACCATTCTCCAGGGCTGCGAAGGCACCTTTGGCTGCAGGCACAGCTACCAATTTCTTAGGATCCAGGCCGTCCTTACCGATCACCGAACCCAAGAAAATGTCGCTAACGCCAACGATTTTCAGCGTAAAGCCAAGCTCGGCAGCCCACAGTTCATTCTTCTCGGCAACCAATTGGGCCAGAGCGCGGTTAACACCGCCGAAACCCAGCAAAGCAATTTTGTATTCAGTCACAGCAACGGCCTCATTTTGTTGTTTACCACTGGAGGAAATCGTAAGCTGCAACCCTGCTTAACCGAATATGCCAAACAGACAGATCTTGCTAGCAAAATGCTCGCACAGCATGTCGCTTTGCTTGTGCACTACTTTGTATGAGACAGCACAAAAGAAGTCACCGTATTCACAACCCCAGGCAGACTGGAAATATCAGTCCAGACCTTATTAATTCTGTCCGGAGAACTCGCCTCAACGGTCAGAACGATATCAAGATCACCACTCATTACATTGCAAGCGATCACCTCAGGAATCGCAGCGACAGAGCGCACCACGTCCGCACCCCTCATGCGATCGTGCCTGTACACAAAAACCAGTGCTCGTATCGGAGGATGGTCTGAAGACGCAGCCCCCTTCACAATCGTATATCCTTTGATATACCCGTCTCGCTCCAAGCGCTCAATCCTGAGCCGAACAGCGTTTCTAGAAAGATTAACTTTCAGCGCAATATCGTTGTGAGCTAAACGCGAATTCCTAGTTAGTTCTTCGATGATCCTTTCATCGACTTTGTCCAAAGTGCGTTTCATCGCTACCTCCGGATCGCGTAAAGCAATCACTCACATAAAATTATTACTTAGCTGCCCTGGCCAAGCCTCTTAAGCTCAGCCGAGCCAAACCCGGCATCAGGGCCAGGGCTCATCCGTTGGCCCACCAGGGTGGAGGATCCAAGATCTCGGCTATCTGCTCTGGTCGGCAGGCATGCTCACAGCTTCGTGCCATCGACCGAAAAAGTCAATATACTGACCGTCGCCACACCAACCGCCCTTTGCCAGGAAGGCAAAGCCAACCCAGTCCCACATGGGCGAAGGAGAAAAAATGACTGCCAAAGACGTTTTTCACTCGATGTTTCAGTACAAAGCTTGGTCTGAAGCCGAGCTGTTCAAAATCCTCACAGAGTCTCCTAGCACGTTCACTGCGCCGCATCTGACAGAAGCTTTATGGCATCTCGCTCACATCAACATCGTGGACAACCTGTTTAAGGGGAGGTTGTTGGGTGACCCCATGCCCTGCAGCTCAACCACTACAACCGAACCGCAACATTTATCTGACCTATCGTTAAAGTTTTCTAAAACGAACAATTGGTTTGTTAACTACACAAAATCTGTGACGGAGGCAGAGCTTGAAGAAAGGCTGAACTTCGTATTTGCAGATGGGAAGCCAGGGAATATGAAAAAGTCAGAAATGTTGAGCCATGTCCTCTCGCATGGACTGCTGCATCGTGGGATGGTCAGCGGCCTACTACCCTTTGCAGCAAGTGAAGGCTGGCAGGATCACTTCACGACGTTCTTGAAGCAGTAAATATGATTCAGCCTTAATTTTTATAAGGCTTGCCGCGTTTCATTTCCGAGATCAAATAGCGATAGGGCGATCGTGAAGAAACAAACCCTTCAGGCAGGGACTAGACATGTACTTACCGACATATTTCAGTGAACATCAAAGGGAAGCGTTACACACCATAATAATGGATAATCCATTTGGCACGTTGGTAACCCATGGGCCAGCTGGACTCGATGCCAACCATCTTCCTTTCGAGCTTGAACCAAATATTGGTGCACTGGGGGTGCTCAGTGCCCATGTTTCAAAAAACAACCCCCTACTCAACGAAGTAAAGAACCTGGATGAGGTACTGGTGGTATTCCAGGCAGGCAGTGCTTACATTTCACCTACCTGGCTACCGAGCAAAAAAGACACAGAGAGACAAGTACCGACCTGGAACTACAAGGTCGTCCATGCAAAGGGACGCATCACGCTTATCCACGATGAGGCCCACGTCCGCAAACTGGTCGCCAAGCTGACCAAGCGTCATGAGGCCTCAATGGAAAGGCCTTGGAAAATATCTGACGCCCCTAAAGAATATATCAGCGAACTCCTTGATAGAATTTTTCTAATTGAGATTGAAATAACTGATCTTGTCGGGAAGTTCAAATTAAGTCAGGATGATGGGGCGAAAGACATGGTCGGTGCGGGCACGGCCCTCAAGGAGCTTGGAGAGCATAACATCGGAGATGCCATGCTCGAAGCAGCCAAGAATCTCTAGCCCAATGGATTGTGGGATGGGCTGAGCCTAAACCGCTGCGTTCAAGGCGCTTGTAAAGCGCAGCCCCGGATCATTGAAAGAATCAGTGAGCCGGGGCAGTGGCTCGGGGATTTCACCGATAGCAGCCTGATGCTTCTTAGCCGATCGTCCGAGACGGACGTATGCAAAGGTCATCATATTGACTTTTTCGGTCACCAGCACATACAGTAACTCAAGCTCGAATTTTCCCCGGCTTGGCAGTAGAGGTTTAGCTTTTTGGCATTGCACATGGTTGAGGCTCAGCAACCGCAAGTGCCGTACTGGACTGCCACTCAGTCAGCGCAATCGATACCAACGCCATTGTCCAGAACAATGGATATTCCCAACCGCCTCCGGTGTTGCTGAATAACCAGCCATTGCCCGAATGCGCCCAGGTTGCGCCTAGTAAGATAGGAACTGCAGCAGTTGCTGCAATATGGGGTTTTAGTCTCAAGATAAGCATGCCCCCCGTGACAATCTCCACCAAGAGCGTTACCCAAGCCAAGAACCCGGGAAGTCCGATAGACTCGAAAAATGCGACCGTCCCTGCCATCGTGAATACAAACACCTTGAGATAAAGCGAGTGCGTGATTAGTGCGACACCTGCAGTGAGTCGAAGAAATAAGCGACCGAAGTACGCAGGGTTAAAATTAGTCATGTCAGCTCCTTCATCTATGCAGTGCCGTTTGCCCTGCTTACGACTAATTCTGGTGGTTACTTGAATTCCAAACAATCTGCTTTTTCACCAAACAGGACTGCAAGAATGCACAACTGGGACTGGGATGATCTACGGTTAATCCTCGCAGTAGCTGAACATGCATCGTTTGCAGCAGCAGCCAGGCACCTCAATGTAAATCACACCACCGTCCTACGGCGAGTGAATACATTTGAGCAGGCACATGGGTTACGAATTTTCAATCGGCTTGCCACAGGCTATACGCTGACTGAAGCCGGTGAGGAACTGCTGCGGACTGCTGAAATAATGAGAGGAGCCGTAAGCGACCTATCGCTTCGACTTGAAGGAAAAGACCTCAAGCTGGAGGGGATACTTCGAATCACCACCTGCGATACGATTATGGGCTCGATCCTTCCTCAGATTCTTGAGAAATTTAGCAAGCAACATGAGAAAATCGTAGTTGAATTGTCAACTGGGCCTTTTGTCACTGACTTGGCGCAGCGACATGCAGATGTGGCTATCCGGACTGGAGATAACCCCACTGAATCCCTGATTGGCAGGCGCCTCTCCGATGTCCGATTCGCCCTGTACGCATCTATTGAAATGGCAGAGTTGCTAGAGGGTGACGACCCCTTGACCTTCACCAAGTGGATCTCACCTGACCTGACTTTCAGCCAGATGGCTGTCACGAAATGGATTCAATCAACAATCCCAGCCAGTTCAATCATCTTCAAGGCTGACTCGTTGATCTCGTTGCGCCAGGCCGCGCTAGCAGGGATGGGAATTGCCCCTCTACCCCGCTATCTGGGAGATAACACGCCAGGCCTTGTCAGGCTCAAATCGGATGCGCTGGATCCGTTCACAACTGGCCTCTGGATCCTTACACATCGCGACCTGCGGCATACCGCGAGAGTTCGCGAGTTCATATCGTTCGTGAGCGACGAACTGAGGCAGCGCAGCTTTTAAGTCTCTCATGCCAGCAGTGCGTCACGGGCGGGCCATTCACATCCGGGCGTCACGTCCGGAATGAAGTAACCAGACCCCTGAGCCGCTCGATCTGCGATTGCAGGTTCTCGCAGGCGCTCAGGGTTGACTGGAGGTTTTTCACGTTTTCTGTGTTCAGGCTATTGATCTGCGCGATATCAACGTTGAGAGACTCAATGACAGAGGACTGCTCCTCGGTGGCGGTCGCCACAGCTTGATTCATGCCATCGATATCGCCGACATGGTGATTGATAACGTGAAGGCACGCTCCCGCCTCATTCGCCACCGCCATGCCTTGCTCACTCAGATGGCCACTCACTTCCATCCGATTGACGGCTTCTTGGGCGCCTGCCTGTAGCTCATCAATCATCACATGAATTTCTTGGGTTGAAGCCTGCGTTCGATATGCGAGGCTACGAACCTCATCTGCGACAACGGCAAATCCCCGACCAGCCTCTCCTGCTCGGGCTGCCTCGATCGCAGCATTGAGAGCAAGCAAATTGGTTTGCTCGGAAATACCCTTGATGACCTCCAGGATGCGTCCAATGCTGACCGTTTTATCGTTCAACGATTCAATGCTGCCCGACGCCAGCCGCAGATTGTCAGAGAGATCACTCATCTTGGAGATGGTACCTGCAACCACCTGTCCTCCCTCATGAGACTGACTCCGAGCTTTTGCTGCCTGTACCGAGGCATCGCCGGCATTGCGGGCGATCTCTTGAGCAGCCGCACCAAGTTCATGAATCGCTGCCGCTACGCTATCTGTTCGCTGCGCCTGCTCGCCAGACATCGACAGGGAGCCCGCAGATGAAGTGGTGACAAGCTTCACCTCGGTAAACACCAACTCAGTTGCGGTGGAAACATCACGAATCGAATCGTGTATCCGCCCTACAAACACGTTGAAATCCTGGGCCAGCATACCGAACTCGTCTTGGGTTTTAACCTCAAGGCGCTTTGTTAGGTCTCCCTCCCCCCTGGCAACGTCCTTCATTGCAACACTCATGCGTCGTAGAGGGTGCATAAGCCAGTAAATCATGACGCCCAGGAGCAGTACTGTCGCAGCGACGGTGATCGATGTAGCTATGACCGCCGCAAATCTGAAGCCAGCCAGCTCTTGAAACGCTTTGTCCTTGTCGAGCGCCAAGCCAACGTACCACTTGACTGCAGGAAGCCCATTGATCGCCGCAAACATGACCAACTCACGCTTGCCTGCCTGCTGCACCTCATGGAGCTCACCGCCAAACCCATCCTTGCCGCCGGCGTAGACCGAAGTGAAATCCTTCATCAGAAGGTCACGATTAGGGTGGACTAATATTTTGCCTTCCGAATCAACCAGGAATGCGTAGCCCATGCCTTTGAGCTCTACTGAACTTATCATCTTCTCAACGGTATCAAGCGGCAAATCACCCGCCACAACGCCTTGCACGCTGTCCCTACTAATGACTGGCGCCGCAACAGTAAGCATCAGTTTCCCGTTTGTATCATCTCGATAGGGCTCTGTTAGCACGGTGTGCTTTTGCGCTTCTGCTGTCTTGTACCAAGGTCGCGTACGGGCATCGTAACCAGATGGCATTTCATCTTGAGGACGAATAAAAAACTCCCCCTCCGCATTACCAAAGTAGGTAAATGAAAACACTGATTTAAGAACTGATTGATCAAGCACAGAAATTAATTTCTCTGAGGCCGGAGAGCCCGCGAGCAACTCCTTCAAGCTATCAAGCAACAGCATTCGACCAGACATCCATTGTGAAATACCATTGGCAGTGGAGTTACTCACACCCGATAGCTTAGCTTCAATCCCCCGGTACAGTGCATCACGCTGTAGCATGTCGTTGTACGCGGCGAAGCTAGCAAAAGAAGCTGCAACCACTAGCGCAGCAGAGATTATGATCTTATGTGAAAACTTCAATTTCATTGACGATCGTCCTATCGCCGAAATAAAAAAGGCCAATCGGAGATCGATTGGCCGCATACCGAACATTGGCTATTATTTGAGACCGTTCGACAGGAACTGCTGGAGGCGCTCACTACGAGGATTGGTTAAGATGTCCGCTCCACCCTGCTCTTCCACCAGCCCCTGGTGTAAAAACAGGATCTGGCTAGAGACTTGTTTTGCGAAGGCCATTTCGTGTGTCACCATCAACATGGTTCGCCCCTCTTCAGCCAGCGCCTGCAACACCTTCAGCACTTCACCAACAAGCTCAGGATCCAAAGCCGATGTTGGTTCATCAAAGAGTAAGATCTCAGGCTCCATCGCTAACGCCCGGGCAATAGCAACACGTTGTTGCTGCCCACCAGACAAAAAGCTTGGGTACTGTGATGCAACCCTAGCGGGAAGGCCGACCTTATCCAAATATTGACGTGCTGCCTGCTCTGCATCAGCTTTCTTAACGCCTAGAACACGCTGAGGTGCCAGGGTTATATTGTCCAGCACACTCAAATGGCTCCACAGATTGAAGTGCTGGAATACCATGGCCAAACGAGTGCGCAGCCGCTGTAGATCTGCGGCATCAGCCACCCGCAACCCGTGACGATCTTTAACCATCCTGATCACTTGCCCGTCGAGCGTCATAGCGCCGTCAGTAGGCGTCTCCAGGAAATTGATACAACGCAAGAAGGTACTTTTTCCAGACCCACTGGCACCTATGAGGCTGATCACATCACCTTTATGAGCTTTTAGCGATACACCTCTCAGAACTTGGTGGTCGCCATAGCTTTTGTGAAGATTCTCAACGGTCAGCTTGTACCCTAACTCAAGGCCTTTGCCCATGTGCTGGTTCTGCTCAATGCTATTGGGTGTTATTAGACTGGTCATCAGCGGCATTCCTAAAGTCAATGAGCGGGCCCAAGAAAGGACAGCCAGCGTCGCTCAGCTAAGCGAAATAATCCTACAAGAGCAAACGAGAGAACCAAATAGATCAAAGCTCCAATCCCAAAAGACTGGAACGTCAAGAACGTTTCTGAGTTTGCGTCACGTGCAACTTTCAAGATATCCGGGATGGTGGCAGTGAAGGCTACCGAGGTCGAGTGCAGCATCAATATCACTTCATTACTATAGTACGGGAGAGCCCGCCTCAGCGCAGACGGCACTACTACGAATGCGTTTAACCTCCAACCATTAAGCCCGTAGGCCTTAGCCGCTTCAAGCTCGCCATAGGGAATATTTCTGATTGCGCCTGCAAATATCTCGGTTGTATACGCGCACGTATTCAGCGCAAAGGCCAGGATGGTACAGTTCATCGCATCTCTGAAGAACTCGTCCAACAAAGGCTGTGAGCGCACGGCAGCGATACTATAGATCCCCGTGTAGCAAATCAGTAGCTGAATGTAGAGGGGCGTTCCCCTGAAGAGATAGGTGTAAAACTGGACAGGCCAACGTACATAAGCTCGCTCTGAAACCCTCGCAATGGCTAGGGGAATCGCCCCCAAAAAACCTATGAAGATTGAGGCGGTCAGCAGCCACAGCGTCATGGCCAGCCCTGTCATTTCCGTCCCATCCGTGTACAGGAAAGCCTTCCAATACTCCTGCAGTAATTCAATCATTGCAGAGCCTCGCGAGAGCCAGCGGAATATTTACGTGCAAGCCTGCGCAATACCAAGTTCGATAGCGTCGTAATGACTAAGTAAATAAGAGCCGCCAACACAAGAAAGTAAAATAGCTGAAACGTACTCTTGCCGGCGTCCTGGGCGGCTTTGACCAAATCTGCAAGACCTATGATTGACACCAAAGCTGTAGCCTTGAGCAAAACCAGCCAGTTATTGCCAATGCCGGGGAGCGCAAAACGCATCATTTGGGGAAAGGTAATAAGGAAAAAGCGTTGGGATCTGCTGAGACCATAAGCCACTGCCGCTTCTCGCTGCCCCTTGGGGACGGAAAGCATGGCTCCTCGGAATGTTTCCGTGAAGTAGGCTCCGTAGATGAACCCAAGAGTTATCACGCCAGCCGCAAATGGGTCAATTTCGATGTAATTCCAGCCCAAAGATTGCGTCAGGCTGGTTAACCACGTCTGCAGGCTGTAGAAGATCAGGAGCATCAGCACAAGATCTGGTACCCCGCGAATGAGCGTGGTGTACATCTGAGCAGGTAACCGAGCTATAGCTAAGGAGGAAAGCTTGGCGCAAGCGCCAATTAGACCCAATATTACGCTCACTGCAAGGGACAGCAAGGACAGCTTTATGGTCATCCAGGTACCCATCAGCAGCAGTGGCCCAAAGCCCTGCATGCTAAGCCCTGGCAGACCAACAACTTCAAAAAAGTTATCAATCATGATCGAACGACTCTTGATGAAATAAAGCGCCTATGTGGGATAGGCGCATACCATTACTTGCCGCTGTAAAGGTTCAAATCACCAAAATACTTCGTTTGGAGCTTGGCGTAGGTTCCATTTTCGTGGATTGCCTTAATGGCCCTATTCAACTGGGCCTTCAGGTCATCATTGCCCTTGACAACTGCAATGGCCGTTTTAGAGGGAAGCAACTCGCTTTCGACTTGCTCGCTCATCTCATAATCAGCACCTTGAGGCGAGCTTAGAAATCCTGCTTTCGCTTGAAGCGTGTCCTGGATAGAAGCATCGAGCCGGCCCGACACAAGATCGTAGTAAACCTGGCTCTGGTTTTGGTAGGACTGAACCTTAACACCCGCCTTCTTCAATACCGCTTTAGCGTAGCCTTCCTGAATGCTACCTTGGAAAAAGCCAACACGCTTGCCTTTGAGCGAACTCACATCCGCGCTGAGCCCAGAGCCCTTTTTATAAACATACGACGTTGGGCCGGAGAACAGTTCATTTGTGAAATCGACTGCTTTTTCACGTACAGGTGTGACTGTCATAGAAGACAGCACTCCATCGAACTTATTTGCACGAAGCCCAGGAATCAGTCCATCAAAATCACTTTCGATCCATTTGCACTCAGCCTTGAGCTCAGCGCAAATCGCATTTCCCAAGTCAATATCAAAGCCGACAAGTTTGCCATCTGGAGCCTTGGATTCGAAGGGAGCGTAGTTGGCATCTACGCCAAATCGGATCTCTTTATATTCTTTCGCCTGCGCCAGGCTGATGCAGAAGGGAAGCGCAGCCAGAACAAAAAGCTTACGGAGTGACATCATTTGGAAATCCCTAGATATTGTAATTGAATTAAGGGCTAGCCGTTTCAACGAGTTGTGCTCATCAAAACCACAGTTATCCATGAGCGCTGCACACCTACGCGCTTCCGTGCATGGTTGCTGTCATCTTGCTCATGTTGTCATGCTACGCCATCAGTTGACCGGTACAAGCTGGCAATAAGCTCGTACTGGCGAGCATATTGCTCGCCATTGGTAGCAATATGCTCATAGCCTTCACTTCTTTCTAAAAGTCGGGACAGAATTGGAGCTGAGTGGGGCTACAAGGGGCGCGTAAGAGACGCAGAGGGTTGTTTATAAGTGGCCAAATAAAGCGCCCAGGCCATTAACGACTGACATTCTAAACACACGTTTAAGTATCTGTGAGGTTCAGCGCCCTCTCCTACTACCGGCCTCATAGCGCTGATGGCATTATGCTCACACTGCGTTGCCCATAGGTTTCATCACGCGCACTCGATTGGCCCATAGGACGCCATCGGGATACGCCACACCTTCAAGGATCGTGTTGATGTCCAACGAAAACGCCCCGCCAGCCTTCACCCCTTCTCAAGATGCCGTAGTACCCTCGCCCGCTGCTGACAAACCTGTGGAGCTCGATGCCAACCGTAAGGGCCTTCAGGCCTACTTGGCACCAGGGGCTTCTGATTGGGCGCCATTGAATGAACACGCCCACATCGTTCTCAAGGGCGCTCCACCATCTGATCCAGCGAGGATCGTCTCCAACCGCACGGCTCTGTCGGACATGCTCGCTGCGGCATTGCAAGTTCCCAATCTGGGCTTCTTGGCAGGAAGTGGGACGTCTTTAGGGGCTCCAGGTGGGCCAAGCATGTGGGATCTGTGGAAGCGCTCGATGTGCACAGCTGGCTCAGGGGATCCCACCGAAGCGGCAGCACGCGTGATGGATGTGGTGCACTACAAAGAAACCACCAATCCAAACATCGAGCATTTCCTTTCACAGTGCGACGCCTATCTCGCCTTCAACAAAGACGCGACTGTCGAAGAGTTCGTCAGCGAGGTCAAAGCAGTCATCCTGCACGCATGCTCTGCATTCCTGAGGGCCCCGACCGCCGATATTTCGGCATACAGGCAGTTGCTGCAAAAGCTGGCGAGACGACGAGTCCGAGATCCTCGCCTGAAGGTCTTTACTACAAACTATGACATGTGCTTCGAGACAGCAGCCTCTGACCTCGGCATGATGGCCATCGATGGTTTCTCCTACACCCGTAGGCGGCGGTTCGATGGCAAGCATTTTAGCTACGACATCGTCAGGCGAGAGGCGGAAGGTCATGAGTTCGCCGAAGGTGTGTTCCAGCTACTGAAGTTGCATGGATCCGTCAGCTGGAGCAGAGAGGAAAAGGACATTTACGAGGACACTGCGCCTACCCCTGCGAACGCGTGCCTCATCTACCCTGCCAAAGGCAAATACCAGCAGGCATTCCTGCAGCCTCACCTGGAGCTTCTGTCGCGCTACCTGGAGTTTCTGCGTCAGCCCAACAGTTGCCTCATCGTGGCGGGCTTCGGCTTCAACGATGATCACCTCTCCGAGCCAATCTTTTCAGCAATCCAATCCAACCCGAGCCTGAAACTCATACTCTGCGATTTCCAGTGCATCACGCATTTGCATAACCGGGGGCATCATGGCTCAAGCGACTATTGGGGCAGATTCCATGACCTTGCCAAGCGTGGCCTGGACATCCACTTCATCAGTGGCTCGTTCAGCGATCTGGTCAGCCACATTCCGCACCTGAGAACAGCTTCTCCCGCAGAGCAGTTGGCGAATGCCGTAAAACGCCTGGGGGGCCACAACGCATGAGTGCTCTTGACGGGATTCTTGCTAGCAATCTCAAAATTGGCGTGGTTTCGAGTGTGTGCGCCCACCTGGTAAAGACCAACCTGGCACATGCCGGCAACGTGAGCGGCCAGTATTTGGGCCACAATCGATACGGCAAGGGCGAAGTTGGCGAGCTTGTGCTCATTGAAGGCCAACAAGCGGTGCTGCTCGGACGCATAACCGAGGTCACACTGCCTGATAGGGATCGCGCGGAGATTTCCCAGGACTTTGCGGGCAGCCGCCAAATCGATGCAATCGGCTTCATACGGCTGCTCGGCTCCGTAAACCCGCAATCCTTGCGAGTCACGGCGGGAGTGAGCTCATACCCACGGCTTGGCGACCGGGTCTATTCCGCCCCAGGAGAGTTTATCTCCCAGATTCCATTGCTGACTTCAACGGGGGTCGATGGTGCGCCACCTGAGGTGGCGTTGAACCTTGGTCACGTTGCCGGGGATGGCGGATTTCCAATTGCTGTCACTCCCGAGAAAATTTTCGGAAGGCACTGCGCAATCCTGGGCTCCACAGGTGGCGGCAAGAGCTGGACGACATCCAAGCTGATCGAGGAATGTCGCCACTTCTCAGCCAAAGTAGTGCTGATCGATGCCACGGGTGAGTACCGTTCGCTCGTTGGCGATGACACAGTTCATTGCCACCTTGGTAGCCCTCTCCACCTAGCTGGAGGCTCTGTAGAAGTCGCGATTCCGCCGACGAGCTTCACCGAGTCCGACTTCATAGCCCTCTTCCAGCCATCGGGTAAAACCCAAGGCCCTAAGCTGAGGGAGGCGATCAAAAGCCTACGACTCGTACATCTCGCACCCGACCTGTTCCCGAGGCACATCGTCTTTAAGGTAGACCAATCAAAAGAGGTCTATCGCGAGGCCATGAATAGAGGAAACAACGCAAGCCTAGTAGGAAATCCAACCACGCCATTTAACCCTCGCAAGCTGGTATCTCAGTTAGTGCAAGAGTGCTGTTACCCGACCGCTTTCAACGATTCTGAGCGTTTTGGGGGTGCGAGTAACGAGATCTCACATTGCTCATCCCTGATGACCCGCATCCTCGGCGTGATGGAGTCGCCGTCGCTGGGCTGCGTCTTCAGTCCCGCTGCCGACCTTCCCAGTTTCGTAGATCAACTGGACAGCTTCATTCGCAGCGACCAGAAGCTGTTCAGGGTCTGCTTGAGCTCAATTGGATACGAGTTCAACGCTCGTGAGGTCGTGGCCAACGTTATCGGCAGACTTTTACTGCAGCGAGCCCGGGCTGAGGTTTTCAGGACAAGGCCGCTAATCACTATCCTCGACGAGGCTCATAATTTCCTCGGCAAAACCGTCGGTAACGAGGATGACCTACAGAATCTGGATGCCTTTGAACTGATCGCGAAGGAGGGTCGAAAATACGGTCTGAACATTTGCCTGGCGACCCAGCGACCGCGCGACATAACCGAAGGCGTGCTCAGTCAGATGGGTACCCTGCTCGTCCACCGGCTCACCAACGACCGTGACCGCGAAGTCGTTGAACGAGCCTGCGGTGAGATCGATCGCTCTGCTGCTGCATTCCTGCCAAACCTGAAACAGGGCGAGGTAGCGATGGTGGGTGTGGATTTCCCGATCCCGGTTACGATTCAGATAGCCAAACCAACTCAGCCACCAAAATCTGATGGCCCTAGCTTCCAAAGCACTTGGGGGAAGCCAAGCTAGTCTACTACCCAGTGGCGCCCTTCTATCGTTGAAGCGCGCCAGTTGGGGTCGATGCAGGCTGGCGAAAATTATTCATCAGCAATAATTATCGCTTTTCCATAATTCGACCTAAACCGTGGGCTTACGGTCAGCAATGCTCCCCGCCACCCTCCTTGGCAGATTTAGTAGCCCGTCCGTAGGCGTCATCAACCAAAATCGCATCGCCTTCCTCATCGAACATCACAGCAAGCCACCGCGCCCGCTTCATCTCAGCTACTTGCGAGAAAAAGCAGCGCTCACACAGGTGAAGCTCATGCTCCTCGCCGCAATGCGCTGAGCCTTTGCCCCATGACGCATGCATCGTTCCGTACTGGGGCTCACCTTCGCCATTTCGCGTAGACATACAGCAGACATCACATACCACGTCGATGGCCATTTCATGTTCACCTGCTTGCGCGACCTTCATACCACACCTCCGCAAACTGCCAGCATGTGTCGAGCCAGACCCCATAACTCTATGCTCAGCTTCCAGCGCCTAGATGCGAGGAGCCTGCCCCTGACGGGCCAGTAACAGGCGATTGAGTGTACGCATGATAACCTTGCCTCAAGTTAAATCTCTGGAGCATCCCGCTTGAGCACGCTAGCTGCGCCCGGTTATTACGAGACACTCCTTCACGCTCCTACCTTCTCCAGCGACCCTACCGGCAAACGCCAAGCCGAGCGTTGGAAACGCCTGGTGGATGACATCCACAGATCCACAACAGAGCAAGACCTGCGCGAGGCCCGAGGGAAGGCGGAGGGTTACATCATCGGCCTAATGGAATGTGGTCATCTACCACCAGATGGCGAACGCGACTACGTGATCCTTAGCTCGATTCATCGTCGTCAGGATTTTTTGCGTACACTTCTCACGACGCTCACCTGATCCGTATATTCGACCTTTCAGGCGCCCGTAAAGGCGCCTGGCTCGCGATCCGAAGATGCGTGAGGTTGGTCAGCGGTTGCGATCAGTGCTCGAAGACTCTTCCGGCCCGCTCCGCGCTTGAATGAAGTCAGTACGAAATTCCCCGCCTTTGTATCTACCACCCAGAAGCGCCCTACTCTATTCAACGAGAAGATCGGCGTGGTCGTAAGCAAATATGCCCCTGTGCGCTTTTCAATAAGCCCTGGAACAATTTGACCAACCACGACCCCGACTGCGCAATCGTTCGAAATTTCTACGTCACTCAGATAGGCAGTGATCGGCACCGGATACTGCTGACCCATCGCTTGAATGATGCGCGTGAGCTGAAAAATCGATGGCTCTTCACCTGGGTACCTCATGATCTCATCTGTCATTTGTTCTTGCGCTCCTGCGTCCAATTCAACACCCCTCTGAGAGCTTTCGCTCCTAGAGGCGCTTAGATTTCAATGATGAAGTCCGGTACAAAGCCGGTCTTTTCACCTGGATACCCTCTGGGGTTCGAAATGAGCCGACATCCCGAAACGACCGTGTCGACCGAGTAATGGGTATGACCGAAGATCCAGGCGTCAGCCTCCGAAATTAGGTCACGCCATTGGTTGAAGTACGCCGCACCGAGGTGGCCTTCATGACCATCACCAGCGACCTCTTCAATCGGGCAATGATGCGTGACGACCACGGTCTTGCCTCCGAAATCCTTAGCCAACTCCGTAGCCAGAAAGTCCCGCGCACAAATGTTGCGAGCGATGAGATCGACAGGGCGAAGCTTTCTAAAGCCCTCGCCGATTCGGATCTGGGTGAAGTCGCTCATCCACTCCCAGCACAACGACATCGCTACGCGGTAATCCCCTGTCGACGTAAAATCTGTCCACGCCGTCGTCGCTAAAAATCTGACATCACCAACGATCAGTGCTTGGTTATCCAGAACATGAACATGCCCAGCTGCCGCCTGTTGCATCTTCGTCAGCGTGCGGTCTATATGGCCCCGGTAGAACTCGTGATTCCCAGGGACGTAGATCACTGGACAGTCAAACGCCGCGTTCGCCCACTCGACCCCTTGACCGCGCACAGAGATGTCACCAGCAAGCACGACCAGCTCGACGTCCAGCTGAGGCGGCTCGAACTCCGAAAACTCATTATGCAAATCCGAGTAGACCGCAATCTTCATACCGCGCTCCATAGGGCTGCGTCGCTACTTCCGGGCCTGTCCGAAGGACGACCGGGCTATAAAATCTGAAATGCTCAAGGACGAAACGACAGCACCAATTCGAGCGATGCTTGCTTTCTGTATCCATCGCCGACAAGCAAATAGATCGTGTTCCGAGTCTCAAACATGCATGGATGCTGGAACGAAACCGCATAGGTTGATCTCACCCAGCTGCCCGGCACAAAACGCCCTCGGCTGTCGTAGATGACTTCATGAGCGAGCACGAGCATCGGTGCAATTCCACCCGGCAATGGCTCAACCTCATTCGGGGGGATTTCGACAATGATCCATCGCTTCACGAGGCAGAATGCTTTTCCAGGAAAGCGCTCCTGGGCGGCTTCAATTAGGTCAGCCCTCTCACCAGCCCACCCTTTGGCGACCTCGCCGGCGCCGTATAGGAATGACATCGCGCCCTCCAAAGAGACGGACATACCTCAGCTCCTCGTACTCGAAAAAATTTGTCCGTCTTGAGTGATAAGTCCGTAGGTCGGGTTCGCCTCAGTACCGTCGTGGAAACGGATCTCTGTAGGTGGCCCCATCCAGAATTCGGATTGCTTCGTCATCTCTGGCGGAGCGAGCAGCTGCACTCTGTTGACGCACAGAAAGACGACCGATACGCCTTTACACAAAGGGTCGCTGCTTCGGCGCTCGAGACGATATGCATAGACGGCCCAAGGCATCCGCCAACGAAGCCACTGACCAAAAGAGATTTGATAACTCGAGACTTAAGCAACCTCATCGCCTACTGAGCTCTTCACTGCGGGAACCTCGCTCAAGTAGACCTCTCCTGAGTCAGTGACAAACTCAAATTTCGGTCTTTGCTCACAATCCGATATCAAACGAATCTCGGACAGAGGTTCAAGGACGAATGACGGCTTCTCAGTCAGCACAGGTGGTGCTAGCAAGTGAATTTTGTTCACCTGTAAGAAATCCGAGCTCTCGCCGTTGCAGACACGCTGTACCAACGCTATGTCGCTGAAGAATCGAGCGATCGGGCCAATTCCATCTTCGTCAAGACCTACACCCTCGATCAAGAAGCTGTACCGCGAGCGATCGAGGCGGATACGGTTCCAGAAAAGCAGAGCATCGTCCCCACTTGGAAACGTCCCCTGAAGCTCACTTCGATTAGTCAAAAACACGTGTAGTCCTGATTTCCTGGGGTCATACCACAGCTGTCGTCGGCCTTGTGGCAAGGCTCAACGAGCTAATCTCATTCAGTCAATTGATGTAAATCGTTCAGTCGCGACAGTCGCTCTACAGGCCCATTACCCCTGCGCTGAGCACAAAATGCCATGTAGTTTCATGCAACACAATATACCCAATGGCGTGAAATCGATCAATGTGGCTTTATCCTTGCTTTTTGGGGGCCATCATGGTCACACGGAAGACGCTAGCAGCTGTCATTCGTGAAGCTCGCGCCATTGCAGGGACGTCCAGGGATCAGCTGGTCAGCAAAATTCACCCTAACCATCTGCATAACCTTGAGTACGCCAAGAGCGGCGCCACGCTCGAGAAGCTTGCCGAGCTGTGTGAAGCCCTAGGGACAGATCCACTTGCCCTTCTCGTCATTGCCTCCAGCCATGATTTATCAATCACCCCTCAGGCTCGCCTGACCTCCATCAGCAGCGAGATCGATCGACTGTCTGACCTTGGCCTGGTCAAGGGTCTGGCTAAGCACATTCAGAATGGCGAGCTCACAGTCGAGAGAAGCGGCAGAAGCATCCCCCCAGAAAAATTGAAAGCAGTCCTGCAATGCAAAGATGAAGGAATGTCACAGAAAGAAGCCGCTGAGTTTGTCGGAGTTTCAACCGCAACAGTGAGTAGGATCTGGAGGAGAACCTGATCTCAATTGGCCACGCGTGCCAACAAAATGTACCATGGCGTCTTTTTTATAACGCCCATATTCATGACTGACTCATCAAAAACAAAAAATCCGGCCTCCGAAGTGATTTGGTCGGGTACTGCACTTCACATCATTAAAGCTGCCGCTAAGATTATCCAAGACGACGGACTTAGCAAAGCGACCATGCGAAATATCGCATCAAGCGCAGAGGTACAACCGCCCCAGATATACAGCCACATCGGTGATCGAGACAAATTATTAGAAACAGTTGCCATCTATCTCTGGACTGAGCATCACAGCGCCACTATTTTAGGTGACGATCCAGTTACAGACTTCCACCATGCAATCGACAAATTTATCTACTTTGGATTAATTCACTCGGAATTATATCTATACGTAAGTCGTCCTCGACAAGGCGCAGGATCGAGGTTATGGAGCCATCAATCAGACTTCTTGAGATTCCATCTTAACCGAATCGCCAAAGCGCGACGTTTACGTGGAAGCGTAAGTCAAGCAGTAGATTTTTTGCTGCCATTCTGCATTGGGACAACGATCACGTGCATGAATGCACTCAGCCAGCCAAGTGATGTGAGCTGGCTAGTAATGAAGGCAGTTCAACCACTCATTGTGCGGGACAAGAATCATCCCATCGAATCTCAAGAAAGCATGAAGGCGTCAGCGCTAGCCGCAGCCCTAGCGACCAGCATATATGAAGTGAAGAATTTTACTTTAGGGGAGAAGCTCCTGTTTAAGGAGCTGCTGACGCGTCTCGCCTCCTCTTGAATTGAGACGACCATCGGCTCCACCTTTGGCGGGCGCACAGCTCGGAGCCTGACGCCCCGTCCACCTAGCAGAACAACAGCTCCGTTTCAGCTAACCCGTTACGCCATCTGAATGCCCGCCCCTCCCTTCACAGAGCCGTTGTCAGACAGCGCTCCAGCCTGATTCGCGGAATACGCGATAGCTATGACCGGCCAAAGCGTGCAGCTGAGGCCGAACACAAACGTGATCCACGTCACATTTTTCACTCCGCGAAAATTTTCCCAGTGACCATTGACAGAACGAGTTAACAATAGATCTGCAAGCGAAAGGAGACGTAGAAATAGCATTCGTCTCACGCCTATGACTTGATGATCAGCACATCGGCCGCGCGAACTTTCCCATAACGGTTAGGGGCGACCCACGGTCAAACTACACCCCAACAGTAACGATGTTATATAGTGTTATATAACGCCGTTAAGCAGCATCGACACATACTGAAAACCTTGTTCATAAACATGCAGCAAGGTGCAGTTGCACGCTTAAACACCTCATGTCAGCATTTTCTCAGCCCTAAACTTCGGAATTAAGAAATGCTTGTCGTAGAAAATGCAAAACCTAACACTCCCCCTTCGCCACCGATAATCATACCAGCCCAGAAAAACGGTCGCTCTTATTACACAATTGTCTCTTATGACAAAATGACCGACGACTTCTTTAACGCATGGTCATATCAGCTTAGAAAGAAAAAATCAAAGAACACTAATAAAGCATACACTGAATACAACGGTGTATTTCTAGGCTATGTTCACCATATCGCATTCCAGCATGGAGAATTAACAGCTCCACTACTATCAGAAGCTATTGAGCACTATGAAAGCTTTCTTGTTTTCGGCACAGAAAGCGACGTTCCAATGGTTCGCAGAGCTGCGCGTGCACTGGGTAATCGCAATTTAAGCGGCAGCTCTGTCGGGGTAGCACTTGCGGCGCTGAATAGTTTTGTCGATGCAAGTGAACGCTTTCGTCTCGGTATGATTGAGCTTGAACAGCGGGGTTATATCGCTTCGAAATCCCTTTCAGGGTTTTCCCTAGCTCAGACCGTAAGGATCGAGTCGCCGCAAAAGGTACGCACAGCTATCAAAGAGAATAGCTGGCTTGCGGGGTGCTTGGCAGGCGGCGCTCGTCGAATCAAGCGCAAAGGTCTATCTGCAATTTCGAAACCATCAGACCTGGCTCATACAGATATGTATGGAGGAGATGAGTTTGCATTCCCGATCGATAAATGTGCAGAGCTGATCCGCAGCGCCACATGTAGTCGTGACCGAATGTTGTGGAGCTTACTCGCTGCATGCGGCGCGCGGGTTTCGGAAGCGCAGACAATGCTCAATATTGATATTGACCCAAGCTTAGAAGAACACCTAAATCGAGTTCGAATTATCGACCCAGATACGCGGCGAAATGTTTTGATCAAATATCTCTCAGAAGAAGAAATTAATGGTCTTCCTCACAAGGGGCGCGCTCACCCACAAACATTTTTGATTGAGCCGTTCGCTTCTATGTTCTGGATAGCACTTGAAGAATACAAAGCAGATCTTCGAAAGCAAAACTACATGGCACCCATTACGCATGATTTCCTTCTGAGAAACCTACAGTCTGGCGCCCCTATGACGAATAGCTACCAAACTCTATATGAGCGTTTTAGAGATGCAGCAAAGAAAGTTACGGGTAGGCAGTATGGTTTCCATAGCTTGCGCCATATGTACGGATACTATCTGGTAAACCACTGCCCGAATCCGCTTCCGGGAAGCAATAGAAAGTACGGACTCCCCCTCGAAACCGTTCAAAAACTTATGGGGCATGCACGCCTAAAAACGACTAGACGCTACGCTCGCCAGGACGCGCATCTACTTCAAGCAACTTTAGCCGCTGCAAACATGGCACGCCTCACTGGCGGGCCAAAAACAGTGATCGAAGCACGAATCGCTTTTCACAATGAAGAAATTACTCGCTTGAAACAGCTTGCTTTGGAGGCAAAATGATTAATCCATCCAGCACTAATGCCATGTGGCTGATTGATGATAATGAAGTTGGGCCTGCTTTTGATCTTGCGATGTCAGATGCCCGCCACCGCTTCTGGAAGATTTATGGAGTACCAAATGGGGGTCGACAGAAAGAACTCCTTGAAAGCTTGAATAAATCCGGAATTCGACCATTCTCAAAACTAACGAGACCTCAAGTAGACGAGCTAGTATACTGCTGCTTCAAACACCACCCAGGCCGCGAGTCAATTATAGCCGAATTGCTTCCCTCAGTTGCCCCTGAGCGAATCCAGCAACTCAGTTCGGTCATGAAAATCGCGTTTATCCGTCTTTGGATCGAGCGAAAGGTTATTCTGCCGATCAAATGGCAGTGCCCTATACACTGCGATCGAATCCTAGACGACATGATCAAAGAGCAAATACCTCTGGGAAACTGCCCGCTGCTGGCCAAAATCCGAGGCATCAACCCGTATTCGAGCATCGGCTATACCGGCCCAATGTCGTTAAAGAACCGCGAACTCAGGTCGACTTTTTGGCTCCGCTTAGTTCTCGGCTCTAATCTCTACGAAGCAGACAATTTCACCGCCGAAAATGCCCGCGACCTGATACTTCGGAGTTTTGGTGCGCGCTCCGAACTAGGAAGATTCTATACGGACGACTTCTCCTTATTTGTTGCTGATGCTGCTTCAAATGAGTGGTTACGCCCTGCAATTGACAAAGTTCTTTCCGAAAACCGCGAAGAACTTATGAAATCTAGAGCACTAAAAAAAACCCACTTCAAAGAAACAAAATCTGCTAAAGCCCATAGAGCAATGGTAGAGAAAACCCTCGAGTTCCTTGAGGGAAGTGATCATTCCGTAGCCAAACTGGCCCAAACTTTCGGTGAAGTCAGGCATGTAAGGAAAGCATTTGGAATCTTAAAAGATGAAGAACTCCCCGGAGGGCTTACCTTACTACCCCAAAAAGTAGTTGATTTCTGCAAGATGATCACATCAACTTTTAATGCTTTCATCCGATCGCGACGCATCCAGCGGCCCGACAACTATAATATGGCGCTGTCTTTCCTTATAGCATATTGCGGCCCATACTTATTCAAGTACTTCATGAATCGCGACGGCAATCTTAACGATTACCCAACAACATTCAATGACTTTACCTGCGCGCTATACATTACTGCTGATCACGACCTTCTTACTGAGCTCAATGTACTTAAAAAATCCCCTCCTGAAACGCTATTGAAGTTTATAGCAGAGTTGATCGAACTGAATGAACTTTCAGCAGATACTCACTATCATCGTGTCTACCCGCTCGATGACTTCATAGATTACATTATTTCACAGGCAGGGATTATCCCTCATTCGGATCAGGTTCGAAATAGTTTTTCCACTGATTGCTATCCATTGCTGCGAAAGCGTAGCGGAACGGTAAAAAAGACCGTTCCCCGAGCTTATTTTGCTACCTTCCTAAGCATGCTTAACTCACTGGAATATCTCACGATGCATTTGAATGAGATGGCCGACGGGAAAATGAACGGACTAGTCCAAGGCGAACTCAAAATTCCGAACATTAACGAACTGATGTATAGCTCTGAATGGGCTGGACTTTGGGGCATCAAAGGACAAAGTTGCCAGTGCATTGATTTTTCAGCATTAAACTTTACCCCCATATTTTATTATGACGGAAAACCACGCCGATTTGAGTACATCCCGAAGTTTTATCGGATTTCAGACACACATATTGACGGCCTTGTTCAGCAACGCGTAGTCATGAATGACATTCGCATTACACAACTCATGTGCGAGACCGGCATACGACAGAAGCATCTCCTTTGGCTCGACCTAGATCGCTATAAAACTCATGCGCATAATCTAGGGCGCCCCCTTGACGCGCTTCTAGTAAGTACTGACAAATCTCATGGCGAGTGGACGGCTATCGTATCCAAGAGGGTTATGGATCTATTAGAACGGCAATCCAGTTGGTACGAGCGCTGCACTTCGCCCGAGTATAAGGAGAGAATTTGGTACAGCTTCCAAAAAAACTCATCATTTGGGAAGCTCAGACCCCTATTCAGACTGCATCTAAATCAGAATAGCTGGGCAAACTATGAAAGCTATCATCTCATCCTACTTTGCCTAGATTACTTCATAAAGACCGAAGTAGGCGACACTAAGCAGCCAAGTCTTGTTTGGCTCAAGCCAGCAAACCGCACAGATGAACCTGGCGATATCGAAGACTACTCTATCGAAGGCCTCAGCAGATTGACATCAAACATCGTAACAAGTGACTGTACACCACATGGGCTAAGAGCCGGCTTCGTCTCGGAGGCAATTAAATTTCTGCCTCCAAGCCTTGTTGGTCAGTGGCTGACCGGTCAATCGGAGCCGTTAGTCAACTATTACTCGATATTTGATCCTGATGATATCGGCATGTCTCATCAGCAAATGTTGTGCAATGCGCTGATGAGCAACCAAGACAAAATTTCGACAGGCGATTTACCAGACCTGGCTGCAGCAATTTCAAGCATCAACCAGAAGATACTCGGGGATATTATTCGAAACCCCGAGGTCGCGATTTCCAAGCACAAACTTATGAGCCTCTCAAACGGCAAAAATGAGAACGGACTTGATCGCCTGATAGCCAAGGAGGTGAGTGAATTAGCATTCAACCCAACTCACATCTGCCCATTCAATAACATCTGCCCCAGCGAGGTCGTTGCGCTGTTCGGAGAGAAGAGTTGCTGCTCGGCTTGCCCTTACGCAATTCGTGGAGTAGCACATCTCCCAGCCATATCTGCCAGAAAGGATAAATACAAAGAGCTGCTTTCCACCAGCCTCAAGCTTATTGAGGAATACTTGACTCGTAAACCGTCTGCAAGGATTCGCGAAGAGTTGGAACAAATGGAGTTAGAAAACGATCGCTTCGCTCGCGAGGCCTGCTTGCTAGAAACCATCGAGCAAGAACTGATATCTATGCACGATCGAGGCCAAGACCAAGATCTGGCTGTAAAGAACAGAGAGGAAATCTTAATTCATTACGACAGACTAAATCTTACTGAAGAATCAGGGTTACTCAAGCGACTCATTGACGTTCAGAATTTCCCCGATGCAAGCAGCGAGGATCTTACAATGCGACTTGCGCACCTGCGCCATGCTTTGCTGATGAGAGACGGAGATATCGCAGCCTTCTTGGGTGTTGGCGAAAATAAATCCATCCCCCTCCACACTAAGGTAGCACGCCAGATCAGCACTATGATCAAGTCTGGCGCTATTGACGAGTTCGAATTATTCGGGATCAGCGCTGGCGGAGAAGACACCCTTAAACAACTTGCAGTGCAAGCGGCAACTGCACCGAGGCTGACACAAATGGTTATGTGAAGGAGGATTAATGAAAAGCGAAACAAAAAAAATTTCCTCAGCGAAACGGTCTACGTTTGATAAATATGTGGCGGAGAGATCCGCCCATATCGAATTGATCATCGAACAATCGTTACGCCTTGTGAGCGCAAAAAGCTTTAGCAACCTCACGGACTACTGCAAGTCATTGGCAGCAGTAGTCTCTGAAATTCGCGCGGCAAAAGCGGGTGATCCGACGACCCCGTTTTTCAACAAGACAGTAAAGCCGTTTAGCTATGTGACATTGCTGCGCAATAAAAAGTACCGTCAAATCGTACAGGGAATGTACGATCACAGCAGGCAAGTTCTGGAGCAGCCTCAGACGATCTCCGAGGATGCTTCGATTAAGATCGCTAGCCTTCAAGGCCAAATTAACTTGCTGAAAGACAGGTTAAGTGGAACAAAGACCGATGGTGGCTCTAACGCTCTTGCAGATGCTGAAGCTCATGCAAACATCGTGAAACTGACAGAATATCTAATTGAGACACTGAAAGTCTACACAGAGATGCGCAGTGTTTTCTCGAAACTTCTAAAAGTCCATGAAGAACCAACCCCACAGCACCCAATTGGCGGACTCTATAGTTCTTATGGCCTTATTGCTGATACGGAAACCTTACAGTTGATTGAAGAAGGACGGAAATTTGTGGCTAAGCGTTCACGCACCCTCGCCATGCATGAAGAGGGAAAGACGTAAAAAATACATAGCAATTCGTTGGAGGGAGGCTGTGCGGTCAAGCGCTGCCTTCACAAACGGCCTAGCATTAAGGTCTTTCAGAACATGCAGTGGGCTATAATCGTGCGTCGCTTTACTTCCCTACTCCTCACGTAAGATATAGGAACACTGCCTTTAGCACCTGCGATTAGAAAATGACGAATTGGCTCTATAGCCTTTGAGGCTTAGCATCCGCTCTCCAAAACGGGAGTTGGCTTGCACCAATGCGAGACATAATCGATTAAGACTGCATACGCAGGGGCCAAGAAATGGCTGTAACGCCAACCCGGTACGAGATTTGACCCAGCGGTTTAGACACGACCAAAGTACCGTATTCCCTCTTTAAATGCTCAGCAAGCGTAAACTCTCCACCTGGATGATGGGGCTTTAGAACAGCAAACCACATCAAAAACCAGTTACGGGAATGGCCCTGGCGCTCGAACCTGTTTTGCTCGTTCGCGGGAGTACATGGTCTGGGGCGGCAATCGGCGCCCATAGTGCTGTAATTGGGCCTAGCCAGAGCGCTTAGTCTACCAGTGGGACAGACAGGCAATTAGCCGCCCAGAATTTGCTTATGTTGCTGCCTTACACGAGCGTACAGCCAGTTCACTTGTTTCTTAGACTTATCAGTTCCTGCCTTTCCCAGCATTTCTTCAAGTCGCATTAACAAAACTGTATAAATCTCTGTCGCCTTGTTCGCAGGTATCCCCATGAACGTACCGTCTGGGTACGAATCCTTCGCTAGATATCCTGACTTAACGAACGGTAGCGTGAAGGGGTCAACGAAGAGACCATACTCGTCTTCGCCCTTCATGCCCTCTAGCAATTGAAGAGCTTTTAGACTTGGGACGTCCTTATCGAGGATTATGCGTGGGTAAAAACCGTTCGATTCGAGGCCGTGAGCGACATTGAGACCAGGGCCAAAAACAATATCATTTTCATGATGAAGCTTTCCTATCGTGGCCCCTGCTCTCAGCAGAAAGCCAGCCATGGCTGCCCCTACAAACACGTTGCTAAGACCATAAAGCACTTGAGGAAGCGACTCTTCAGAAAACGGGATACTGACTACGCAGCAGTCGGAAAACGCGGTAATACGCGCATCGCTCGATCCTGCACCCTGCAAAACACTTGACCGCTTGAGCAGCTTGGGCATCAAGGACAACATCCCGACTTTGAATGGGTCATCACCGGCCCACGCAATGTGCGATTTCCAGCCCATGACATCAAAGAAAATGACGAGCCTGTCATCGTAGGTGATCGGGCTCATAAGGTCTACATTGTCCATCTTGGGCGTCCTGATCGGTGGCACGTTGGCTCTGAATGTTGTGACATGTGCCGAGGCTTCCTGGGTCGAGCACAAGCATACTCGAACGCCAAGGCATCACACAGCCAGGGGGGATGGGGTGCTATGAGTGCATCATGTAAGCGCATGGGCATACCGTCATGAGCGACCTGACCGGGCGCTACCCATGCGGCAGTAGCTCCGCAGTCTCACCAGAGTTGGGAGGTCGTGTTCACCGGGGCTTGAGGTGGAATTGGGAAAATGAGGCTACGATCCGTGCCGCCACCTGCATGATTGCTACGCCGTAAACCCCAGATTGCCACGATAGTGCCCCGACATGCCGATCTTGATCTTCGACCTAGTCGAGGGGGGCTCGCATCGCCAGCGCCAAGCACTCTCCACTCCCCTTCACTCTTCGTCATTGGCTACGCCTGAGTAGGCGCGAGTTCGCTCTGCTATGTGAGATTGCATAGACAACTCTGAGATCAGGATGGCCATTCACCGGCAGAAAGTCGCTCCTGAAGCATGCAGTTGGTGATCATGGAGCTCACAGCATGCAGCAACACGCAGTAGCAGGCAGCTGTTCAACTGCACACTACCTAGCCCTATCGTAACCGCACCTACCAAAGGTGGAATCTCGGGCACAAAAAAAGGGCTCTGATTTCTCTAAGCCCTTTATTTACTGCGATTTGGCGGGGAACCAGGGATTCGAACCCTGGGAACGCTCTCACGTTCGCCGGTTTTCAAGACCGGTGCATTCAACCACTCTGCCAATTCCCCGGATGCATCTGGAATACTGACTGAAGCATGCAGCTAGGATTGGCCTTAGATAAGAACTCTAGGATAGTTGCCCATCGACGGTTTTCAAGACCGTTGCCTTAAACCACTCGGCCACGCTTCCAGCTCGTTTTGCGGCCGCCATAATACCGTAATGAAACAAGCTGTCAAACTCTCTGTGTCGCGGGTTGCGGGAGCTCTGATAGACTCCTAGCATCTGAACGTCTGAAAACCACAGGTTTACCAAGGAGTGTCGCCATGCGCGAACAGGATTACGCCGTACACCACGGCCAGCAGGTCGAGCAGCAGGAGATCAGCAAGGTCCTGCGCAACACGTACAGCCTGCTGGCGCTCACCCTCGCCTTCAGCGGTGTCATGGCCTTCGTGGCCCAGCAGATGCGCGTCGGCTACCCGAACGTGTTCGTGGTGCTGATCGGCTTCTACGGGCTGTTCTTCCTTACCAACAAACTGCGTGATTCGGCCTGGGGCCTGGTGTCCACCTTCGCCCTCACCGGCTTCATGGGCTTTATACTGGGCCCTATCCTCAACCGCTACCTGGGCATGGCCGGTGGCGCCGAGGTGGTCAGCTCGGCATTTGCCATGACTGCCTTGGTGTTCGGTGGTCTGTCGGCTTATGTGCTGATTACCCGCAAGGACATGAGCTTCCTCAGCGGCTTCATCACTGCAGGCTTCTTTGTCCTGCTGGGTGCTGTAGTGGCCAGTTTCTTCTTCCAGATCAGCGGCCTGCAACTGGCGATCAGCGCTGGCTTCGTGCTGTTCTCGTCGGTCTGCATCCTGTTCCAGACCAGCGCGATCATTCACGGTGGCGAGCGTAACTACATCATGGCGACCATCAGCCTGTATGTGTCGATCTACAACCTGTTTGTCAGCCTGCTGCAGCTGTTTGGCATCATGGGTCGTGATGACTGATTGTTTGCTGCAAGAGAAAGCCCGCTTCGGCGGGCTTTTTTGTGGGAGCGGGTTCACCCGCGAAACCGGCGCAGCCGGTGCCAGGCACCGCGTTGGTTTCTTCGCGGGTGAACCCGCTCCCACAGGGTCCGCGCAGGTTTCAGGCTTGAACAAACAGCACCAATAATTGACCATAAAGTCAGATAACCAGGCAAATGGTCGTCGATCATGCCGCCATCGTGCTTTTCTCTACCCCAATTCGCCATCACCCCGTAGAATGCGCTCCTTTTTTCTTCCGGGGCAGCTTTTCGCAATGAGCTCACACGAACACAGCCCAGGCGCGGCGGCGCCTGCCAATGAACTGGTGCTTGGTCTTGAGGACAAGCCACGGCTGTTGATCGGCCTGCTGGCAGCACTGCAGCACCTGCTGGCGATCATCGTGCCGATCGTCACCCCTGGCCTGCTGATTTGCCAGGCGCTGGGGGTTTCCGCACGTGATACCAACCTGATCGTCTCCATGTCGCTGGTCATCTCGGGTATCGCCACCTTCGTCCAGTGCAAGCGCTTCGGGCCGTTCGGTGCCGGGCTGCTGATCGTCCAGGGCACCAGCTTCAACTTCGTCGGCCCGCTGATTGCCGGCGGGGCGCTGATGGTCAAGCAAGGTACGCCGGTAGAAGGCGTGATGGCGGCCATCTTTGGTGTGGTAATCGCCGGCTCGTTCGTCGAGATGGGCGTGTCGCGCATCCTGCCCTTCGTCAAACGCCTGATTACCCCGCTGGTAACCGGCATCGTGGTGCTGATGATCGGCCTGACCCTGATCAAGGTCGGCCTGATCAGCATGGGTGGTGGCTTCGGCGCCATGGCCAATGGCACCTTCGCCAATGGCGAGAACCTGCTGCTGTCGGGCGTGGTGCTGGCGATCATCGTCATCCTCAACCGCATCCCGGTGGTGTGGATGCGCAGCTGCGCCATCGTTATCGCCCTGGCGGTCGGCTATGCGCTGGCCGGTTACCTGGGCCGCCTGGATTTCACCGGCATGCACGAAGCCGCGCTGTTCCAAGTGCCGACGCCGCTGCACTTCGGCCTGGGCTTCTCCTGGGCACTGTTCATCCCGATGCTGGTGATCTACCTGGTAACTTCGCTGGAAGCCATCGGTGACGTCACCGCCACCAGCAAGGTGTCGCGCCAGCCGGTCGAAGGGCCGGTGTGGATGCAGCGGATCAAGGGCGGTGTGCTGGTGAACGGGGCCAACTCGCTGCTGGCCGGTTTGTTCAACACCTTCCCGAGCTCGATCTTTGCCCAGAACAATGGCGTGATTCAGCTGACAGGGATCGCCAGCCGCCATATCGGTATGTGGATCGCCGTGATGCTGGTGCTGCTGGGGCTGTTCCCGAGCGTTGCCGGGGTGATCCAGGCGGTGCCGGAGCCGGTGCTGGGTGGTGCGGCCATGGTCATGTTCGGGGCGGTTGCGGCTTCCGGGATCAATATCCTGGCCAGCACTCGCCTGGACCGTCGCGCCCTGCTGATCATCGCTGTATCCCTGGCCCTGGGCCTGGGTGTGGCGCAGGTGCCGGAGTTCCTGGCGCACATGCCGGCGGCGATTCGCAATGTGCTGGAGTCGGGCGTGGCTACCGGGGGTATCTGTGCCCTGGTGTTGAACTGGTTCTTGCCGGAGAGCAAGGAACAGGCTTGAGCCTGGTGTCCGACTGTCAGGGCCATGGGGCTGCTGCGCAGCCCATCGCAGGCAAGCCAGCCCCACCTCGACCGCATTGATCTGAAGCCATGCGCAGTCCCTGTAGGAGCCTGGCTTGCCAGCGATGAGGCCAGTACAGACAACACAAGGCAGTTGCCCCTACATGGATAGCGCCGGCCTGGTGCAAGACAGAAAGCCCGCCCCGCCATGCACAAGCGGGCGCGGGCTTTTTTGCTTTATCATGGCACCATTCCTTTTGCATGAGTTATCCATGAAATTCGCTATCGCGGTGTTCTCCCCGGCCCATGTGCCCTCCTCGCGGCGCGCCCTGCGCTACGCCGAGGCGGTGCTGGCCGGCGGGCATGAGATTGCCCGGCTGTTCTTCTACCAGGACGGGGTCCACAGTGCCTCGGCCAACGTGGTCGCCCCCCAGGACGAGCTGGATGTTGCCGGCCAATGGCGCGCCTTTATTGCAGCCAACCAGCTGGACGCAGTGGTGTGCATCGCCGCCGCCCTGCGCCGTGGCGTGCTCGACGAGGCCGAGGCCAACCGCTACCAGCGCCCGGCCGTGAACCTGCCCAAGCCTTGGGAGCTGTCGGGGCTTGGCCAGCTGCATGAGGCGGCGCAAGTTGCCGACCGCCTTGTATGCTTCGGAGGCGACTGAAATGGCCAAATCCTTGTTGATCATCAGCCGCCAGGCGCCGTGGAACGGTCCATCGGCCCGTGAAGCACTGGACATCGCCCTGGCTGGCGGCGCGTTCGATCTGCCGCTGGGCATGCTGTTCCTCGATGACGGCGTGTTCCAGCTCACTGCGGACCAGCAGCCCACCGCTGTGCAACAGAAGAATCTGGCCGCCAACTTGCAGGCGCTGCCAATGTTCGGCGTCGAGGAACTGTTCGCCTGCGGCCACAGCCTCACTCGCCGCGGCCTGGCAGCCGACACTCTGACGCTGCCGGTGCAAGTGCTGGACGACGCGGCCCTGACCGCGCTGATCGCCCGTTTCGACCAGGTGGTAACGCTCTGATGACGACCCTGCATGTAATTGCCCACTCCCCGTTTGGCGACGAGCGCCTGGCCAGCTGCCTGCGCCTGCTCGGCACCGACGACGCCCTGCTGCTGTGCGGCGATGCTGTATATGCCCTGCGCAGCGGCAGCGAACCGCACCAACAGCTGCAAGCCGCCGGCCTGGCCCAGCGCCTGTTCGCCCTGGAAGAAGACGTGCAGGCCCGCGCGGTCGGCAACAAGCTGGCCAAGGCCGTGGACTACGCTGGGTTCGTCGAACTGTCGCTGCATTACGACAAGGTCAACAGCTGGCTATGAATATCCTCAACGTTGGCGATCAGGCGATCGCCCTGGACAAGGACGGCTTCCTGGTCGACCTGCAAGACTGGTCGCATGCCGCCGCCGAGGCTTTGGCCGCGCGCGAGGGCATCCCGTTGACGGCGGACCACTGGGAAATCCTCGAACTGCTGCGCCAGTTCTATCAGGAATACCAACTGTCCCCGGCCACGCGCCCGCTGATCAAGTACACGGCCCTCAAACTGGGCCCGGACAAGGGCAACAGCCCGCACCTCAACCGCCTGTTCAACGGCACTCCCGCCAAACTGGCCGCCAAGCTGGCGGGCCTGCCCAAGCCGACCAACTGCATATGACAGAACCTCGCCCGCTTACCCTGGAAACCCCTGCCGAACACCCGTTCGCCGAGTTCGTGCGCATTCTTGGCAAAGGCAAGCGCGGCGCGCGTGGCCTGACCCGTGAAGAGGCCCGCACGGCCATGACCCTGCTGCTGGAAGGCAAGGTCGAAGATGCCCAGCTCGGTGCCTTTCTCATGCTGCTGCGGCACAAGGAAGAAAGCGCCGAAGAACTGGCCGGCTTCACCGAGGCCCTGCGCGCCCACCTGCAGGCGCCGCGCATCGCCGTTGACCTTGACTGGCCCACCTACGCCGGCAAGAAGCGCCACCTGCCCTGGTACCTGCTGGCTGCCAAATGCCTGGCCAACAATGGTGTGCGCATCCTGATGCACGGTGGCGGTGCGCATACCGCCGGGCGCATGTACACCGAGCAACTGCTGTCCCTGCTGGAAATTCCACTGTGCCGTGACTGGGCTGCGGTCAGCCGGGCCCTGGACCAGCAGCGCCTGGCCTTCTTCCCGCTGCAGGACTGGGCCCCGCAGTTGCAGCGCATGATCGACCTGCGCAACACCCTGGGCCTGCGTTCGCCCATCCACTCGCTGGCCCGGGTGCTCAACCCGCTGGCTGCGCGTTGTGGCCTGCAGAGCATCTTCCACCCCGGTTACCAGGCGGTGCACCGCGAGGCCAGCCGCCTGCTGGGCGTCCATGCCGTGGTAATCAAGGGTGATGGCGGCGAGATCGAGGTCAACCCCGATGTCATCAGCCATCTGTACGGCACCACCGCCGGCGAGGCCTGGGACGAGGAATGGCCAGCGCTGAGCGAACGCCGCCACGTGAAGCCGCCAAGCCTGCAACCCGAGCAATTGCTGGCGGTCTGGCGTGGCGAGGCCGAGGACAGCTACGGTGAAATGGCCGTGGTCGCGACCATCGCCCTGGCCCTGCGCGGCCTGGGCCAGGACCGTGAGCAGGCTTTCGCCACGGCACGCGGTTACTGGGGCGCACGCAACCAATCGAATAACTAGATAGTAAGAGTGCAGTCTTTGCGCTAGTTATTCGAACGTTTTCCCCTAGACTGGGCTCCAACGACAAACAACTTTGTTCCGAGGAGCTCACCATGGGCCTTTTGATCGACGGCCGCTGGCATGACCAGTGGTATGAAAACGGCAAGGACGGGACGTTCAAACGCGAAAACGCCCAACGCCGCAATCAGCTGCCCGCTCCCGAAGCTGGCCGCTACCACCTGTACGTCTCGCTGGCCTGCCCATGGGCGCACCGCACCCTGATCTTCCGTGCCCTCAAGGGCCTGGAGCCACTGATCGACGTGTCGGTGGTCAGCTGGCTGATGCAGGACCATGGCTGGACTTTCGACCAGCAGCAAGGCTCCAGCGGTGACCACCTCGACGCGCTGCAGTATCTGCACCAGCGCTACACCCAGGATGACCCGCACTACACTGGCCGCGTGACTGTACCGGTGCTGTGGGACAAGAAAGAGAAACGCATCGTCAACAACGAGTCGTCGGAGATCATCCGCATCTTCAACAGCGCGTTCAACGAACTCACCGGCAATACGCTGGACCTGTACCCAGAGCCGCTGCGCCCGACCATCGAGGCGCTGAACGAGCGCATCTACCCGGCGGTGAACAACGGCGTGTATCGCGCAGGCTTTGCCACTACGCAGGAAGCCTACGAGGCTGCGTTTGACGAAGTGTTCAACGAACTGGACTACCTGGAAGACTTGCTGAGCCGCAACCGCTACCTGGCCGGGGAATACCTGACCGAGGCCGATGTGCGCCTGTTCACCACCCTTGTGCGCTTCGATGCGGTGTACCACGGGCATTTCAAGTGCAACCTGCGCCGCCTGAGCGATTATCACAACCTGTCGAACTGGCTGCGTGAGCTGTACCAGTGGCCGGGGGTGGCGGGCACAGTGGACATGGAGCATATCCAGAAGCACTACTACATGAGCCACAAGACCATCAACCCGAACGGGATCGTGCCCAAGGGGCCGCTGCAAGACTTCAACCTGCCACATGACCGGGAGCGGTTGGCAGGCAAGGGGATTTGGCAGGCTTGAGATTGCAGGGGCTGCTCTGCAGCCCATCGCGACACAAGGCCGCTCCTACAAGGGATCGCTATCTCCTGTAGGAGCGGCCTTGTGTCGCGATGGGCCGCAAAGCGGCCCCAACGATTTCAGCTGTTCTGCGAACCTTCGAACCAGGCCAGCTTGTCACGCAACTGCACCACTTCCCCGACAATCACCAGGGTTGGCGCATGCACTTCATGCTGGGCCACCAGGTCCGGCAAGTCCGCCAAGGTGCCGGTGAACACCCGCTGATTACGCGTAGTCCCCTGCTGCACCAGCGCCGCCGGGGTACTGGCCGCGCGGCCATGGCGAATCAGCTCGGCGCAGATGGTCGGCAAGCCCACCAAGCCCATGTAGAACACCAGAGTCTGTGCCGGCGCCACCAGGTCATGCCAAGGCAGGTTGCTGGTGCCATCCTTCAGGTGCCCGGTCACGAAACGTACTGACTGGGCATAGTCGCGGTGAGTCAGCGGAATCCCACCATAGGCGGAACACCCACTGGCCGCGGTAATGCCCGGCACCACCTGGAACGGGATGCCATGCTCGGCCAGTTCTTCGATCTCTTCGCCGCCCCGGCCGAAGATGAACGGGTCGCCGCCCTTCAGGCGCAGCACACGCTTGCCCTGCCGGGCCAGGTCGACCAGCAGGCGGTTGATCTGGTCCTGAGGCACGGCATGGTCGGCGCGACGCTTGCCCACGTAGATACGCTCGGCATCGCGGCGGCACATCTCGATGATCGCCGGTGCCACCAGGCGGTCGTACAGCACCACGTCGGCCTGCTGCATCAGGCGCAAGGCACGGAAGGTCAACAAGTCCGGATCGCCCGGGCCCGCCCCCACCAGGTACACCTCACCGCCCTGCTGCACCGGTGCACCGTCGACCATCGCCTGCAACAGGCGCTCGGCCTCGGCGCCCTGCCCGGCCAGCTGGCGCTCGGCAATCTGCCCCTGAAACACGGTTTCCCAGAAGCCACGGCGCTGGTTGACGTCCGGGTACAAGGCCTTGACCTTGTCGCGGAAGCGCGCGGCCAAGCCGGCCAGCTCGCCATAGGCGGACGGGATCCAGGCCTCCAGCTTGGCGCGAATCAAACGCGCCAGCACCGGAGCATCACCGCCACTGGACACCGCGACCACCAACGGCGAACGGTCGACGATCGCCGGGAAAATCACCGTGCACAGGGCCGGCGCATCCACCACGTTGACCGGCAGGCTGAGGGCCTGCGCATCCGCCGACACCTGGGCATTGAGCCCGGGGTCGTCGGTGGCCGCGATCACCAGCCGGCAGCCGACCAGGTCGGCTGCCTGATAGCCGCGCACCAGCACCTCGCCGCCACCTTCCCGGGCCAGCGCGGCCAGCTGGCCGTCGACATCCGGTGCCACCACGCGCAGCGCGGCGCCGGCATCGGCCAGCAGGCGCGCCTTGCGCAAGGCGATCTCACCGCCGCCAACGACCAGCACGCGGCCGCCCTGCAGCTTGTGGAACAGCGGCAGGTAATCCATTTAGCGGATAACCTCGACGCCGCCCATGTATGGCTTCAGCACTTCCGGCACACGGATCGAACCGTCGGCCTGCTGGTAGTTTTCCAGCACGGCAACCAGGGTACGGCCTACGGCCAGGCCGGAACCGTTGAGGGTGTGCACCAGCTCTGGCTTGCCGGTTTCCGGGTTGCGCCAGCGGGCCTGCATACGGCGCGCCTGGAAGTCACCGCAGTTGGAGCACGAGCTGATTTCGCGGTACTTGTCCTGGCTTGGTACCCACACTTCCAGGTCGTAGGTCTTCACCGCACCAAAGCCCATGTCGCCGGTGCACAGGGCCAGCACGCGGTACGGCAGCTCCAGCAGCTGCAGCACGCGCTCGGCGTTGGCAGTCAGGCCTTCCAGGGCTTCCATCGACTTGGACGGCTCGACCACCTGCACCATCTCGACCTTGTCGAACTGGTGCTGGCGGATCATGCCGCGGGTGTCACGGCCGGAAGCACCGGCTTCGCTGCGGAAGCACGGGGTGTGGGCAACCAGTTTCAGTGGCAGCTGCTTGGCGTCGAGGATTTCACCGGCCACCAGGTTGGTCAGCGACACTTCGGCGGTCGGGATCAGGTAGAAGTCGGCCTCGCCTTCGCGGCTGATCTTGAACAGGTCTTCCTCGAACTTCGGCAGCTGACCGGTGCCCTGCAGGGCCGGGGCCTGGACCAGGTACGGGGTGTAGTGCTCCTCGTAGCCGTGCTCGCCGGTGTGCAGGTTGATCATGAACTGCGCCAGGGCGCGGTGCAGGCGGGCGATCGGGCCGCGCAGCACGGCAAAACGTGCGCCAGACAGCTTGGCGGCGGCTTCGAAGTCCAGGCCACCGCTGACTTCGCCAAGGGCGACGTGGTCCTTGATTTCGAAGTCGAAAGCCTTCGGCGTGCCCCAACGGCGCACTTCGACGTTGTCGTCTTCGCTGGCACCGACCGGTACGCTGGCGTCCGGCAGGTTGGGGATGGTCAGCAGGATGCCATCCAGTTCAGCCTGGATGCCGTCCAGCTCGGTCTTGCCGGCAGCCAGTTCGTTGGCCATGCGCTCGACGTCGGCCATCAGCGGCGCAATGTCTTCGCCCTTGGCCTTGGCCTGGCCGATGGACTTGGAACGGGCGTTACGCTCGGCCTGCAGCTGCTCGGTGCGGGTCTGCACAGCCTTGCGGCGCTCTTCCAGTGATTCGATGCGCGCGACATCCAGGCTGAAGCCACGGGAGGCCAGGCGATCCGCCACTTCCTGAAGTTGGCCGCGTAACAGTTTGGAATCGAGCATATCGTTCTCTCGTTATGTGTAGGTGTTGGTTCAGAATCGGGTCAGGGACAGGCCGGCCCAGGTCGCGAGCAGCCCGCCCACCACGCTGATACCGGTATAGCCCAGAGCCAGCGGCACTTGCCCGCTTTCCAGCAGGCGTACGGTATCCAGCGAAAAGGAGGAAAAAGTCGTCAGGCCACCGAGGAAGCCGACGATCAGCCCGGCGCGCAGCTCGACCGGCACGATCGGCTTGTGCAGGAACAGGCCATAGAGCAGGCCGATCAGCAGGCAGCCAATCAGGTTGACCGCCAGCGTACCGAGATAGAAGTGCCGTGGCCAGTGGGCAGCCACCCAGTTGGTGGTAGCAAAGCGCAACAAGGTACCGGCAATACCGCCAGCGCTGACGGCGGCAATCAGTGCAATCACGGTTTTCTCCGCTGGCGGGGGCTGTTGCGGTCAAGGTCGGCCAGGTGGCGCAGCTTCTCGCCAATCTTCAGTTCCAGGCCACGAGGCACCGGCTGGTAGTACTGGCGCGGCTCGAGCTCCTCGGGGAAGTAGTCTTCGCCGGCGGCATAGGCGTCGGGTTCATCGTGGGCATAGCGGTACTCGTCGCCATAGCCCAGTTGCTTCATCAGCTTGGTCGGGGCGTTGCGCAGGTGCAGCGGCACTTCCAGCGAACCGTGCTCGGCGGCCTCGCGCAGGGCGGTCTTGAAGCCCATGTACACCGCGTTGCTCTTCGGTGCGCAGGCGAGGTAGGTGATGGCCTGGGCCACTGCCAGTTCGCCCTCGGGGCTGCCCAGGCGCTCTTGCACATCCCAGGCCGCCAGGCACAGGCTGAGCGCGCGCGGGTCGGCGTTGCCGATGTCCTCGCTGGCCATGCGCACCACGCGGCGGGCGATGTACAGCGGGTCGCAGCCGCCGTCGAGCATGCGCGCGAACCAGTACAGGGCGCCATCGGGGTTGGAGCCGCGCACCGACTTGTGCAGCGCGGAAATCTGGTCGTAGAACGCCTCGCCACCCTTGTCGAAGCGGCGGCGGCTGTCGCCGAGCAGGCTCTGCAGCATCTCGACGTCGATCTCGCTGCCGTCTTCAGCCAGGTCCGAGGCGTTTTCCAGGAAGTTGAGCATGCGCCGGCCATCGCCGTCGGCGGCGGCCATCAGCATCTTGAAGGCGTCGTCACCAACCCGCAGGTTGCGCTTGCCCAGGCCGCGCTCTTCAGTCAGCGCGCGGTTGACCAGCTTGCGCAGCGCCGCCTCGTCCAGGCTCTTGAGCACATACACCCGCGCCCGCGACAGCAATGCGTTGTTCAGCTCGAACGACGGGTTTTCGGTGGTGGCGCCAATGAACAGCAGGGTGCCGTCTTCCACATAGGGCAGGAAGGCATCCTGCTGCGACTTGTTGAAGCGGTGCACTTCGTCGACGAACAGGATGGTACGGCGGCCGTACTGGCCAGCCTGCTGCTTGGCCACTTCGACTGCCTGGCGAATCTCCTTCACCCCGGCCAGTACCGCCGACACCGTTTCGAAGTGCGCGTCGCAGAACTGCGCCAGCAGCCGCGCGAGGGTGGTCTTGCCCACCCCTGGCGGCCCCCAGAAGATCATCGAGTGCAGCGCACCCTGCTCCAGCGCCTCGCGCAGCGGTTTGCCGCGCGCCAGCAGGTGCTCCTGGCCGACGTACTCGTCCAGGTTGGACGGGCGCAGGCGAGCGGCCAGGGGCTGGGCGACGGGTTCGCTTCGAAACAGGTCCATGGCGAGCTCTGGTTACTCCTTGATGACGTCCGCGCCTTTGGGGATGTCGAACTTGAACTTGCTGTCCGGCACCGCCTGGTTGGCTTTCACGCCATTGAACAGGATGTTGGTGCGCTGGCCGACGCTGTCGATCAGCTGCATGTCGTTGATCAGGCCCTTGCGGAACGACACACGCAGCGAGTCGAACAGGGTGTCCTTGGTCTTCGGCTTGAGAGTGAAGTCCATCACTTCGCCCTGCTCCTTGGAGCTGATGTCGAAGCTCTGGCTGATCTTCGACACGTCACCGGACAGCAGCAGCGCCGGGGTCTGGTTCAGGCGCTGGTCAAGCTTCTTGATGGTCGCCTGCTCCAGGTCCGGGTCCCACAGGGTGACGTTCTTGCCGTCGGATACCACCACCTGCTCCTGCGGCGCATCGGTGTGCCAGTAGAACAGGCCCGGGCGCTTGACGGTCATCTTGCCGGATGTTTCCTGCAGGCTGGTGCCGCCGGCGTCCAGGGTCAGCTGGGAAAAGTTGGCCTCGATGGTCTGCGACTTTTCCAGCAATTGGGTCAGGCGTTGTACGTCTTGCTCACCGGCAAAAGCCGATACGGTGGCCGACACAGAAGCCGCGGCCAGGGCAGAAACCAACAGCATGCGAATCGCGCGCATGGGAGTCCTCATCGAGCATTGAAAAGGCCGGGCGCCACCGTTGGCGCCCGGCAAGGTGTTCGTCAGTCGCGCGGGCCGCCCGGGGCTATCACTTCCCGCGAGCCGTTGCTGTTCATGGGGGTGACCACGCCGGCCATTTCCATGGCTTCGATCATGCGGGCAGCGCGGTTGTAGCCGATCTTCAGTTTGCGCTGCACGGCCGAGATGGACGCGCGGCGGCTTTCCAGCACGAACTGCACGGCCTCATCATACAGGGCGTCGCTTTCCGAATCTTCGCCATCGCCACCACCGCCGCCGCCTTCGAAGCCGCTGCCGGCCTCTTCGACGCCGTTGAGGATGTCGTCGTTGTAGTCCGGGGCGCCGCGCAGCTTCCACGCTTCCACCACGCGGTGCACCTCGTCGTCGGAGACGAACGCGCCGTGCACACGAATCGGCAGGCTGGTGCCCGGCGGCATGTACAGCATGTCACCGTGGCCCAGCAGCTGTTCGGCACCACCCTGGTCGATGATGGTCCGCGAGTCGATCTTGCTCGACACCTGGAACGCCATGCGGGTCGGGATGTTGGCCTTGATCAGGCCGGTAATCACGTCCACCGACGGGCGCTGGGTAGCGAGGATCAGGTGGATACCGGCCGCACGTGCCTTCTGGGCGATACGGGCGATCAGCTCTTCGACCTTCTTGCCGACGATCATCATCATGTCGGCGAATTCGTCGACCACCACCACGATGGTCGGCAGGGTTTTCAGCGCAGGCGGCTCATCGTCCATGCTCTCGCGGCGGTACAGCGGGTCATGGATGATCTCGCCGGCTTCCTGGGCGTCCTTGATCTTGCGGTTGAAGCCGGCCAGGTTACGCACGCCCATGGCCGCCATCAGCTTGTAGCGCCGCTCCATCTCGGCCACGCTCCAGCGCAGGGCGTTGGCGGCGTCCTTCATGTCGGTGACCACCGGGCACAGCAGGTGCGGGATGCCCTCGTAGATCGACAGTTCGAGCATTTTCGGGTCGATCATGATCAGCCGCGCGTCTTCCGGGCTGGATTTGAACAGGATCGACAGGATCATCGCGTTCACACCCACCGACTTACCGGAACCGGTAGTACCGGCCACCAGCAGGTGCGGCATCTTGGCCAGGTCGGTGATTACCGGCTTGCCGCCGATGTCGTGGCCCAGGGCCAGGGTGACCGGCGATTTCTGCTCGTCGTACTGCGGCGTAGCCAGCACTTCGGAGAAACGCACCATCTGCCGGTTCTCGTTGGGGATCTCGATACCCACGGTTGTCTTGCCGGGGATGACCTCGACCACACGCACACTGGTCACTGCCAGCGAACGCGCCAGGTCCTTGGCCAGGTTGGCGATACGGCTGACCTTCACGCCGGCGGCCGGCTGGATTTCGTAACGGGTAATCACCGGGCCCGGGTGGATCGAGTCCACCGCCACTTCCACGCCGAATTCCTTGAGTTTGATTTCCAGCAACTGGCCGACACCGGCCAGAGATTCCGGCGAGTACTCGATCTTCTTCTGTTCGGCCGGGTCGAGGATGGAGATCGACGGCAAGGTACCTTCCACCGCGCTGTCGACGAACAGCGGCGCCTGCTTCTCCTTCATCACCCGCTTGCTCGGCTCCGGCGCCCTGGCGGGTGTCGGCGGCACGATCATAGGGGCCGCGGCAGGTTGTTCGCGGGAGATTACCGGCTCACGTGGTGCCGGCGACTCGCGTGGCACCACAGGCTCGCGCGACAGGGTTGGCTCACGTGGCTCGACCGGCTGGGCAGGTGCTTCTTCACGCTTGAAAATGCGCTCGCGCAGCGCCGGCTTGGCCGGTTCGCGCTTGTCGGCGGCCATTGGCGCGGCCTTGACCACCGGTTCATCCTCGCGCAGCTGCGCCTCCAGGCGCTTGCGTTCGTTGCGTGCTTCCCACCAACGGTTGGCGGCGCCCTGCACCAGCTCGAACAGGTCGAGGGTGATCTTGCCGGTCAGGTCCATCACCTTGAACCACGACAGGTCGGTGAACACGGTCAGGCCGAACAGGAACAGGGCAATGAACATCAGCGTGCTGCCCTGCACGTTCAGCAGGTTGCGCGCCAGGTCGCCCAGGCTCTCGCCCAGTGCACCACCGGCGGAGAACGGCATGCTCGCAGGCGGGTGAAAATGGATATGCGCCAGCGCCGCACCAGACAGCACCAGGAACACCAGGCCGATCAGCCGCCAGGAGAACAGCCAGCCGCTCCAGTCCCAGGGCTGGTGGCGTTCGCGGAAGATCTGCCAGGTCTTTATCGCCAGCAGCAGCGGGAAGATGTAGGCGAAGTACCCCAGCACCATGAACAGGATGTCGGCGAAGTAGGCACCGGCACGCCCGGCGGCGTTCTGCACCTGGTCGACGTTGCTGGTGTGGCTGAAGCCCGGGTCCGACGTATCGTAGGTCAGCAGCGCCATCCACAGGTACAGGCACAGGGCGCCGACAGCGATCAACGCACCTTCCTTGAGGCGATAATGCAGCTGCTGCCGCCACAGGGGGACGGGCAAGGGAGCTGGAGTTGCGGTGGATTTCTTCAAAACGCGTCTATTCCTGCGCGTGCTGCGCGTCCAATAGTGATCAGCCGACGGTGCGGCCAATGAACCACTACTTTTAACATTACTGCCCGCCAGCCGCCATGGCGGCACGCCAGATGGGGGTATGGCCGGGGGCGACTTTCATATAGCTGCAATTTGAGCATGCATTTTCTTTTGTGACAAAGGCTTATGCTGTGTTTTTGCACAGGTGTGACAGCAAATGTAGCGGATGGTGCCTGCTGTCTCATGAATGTGTAGGAAATTGCCTATTTTCATCGCCTGTGCCGGCCTCTTCGCGGGCTTGCCCGCTCCCCCAGGTACCCCCGCAGGCTTCAGAGCCTGCACATGGCCTGCGGGAGCGGGCGCGCCCGCGAAGAAGCCAAAGAGATTGACCCTGCTTTTCACCCGCGCCATGCTGCCCTCTCCCCTCCCCCACCGCACGATAGACCATGCTCACCTGGCTGACCCGCGACTCGCTGACCTTCCCGCCCCTGGAAAAGGCCCTGCACGACCCCAACGGCCTGCTCGCTGCCGGCGGCGACCTGAGCCCCGAGCGCCTGGTGCAGGCCTATCGCCATGGCTGCTTCCCGTGGTACCAGGACGGCCAGCCGATCCTCTGGTGGTCGCCCGACCCGCGCACGGTGCTGCTCCCGGACCAGCTGCACGTGTCGCGCTCGCTGGCCAAGCTGATGCGCCAGGGTCGTTACCAGGTCAGCTTCGACACCGACTTCCCGGCGGTGATCGCCGCCTGCGCCGCGCCACGCGACTACGCCGACGGTACCTGGATCACCGACACCATGCGCGCCGCCTACTGCGAGCTGCACCGGCGCGGCATCGCCCATTCGGTGGAGGTGCGCCAGGATGGCGAGCTGGTCGGCGGCCTGTACGGCCTGGCCATGGGCCAGCTGTTCTTCGGCGAATCGATGTTCAGCCGCGCCGACAACGCCTCCAAGGTCGGCTTCGTGACCCTGGTCAACCACCTGCGTCAGGCCGGCTTCGTCCTCATCGACTGCCAGATGCCGACCAACCACCTGCACAGCCTGGGCGCCCACGCCATCAGCCGCGCCGAGTTCGCCGGCTACCTGGCACGCCACCTCGACCAGCCCAACAGCGCCACCTGGCTTCCCTAGGCGAGTTCTCATAGCTGGCTTACACTTAAAGCAAAGTCTCACCGAGGGGGTTGATCATGACAGAGTTGGCGCGGTTGAAGTTCTATGCCACTCAGCCCCACTCCTGCAGCTACCTGCCCGACGAACAGGCAACCACACTGTTCCTCGATCCCAGCCAGCCGATGGACGTGCATGTGTACGCCGATTTGTCGGAAATGGGCTTCCGCCGCAGTGGCGACCACCTGTACCGCCCGCATTGCCAGAACTGCAATGCCTGCGTGCCGGCACGCATCCCGGCGGCACGCTTCATCCCCAACCGCCAGCAACGGCGCATCCTCAAGCGCAACGCCGACCTGACCGTTACCGCCGCACGCCCGGCGTTCAAGGAAGAGTACTTCGAGCTGTACCGGCGCTATATCGAAACGCGCCACGCCGACGGTGACATGTACCCGCCCAGCCGCGACCAGTTCTCCACCTTCCTGGTGCGCGACCTGCCATTCTGCTGGTTCTACGAGTTCCGCCTGGAAGGCCGCTTGATGGCGGTAGCGGTGTGCGACCTACTGCCCAACGGCCTGTCAGCGGTGTACACCTTCTACGAGCCGGACGAAGAACGCCGCAGCCTGGGCCGCTTCGCCATCCTCTGGCAGATCACCGAAGCCCTGCGCCAGGACCTGGAGGCGGTTTACCTGGGTTACTGGATCAAGAACTGCAAGAAAATGAACTACAAGACGCAGTATCGGCCTATCGAACTGTTGATAAATCAGCGCTGGGTCACCCTCAACTGAAAGGCATTGGCTTGACACACAGTTTTCGGGCATAATCCACGCCACTTTTTTGCCCGGTGCGGTTATGCGTCGGGCCAACACTGGATCCGAGGGCTCTACTGCATGTCGAAAGAAGACAGCTTCGAAATGGAAGGTACTGTCGTCGACACCCTGCCCAACACCATGTTCCGCGTGGAGTTGGAAAACGGGCACGTCGTAACCGCGCACATCTCCGGAAAGATGCGCAAGAACTACATCCGTATTCTCACTGGCGACAAGGTCCGCGTCGAACTGACGCCCTACGACCTGAGCAAGGGCCGCATCACCTACCGTGCGCGCTAAGCTCAAGCCATGAAAAAGCCCGGCCATGTGCCGGGCTTTTTTGTGCCTTCAGGATTGCAGGGGCTGCTTTGCAGCCCTTCGCGGGCACGCCCGCTCCCACAGGTAATAACTATCCCCCTGTGGGAGCGGGCGTACCCGCGAAGGGCCGCAAAGCGGCCCCATCTATCAAGCAACCTCAGCCGTGGTCTCGAAGTCGAACACCAGCTCGCCATCGCGCAGGTCGACGTGCACCACGCCACCATGCTCGGCCAGTTCGCCAAACAGGATCTCCTCGGCCAGCGGCCGCTTGATCTTGTCCTGGATCAGCCGCGCCATCGGCCGCGCCCCCATCTGCACGTCGTAGCCCGAGGCCGCCAGCCAGCCGCGTGCATCATCGCTGACTTCCAGCAGCACTCGCTTGTCTTCCAGCTGCGCCTGCAGTTCGATAAGGAACTTGTCGACGATGCTCTTGATCGTCTCGTGGCTCAGGCGACCAAACTGGATGATGGTGTCCAGGCGGTTGCGGAACTCCGGCGTGAAGCTCTTGCGGATGACTTCCATGGCATCGGACGCATGGTCCTGATGAGTAAAGCCGATCGAGGCCCGCGCGGCGGTTTCTGCGCCAGCGTTGGTGGTCATGATCAGGATCACGTTGCGGAAGTCGGCCTTGCGCCCGTTGTTGTCGGTCAGGGTACCGTGATCCATCACCTGCAGCAGCAGGTTGAAGACTTCCGGGTGGGCCTTCTCGATTTCGTCGAGCAGCAATACGCAGTGCGGTTGCTTGGTGATCGCCTCGGTCAGCAAACCACCCTGGTCGAAGCCAACATAGCCAGGAGGCGCACCGATCAGGCGCGACACGGTGTGGCGTTCCATGTACTCGGACATGTCGAAGCGCACCAACTCCACGCCCAGCGCCTTGGCCAGCTGCCGCGCTGCTTCGGTCTTGCCGACGCCGGTCGGGCCGGCGAACAGGAACGAACCGACAGGCTTGTCCGGCGACTTGAGGCCGGCGCGGGACAGCTTGATGGCGGTGGCCAGCGAATCGATCGCCTGGTCCTGACCAAATACGGTCAACTTCAGGTCACGCTCGAGGTTGCGCAGCAGTTCCTTGTCGGAACTGGTGACGTGCTTCGGCGGGATCCGCGCGATCTTGGCGACGATGTCTTCGACCTGCGGCACGTCGATGCGCTTGACGCGGTTGGCCTCCGGCTGCAGGCGCTGGTAGGCACCGGCTTCGTCGATCACGTCGATGGCCTTGTCCGGCATGTGCCGGTCATTGATATAGCGCGAGGCCAGCTCAGCGGCGGCGCGCAAGGCTTCGTCGCTGTACTCGATGTTGTGGTGGCTTTCGAAGCGCCCTTTCAGGCCGCGCAGGATGCCCACGGTGTCTTCGACCGACGGCTCGCTGACATCGACCTTCTGGAAGCGCCGCGCCAGGGCACGGTCCTTCTCGAAAATGCCGCGGAATTCCTGGAAGGTGGTCGAACCGATGCAACGGATCTCACCGGACGACAGCAGTGGCTTGAGCAGGTTGGACGCATCCATCACCCCGCCCGACGCCGCACCGGCACCAATGATGGTGTGGATTTCGTCGATGAACAGGATCGCCTGCGGGCGCTTGCGCAGCTCGCCGAGCAGCGCCTTGAAGCGCTTCTCGAAATCGCCACGGTATTTGGTACCCGCCAGCAGTGCGCCGAGATCGAGGGAATACACCACGCTCTGCGCCAGCAAATCGGGCACCTGGCCATCGACGATACGCTTGGCCAGGCCTTCGGCGATGGCGGTCTTGCCCACGCCTGCCTCACCCACCAGCAGCGGGTTGTTCTTGCGCCGACGGGCAAGGATTTGCGCCACGCGCTCCACTTCCTGCTCGCGGCCTACCAGCGGGTCGATACGTCCGGCACGGGCCAGTTCGTTCAGGTTGCTGGCATAGGCATCCAGCGGGTTGCTCGAAGAGGCGGTATCGCCGCCCTCTTCATCCTGCATTTCCTGGTCGTTTTCGGAATGCGGACCATGGCCCGGCACCTTGGAGATGCCATGGGCGATGTAGTTGACCACGTCGATGCGGGCCACGCTCTGCTGCTTGAGCAGGAACACGGCCTGGCTTTCCTGTTCGCTGAAGATCGCCACCAGCACGTTGGCGCCAGTGACTTCACGCTTGCCGGAGCTTTGCACGTGGAACACGGCACGCTGCAGTACACGCTGGAAGCCCAGGGTCGGCTGGGTTTCGCGATCTTCATCGTTGACCGGGATCAGGGGTGTAGTGGAATCGATGAACTCTTGCAGGTCGTGCTTGAGTTTGTCGAGATTGGCGCCACAGGCGCGCAGAACGGTCGCGGCAGCCTCATTGTCAAGGAGTGCCAGCAGCAGATGTTCGACGGTCATGAACTCATGACGCTTCGAACGAGCCTCCTTGAAGGCAAGATTGAGGGTGACTTCGAGCTCGCGGTTTAACATAGCTTCACCTCATACCCAAGTGGTCGGCGATTAACCGTCCTTCTCGATTTCACAGAGTAGCGGATGCTGGCTTTCCCTGGCGTATTGGTTGACCTGCATAGCCTTTGTTTCGGCGATGTCACGGGTAAACAATCCGCACACTGCCCGCCCTTCGGTATGGACGGTCAGCATGATCTTGGTCGCCAGCTCGCGGTTCAGATTGAAGAACGTCTCGAGCACTTCGACGACGAAATCCATCGGCGTGTAGTCATCGTTGAACAAAACCACCTTGTACATCGGTGGCGCCTGCAGGATCGGCTTGGCTTCCTGAACTGCAAGACCCGAGCCGTCGTCCTCATTCGATTGCGGGCGATCCTGATTGAATGTTAGTCGAATCTCACTAGGTGCATGCATGGAAAGAATTTCATCATGAGCGACAGGTTAAGGTTGTGGGTTGACTGCGAAGGGCACGGCCAGCGCAGGCGCCGGGCGACCTTGACTATCGGCAAAACGGTGTTACAACCAATAAGAACCCACCGTGGTCGATAAAGATCCGCGCAGTCAACCAGATTTTTCGCATGGTTCGTATGCGGATGAAGTGGATGATACTCCAGTGATGGAGTCCTTTGCAGAGGGACATAGGGATGGCAAGCGGTAAAGTCAAGTGGTTCAACAATGCCAAGGGCTACGGATTCATCAATGAAGAGGGCAAGACTGACGACTTGTTCGCTCATTATTCAGCCATCCAGATGGACGGGTACAAGACGCTCAAGGCCGGCCAGGCCGTGAGCTTCGACATCGTCCAGGGCCCCAAAGGCCTGCACGCGGTGAATATCAGCAGCGCCACTGCCGCCGCGGCCGCCAGGGCTCCGCAAACCAGCAGCACTGCCGACGCCTGAACTGCCGCGCCGCCTGCCGGTACACGAAAAAACCGGCCGCCTCCTGACTGGAAGCGGCCGGTTTTCCGTTGCCTTACATATGCTTGATCATTTCATCGCCAAAGCCTGAACTGCTCACCAGCCTGGCGCCGTCCATCAGGCGTTCGAAGTCATAGGTCACGGTCTTGGCAGCAATCGCGCCATTGGTACCCTTGATGATCAGGTCCGCCGCCTCGGTCCAGCCCATGTGCCGCAGCATCATCTCCGCCGACAGGATCACCGAACCCGGGTTTACCTTGTCCTGCCCGGCATACTTGGGCGCGGTGCCGTGGGTGGCCTCGAACATGGCCACGGTGTCGGACAGGTTGGCACCCGGCGCAATGCCGATACCGCCCACTTCCGCCGCCAGGGCATCGGACAGGTAGTCACCGTTGAGGTTGAGGGTGGCGATCACGTCGTACTCGGCCGGGCGCAGCAGGATCTGCTGCAGCATGGCGTCGGCGATGGCGTCCTTGACGATGACCTCGCGGCCGCTCTTGGGGTTCTTGAACTTCATCCATGGGCCACCATCGAGCAGCTCGGCCCCGAACTCGTCGCGCGCCACTTCATAGCCCCAGTCCTTGAAGGCACCCTCGGTGAACTTCATGATGTTGCCCTTGTGCACCAGGGTCAGCGACTCGCGGTCGTTGTCCACCACGTACTGCAGCGCCTTGCGCACCAGGCGCTTGGTGCCTTCCTTCGACACCGGCTTGACGCCAATGCCACAGTCCTGGTCGAAGCGGATCTTGGTAACGCCCATTTCCTCCTTGAGGAACTTGATCACCTTGTTCGCCTCGGGCGAGCCGGCCTTCCACTCGATGCCGGCATAGATGTCTTCGGAGTTCTCGCGGAAGATCACCATGTCCACATCGCCGGGTTTTTTCACCGGGCTGGGCACGCCCTGGAACCACAGCACCGGGCGCAGGCACACGTACAGGTCCAGTTGCTGGCGCAAGGCCACGTTGAGCGAACGGATACCGCCGCCCACCGGGGTGGTCAGCGGCCCCTTGATCGACACCACGTAATCACGCACGGCATCGAGGGTTTCCTGGGGCAGCCAGGTGTCCTGGTCGTACACCTGGGTGGCTTTTTCGCCGGCGTACACCTCCATCCAGGCGATCTTGCGCTTGCCGCCGTAGGCCTTCTGCACGGCGGCATCGACCACCTTGATCATTACCGGCGAGACATCGACGCCAATCCCGTCGCCCTCGATATAAGGAATGATCGGGTTGTCAGGAACGTTGAGCGAATGGTCTGCATTGACGGTGATCTTCGCGCCGTCGGTCGGAACCTTGATTTTCTGGTATCCCATGCTTGCACTACTCCGCTGTCGGGTGTGATTGGACATCATGCGATCCACTGAGCCTAAACCACATCTGCCGACCTGCAAGCTGTGGGAGCGGCGGTGCGGCGACCCGACGCGCCCGCGAAGGATGCACCGCCGATGCTGCGGCATTTCGCCACATTGCCGCTTAGTCTTTGGTCTTATAAATGGGCCGATATCACTTGGCCTTGCTGATTAGCCCGAATGGTTTGGTATACTCCGCCGCGACCGAAGGGTCATCGGGGCGATCCCTTGGAAAAATGCGGACCGCCCTTGGCCATGAATGGACACAAAGCCTGGCCACGAAGCCTGGACTGTTACCGCAGCCCAGCACTTGACGCTCGACTGATGCATCCACCATCACCGCTCGCAGCCTCTCGACTTTCCGCTCATGGCGTTGCCAGGGCGATGCGCCTACCCTGCGCACCACGAGACTCGAGCACGCTCAGCACACAGAGAGTTAACCCGCATGCCCACCCGTTCCAAGATCATCTATACCTTCACCGACGAAGCCCCCGCCCTCGCCACTTACTCGCTGCTGCCGATCATCGAAGCCTTCACCGCTTCGGCTGACATCGCCGTCGAAACCCGCGACATCTCCCTGGCTGGCCGCATCCTCGCCGCCTTCCCGGAGCAACTGGGCGCAGAGAAGCAAGTAGGCGATCACCTGGCGGAACTGGGCCAGCTGGCTACCACCCCTGAAGCCAACATCATCAAGCTGCCGAACATCAGCGCCTCGGTACCGCAGCTGAAAGCCGCGATCAAGGAACTGCAGGGCAAGGGCTTCAACATCCCTGACTACGCCGACGAGCCAGCCACCGCGGAAGAGAAAGAATCCCGCGCCCGCTACGACCGCATCAAAGGTTCCGCCGTGAACCCGGTCCTGCGCGAAGGCAACTCCGACCGCCGCGCGCCGCTGTCGGTCAAGAACTACGCCCGCAAGCACCCGCACAAGATGGGCGCCTGGGCTGCCGACTCCAAGTCGCACGTTGCCCACATGACCCAGGGCGACTTCTACGGCAGCGAGAAAGCCGCACTGATCGAAGCTGACGACAGCCTGCGAATCGAGCTGGTCGGCAAAGACGGCAACACCACCGTACTGAAAGAAAAGACTGCGGTAAAAGCTGCCGAAGTCATCGACTGCGCCACCATGAGCCGCAAGGCCCTGAAAGCCTTCATCGCCGAGCAGATCGCCGATGCCAAGGCTTCTGGCGTGCTGCTGTCGGTACACCTGAAAGCCACCATGATGAAGGTCTCCGACCCGATCATGTTCGGCGTCATCGTCGAAGAGTTCTACAACGACGTGCTGGCCAAGCACGCCGCCGCCCTGGCTGAAGTAGGCTTCAACGCCAACAACGGCATCGGCGACCTGTACGCCCGCATCAAGGACCTGCCAGCCGAGAAGCAGGCCGAGATCGAAGCCGACATCCAGGCCCTGTACGCCCAGCGTCCGGCCCTGGCCATGGTCAACTCCGACAAAGGCATCACCAACCTGCACGTGCCGAGCGACGTCATCGTCGACGCCTCGATGCCGGCCATGATCCGTGACTCGGGCAAGATGTGGAACGCCGCCGGCGAACTGCAGGATGCCAAGGCGATCATCCCGGACCGCTGCTACGCCGGCATCTACCAGGCCACCATCGAAGATTGCAAGGCCAACGGCGCCTTCGACCCGACCACCATGGGCAGCGTACCGAACGTCGGCCTGATGGCACAGAAGGCCGAAGAATACGGCTCCCACGACAAGACCTTCCAGATCAAGGCCGACGGCGTCGTGCGCGTGGTCGACAGCAAAGGCCAGGTTGTTCTCGAGCAGAACGTCGAAGCCGGCGACATCTTCCGCATGTGCCAGGTCAAGGACGCGCCGATCCAGGACTGGGTCAAGCTGGCCGTCAACCGTGCCCGCCTGAGCAACACCCCTGCAGTGTTCTGGCTGGACCCGGCCCGCGCCCACGACGGCGTGATGATCGAGAAGGTGCAGAAGTACCTGAAGGATCACGACACCTCCGGCCTGGACATCCGTATCCTGGCACCGGTCGACGCCATCAAGTTCTCCCTGGCCCGCATCCGCGAAGGCAAGGACACCATCTCGGTGACCGGCAACGTGCTGCGTGACTACCTGACCGACCTGTTCCCGATCATGGAACTGGGCACCAGCGCCAAGATGCTGTCGATCGTGCCGCTGATGAGCGGTGGCGGCCTGTTCGAAACCGGCGCCGGCGGTTCGGCACCGAAGCACGTGCAGCAGCTGGTGGAAGAGAACTTCCTGCGTTGGGACTCGCTGGGTGAATTCCTGGCCCTGGCCGCTTCCCTGGAGCACCTGGGCAACACCTACGACAACCCGCGCGCCAAAGTGCTGGCCAACACCCTGGACCAGGCCACCGGCAAGTTCCTCGACACCAACAAGTCGCCTTCGCGCAAAGTCGGTGGTATCGACAACCGCGGCAGCCACTTCTACCTGACCCTGTACTGGGCCCAGGCCCTGGCTGCGCAGAACGACGACGCTGCCCTGCAGGCACGCTTCGCACCACTGGCCAAGACCCTGACCGAGAACGAGGAGACCATCGTCGCCGAGCTCAACGCCGTCCAGGGCAAGCCGGCCGACATCGGTGGCTACTACGCCCCGGATGCCGAGCTGACCGCCAAGGTGATGCGCCCAAGCCAGACCCTGAACAGCGCCATTGCCGCCCTGTAAGGTTCGCTTGAAGTAACAGCACAAACCCCGGCCACGCACCGGGGTTTGTGCTTTCTGGGAAATGGGGTTGCTCTGCAACCCATCGCCGGCAAGCCAGCTCCCACAAGTATTGTGAATGCCTCAAGCTTGCACTGCACCTGTGGGAGCTGGCTTGCCGGCGATGGGCCGCAAAGCGGCCCCACCAATCTGAAGGGACATACAAATGACCTGGCAACCCCACATCACCGTCGCCACCATCGTCGAACACGAAGGCAAGTTCCTCTTCGTCGAAGAATTCAAAGCCAACCAGCACGTCTTCAACCAGCCCGCCGGCCACCTCGAACCCAACGAGACCCTGCCCCAGGCCGCCCTGCGCGAAACCCTCGAAGAAACCGCCTGGGAAGTCGAGCTCACCGGCGTCGTCGGCATCTACCTGTACACCGCCCCAAGCAACGGCGTGACCTACCAGCGCATCTGCTTCGCCGCCCGCCCCGTGCGCCATCACGCCGACCTGGCACTGGACAGCGACATCGTCCGCGCCGTGTGGCTGACCCGCGACGAACTGCTGGCCGACTCCGCCCGCTGGCGCAGCGAGCTGGTGCCACGCTGCCTCGATGACTACCTGAAAGGCCCCTTGCACAGCCTCGACCTGCTGCGCGACTGACGCGCCGCCGCAGGTTTGATAGAATCGGCGTTTTTCCCCCTTGATACACACCGGTAACCATGACCAGCCCAGCACTCAAAGACCCCGCCAAGACCCGCGTTATCGTCGGCATGTCCGGCGGCGTGGACTCTTCCGTCTCCGCCCTTCTGCTCATGGAGCAGGGCTACCAGGTGGAAGGGCTGTTCATGAAGAACTGGGAAGAAGACGACGGCACCGAATACTGCACCGCCCGTGAAGACCTGGCCGACGCCCAGGCCGTGTGCGACCGCATCGGCATCAAGCTGCACACCGCCAACTTCGCCGCCGAATACTGGGACAACGTGTTCGAGCACTTCCTCGAAGAGTACAAGGCCGGCCGCACGCCCAACCCGGACATCCTCTGCAACCGCGAAATCAAGTTCAAGGCGTTCCTTGACTACGCCCTGTCGCTGGGTGCCGACCTGATCGCCACCGGCCACTACGTGCGCCGCCGCGACACCGGCGAGCTCACCGAACTGCTCAAGGGCCTGGACCCGAACAAGGACCAGAGCTACTTCCTGCACGCCGTCGGCGGCAAGGAAATCGCCCGCACCCTGTTCCCGGTTGGCGAGCTGGAAAAGCCCGAAGTACGCGCCATTGCCGAAAAGCACGGCCTGGCCACCGCCAAGAAGAAGGACTCCACCGGCATCTGCTTCATCGGCGAGCGCCGCTTCAGCGACTTCCTCAAGCAATACCTGCCGGCCCAGCCGGGCAACATCGAGACCACCGACGGTGAAGTGATCGGCCGCCACCACGGCCTGATGTACCACACCATCGGCCAGCGCCAGGGCCTGGGCATTGGCGGCCTGAAGGACGCCGGTGACGAGCCGTGGTACGTGCTGCACAAGGACCTGACCCGCAACGTGCTGGTGGTCGGCCAGGGCAATGAACACCCGTGGTTGTTCTCCCGCGCCCTGCTCGCTTCGGAAATCTTCTGGGTCAACCCGGTCGACCTCGGCAGCCCGCGCCAGCTTACCGCCAAGGTGCGCTACCGCCAGAGCGACCAGCAGTGCACCCTGGAACTGACCGAAAGCGGTTACCGCGCAGTGTTCGACGAACCGCAACGCGCCGTTACCCCAGGCCAGTCGGTGGTGTTCTACGACGGCGAAGTGTGCCTGGGCGGCGGCGTGATCGAAGCCGCCGAGCCGTGGAGCCCGCGCGCATGAGCAACCTGCAGGAGCAGCTGATTGCGTTGGGCGGTGTGTTCCAGGCCGCCGTACTGGTCGACCGCATTGCCCGCACCGGCCAGGCCAGCGAGGCCAACATCGGCTGCATGCTCGGCAGCCTGCTGGTCCGCGACCCCAAGGACACCCTGGAGGTGTTCGGCGGTGACGACCTGAACCTGCGCGACGGCTATCGCGCGCTGGTCGGCGCGCTGGAGCGCGACCCCAGCAGCCTGCAGCGCGAGCCGCTGCGCTACGCCCTGTCGATGCTGGGCCTGGAGCGCCAGCTGAACAAGCGCGGCGACCTGCTCGACACCATCGGCAACCGCCTGCCGCAAATCCAGTCCCAGGCCGAGCATTTTGGCCTGGTTCATGAAAACGTCATCGCTTCCAGTGGAGCCTTGTACCAGGACACCCTGAGCACCTTGCGCCAGCGCATCCAGGTACATGGCGACATGCGCTTCCTGCAGCAGGCCAGCAACGCCTCGAAGATCCGCGCCCTGCTGCTGGCCGGCATCCGCGCCGCACGCCTGTGGCGCCAGCTGGGCGGGCACCGCTGGCAGCTGGTATTCAGCCGGCGCAAGCTGTTGAACGAACTGTACGACATGATGCGCAGCCCCTCCTGACAGGGGCTGACAGTTCCGGCCTCATCGCCGGCAAGCCAGCTCCCACAGGATATGCACTGTGCTCAAGACCGGTGCAATACCTGTGGGAGCTGGCTTGCCGGCGATAGGGCCAGAACAGGCAAGCACAATGCACAGCTGATTTATGGCCCGACCTTTGGTCAGCCACCCGACCTGAGCGCATTTTTCATGTATGATATGCGCCCTTCCAAAAGCCTGACTGTCCGAGAACACCCCATGCAGCTTTCTTCGCTCACTGCGGTTTCCCCTGTAGACGGCCGTTATGCCGGCAAAACCCAGGCCTTGCGCCCCATTTTCAGCGAATTCGGCCTGATCCGTTTCCGCGCCCTGGTCGAAGTGCGCTGGCTGCAGCGCCTGGCCGCCCACCCGCAGATCGGCGAAGTGCCGGCGTTCTCCGCCGAAGCCAACGCCCTGCTGGACAGCCTGGCCACCGACTTCAAGCTCGAGCACGCCGAACGCGTCAAGGAAATCGAGCGCACCACCAACCACGACGTCAAGGCGATCGAATACCTCCTCAAGGAGCAGGCCGCCAAGCTGCCTGAGCTGGCCAAGGTCAGCGAGTTCATCCACTTCGCCTGCACCAGCGAGGACATCAACAACCTGTCCCACGCCCTGATGCTGCGCGCCGGCCGTGACGAAGTGCTGCTGCCGCTGATGCGCCAGATCGCCGACGCCATCCGCGCCCTGGCCCACGCCCACGCCGATGTGCCGATGCTGTCGCGCACCCACGGCCAGCCGGCTTCGCCGACCACCCTGGGCAAGGAACTGGCCAACGTCGTGTACCGCCTGGAGCGCCAGATCGCCCAGGTTGCTGCCGTACCGCTGCTGGGCAAGATCAACGGTGCCGTGGGCAACTACAACGCCCACCTGTCGGCCTACTCGCAGATCGACTGGGAGCAGAACGCCCGCGCCTTCATCGAAGACGAGCTGGGCCTGCAGTTCAACCCGTACACCACCCAGATCGAGCCGCACGACTACATCGCCGAGCTGTTCGACGCCATCGCCCGCTTCAACACCATCCTGATCGACTTCGATCGCGATGTGTGGGGCTACATTTCGCTGGGCTACTTCAAGCAGAAGACCGTTGCCGGTGAAATCGGCTCGTCGACCATGCCGCACAAGGTCAACCCGATCGACTTCGAAAACTCCGAAGGCAACCTGGGTATCGCCAACGCGCTGTTCCAGCACCTGGCCAGCAAGCTGCCGATCTCGCGCTGGCAGCGTGACCTGACCGACTCCACCGTGCTGCGCAACCTGGGCGTGGGCTTTGCCCACAGCGTCATCGCCTACGAAGCCAGCCTGAAAGGCATCGGCAAGCTGGAAGTCAACGAAGCCCGCATCGCCGCCGACCTGGACGCCTGCTGGGAAGTGCTGGCCGAGCCGATCCAGACCGTGATGCGCCGCTTCAACATCGAAAACCCCTACGAGAAGCTCAAAGAGCTGACCCGTGGCAAGGGCATCACCCCGGAAGCGCTGCTGACCTTCATCGACGGCCTGGATATGCCAGCCGAAGCCAAGGCCGAGCTCAAGCAGCTGACCCCTGCTACTTACATCGGCAACGCGGCAGCACAGGCCAAACGCATCTAAGCTGACCGTCGCGTTCAACGCCCGGCCTGGCCGGGCGTTTTTATTCCCGAACGAAAATTACATTTTTTCAATAGGTTGAACATGAATCCTGATACTCCACTGCAGCTGCTGGGCGGCATCTCGGCCCGCGAATTCATGCGCGACTACTGGCAGAAGAAGCCGCTGCTGGTGCGCCAGGCCTTCCCGGACTTCATCAGCCCGATCGACCCCGACGAGCTGGCCGGCCTGGCCCTGGAAGAGGAAGTAGAGTCGCGTATCGTACTCGAGCACGGCGCGCACCCGTGGGAGCTGCGCCGCGGCCCGTTCACCGAAGATACCTTTGCCGAGCTGCCGGAAAAGGACTGGACCCTGCTGGTGCAGGCCGTGGACCAGTTCGTCCCGGAAGTAGCCGAACTGCTGGAAAACTTCCGCTTCCTGCCCAGCTGGCGCATCGATGACGTGATGATCAGCTTCGCCGCCCCCGGTGGCAGCGTCGGCCCGCACTTCGACAACTACGACGTGTTCCTGCTGCAGGGCCACGGCCAGCGCAACTGGAAAATCGGCCAGATGTGCAGCAGCGACAGCTCGCTGCTGGAGCACGCCGACCTGCGCATCCTCGCCGACTTCGAGCAGAGCGATGAGTGGACCCTGGAGCCGGGCGACATGCTTTACCTGCCACCACGCCTGGCCCACTACGGCGTGGCCGTGGACGACTGCCTGACCTATTCGGTAGGCTTCCGCGCGCCAAGCGCCGCTGAAGTGCTGACCCACTTCACCGATTTCCTCGGCCAGTTCCTGCCCGACGAAGAACGCTACAGCGACGCCGATGCCCAGCCGGTCAGCGACCCGCACCAGATCCAGCACGACGCCCTCGACCGCCTCAAGGCGCTGCTCGACAAGCACATGGGCGACAAAGACCTGCTGCTGACCTGGTTCGGCCAGTTCATGACCGAGCCACGCTACCCCGAGCAGATCGTCGGTGAAGAGCTGTCCGAGGAAGAGCTGATCGATGCCCTGGAACAAGGCGCCATCCTGATCCGCAACCCGAGCGCCCGCCTGGCCTGGTCGGAGTTCGAAGAAGACCTGCTGCTGTTCGCCAGCGGCCGCAGCTGCCCGCTGCCGGGCAAACTGCGCGAGCTACTGAAGCTGGTTTGCGCGGCCGACGCCCTGCACATCGACAACCTGGGCGAATGGCTGCAGGATGAAGATGGCCTTATGCTGGTACAGCAGCTGGTCAAACAAGGAAGCCTGGGATTCGCCAATGAATAAGATTCGTGTGCGCCTCGCCGACTGGCACAAGGACAACGCCGACATCCGCCGCATCCGCGAAGCGGTGTTCATTGCCGAACAGCACGTGCCGCCGGAGCTGGAGTGGGACTCGGATGACCCGACCGCCGCGCACTTCCTGGCCCTGGAAGGCGACTACCCGATCGGCACCGCGCGCCTGCTGCCTGACGGCACCATCGGCCGGGTCTCGGTACTGAAGGACTGGCGCGGGCTGAAGGTGGGTGACGCGCTGATGAACGCGGTGATTGTCGAAGCACAGAACCGCGACCTGAAGCAGCAGATGCTCAGCGCCCAGGTGCACGCCACGCCGTTCTACGAGCGGCTGGGCTTTCGCGTAGTCAGCGAAGAGTTCCTCGAAGCCGGCATCCCGCACGTGGACATGGTGCGCGACTCGCGCGCCTGATCCCTGTACCGGCCTCTTCGCGGGCTTGCCCGCTCCCACAAGGACCCCACAGATATTGAATGCTGTGCAGTACCTGTGGGAGCGGGCAAGCCCGCGAAGAGGCCGGCACAGCAAAATACATCTTCCCTGACAAAACCTGTACATCCATCCAGATAAAACTTGCCTCCGCGCCCTCTCTTGCGCATCCTATCGCCCATCACCCCGATGAAGCGTCCCCGGCCATGCGCCTGTTCCTCTGCGAAAAACCCTCCCAGGCAAAAGACATCGCCAAAGTGCTCGGCGCCAACCGCAAGGGCGATGGCTGCTGGCAAGGCACCGACGTCTGCGTGACCTGGTGCATCGGCCACCTGCTGGAAACCGCCCCGCCCGACAGCTACGACGAACGCTACAAGCGCTGGAACCTGGCCGATCTGCCGATCATCCCGGAAAAGTGGAAGATGCTGGTCAAGGCCAAGACCGCCAGCCAGTTCAAGGCGGTCAAGCGCCTGTTCGGCGAAGCGCGCGAACTGGTGATCGCCACCGACGCCGACCGCGAAGGCGAAATGATCGCCCGCGAACTGGTCGAGCATTGCCGCTACCGCGGCCCGGTGCAGCGCCTGTGGCTGTCGGCACTGGATGACGCGTCCATTCGCAAGGCCCTGGCGCGGCTGCTGCCGGGCCACGAAACCTTCAACCTGTACCACTCGGCGCTGGGCCGTTCGCGCGCAGACTGGCTGATCGGCATGAACATGAGCCGGCTGTTCACCCTGCTGGGCCGCCAGTCGGGCTATCAGGGCGTGCTGCCGGTGGGCCGGGTGCAAACGCCCACCTTGCGCCTGGTGGTCGACCGCGACCGCAGCATCGCCGACTTCGTGCCGGTACCGTTCTGGGCCATCGACGTGCAGCTCGAACACGCAGGCTTTGGCTTCAACGCCCAGTGGCGCGCCCCCGAGGACGCCTGCGACGACCAGGGCCGCTGCCTGAACCAGGCCCTGGCGCAGCAGGCTACCGCCGATATCGGCAATGCGGGTACTGCCCGGGCTGTGAAGGTGACCACCGAGCGCGTGCGTGAAGCGGCACCCCTGCCCTTCGACCTTGGCACCCTGCAGGAGCTGTGCTCGAAAAAGTTCGGCCTCGGCGCCCAGGAAACCCTCGACATCGCCCAGGCCCTGTACGAAACCCACAAGCTGATCACCTACCCGCGCAGCGACTGCGGCTACCTGCCGCAAAGCCAGCACGCCGAAGCGCCAGCCATCCTCGCCGCCCTGCAACGTTCCGATGCCAGCCTGGCGCCGCTGCAGCCCTACCTGGAGCCGCAACGCTGTTCACGGGCGTGGAACGACGCCAAGGTCAGCGCCCACCACGGCATCATCCCCACTGCCGCCGCCAGCGACCCGTCGCGCCTGCCGGCCAAGCACAAGGCGGTGTACACCCTGATCCGCGCCCGCTACCTGGCGCAGTTCCTGCCCAACCATGAATACGACCGCACCCAGGCCGACTTCGACTGCGCCGGCCATGCCCTGCGTGCCGTAGGCAAGCAGATCGTCGAACCAGGCTGGCGCCGTGCGCTGCCCGAGGCGCTGACCCCGGCCAAGGGCCGCGAGGCACCACCGGCCCAGGTGCTGCCGGCGCTGCGCGAAGGCCAAGACTGCACAGTGCAGGGCTTGCAACTGAAAGACCTGTGGACCCAGCCGCCCAAGCCGTTTACCGAAGGCGACCTGATCAAGGCAATGAAGAACGTGGCCAAGCTGGTGGACGACCCGCGGTTGAAGCAGAAGCTCAAGGAAACCACCGGTATCGGCACCGAAGCCACCCGCGCCAGCATCATCCAGGGCCTGCTTGACCGCGGCTACCTGGTGAAGAACGGCAAGGCGCTGTCCGCCACCCCTGCGGCCTTCAGCCTGATCGACGCCGTGCCACGCGCCATTGCCGACCCAGGCACCACGGCTATCTGGGAGCAGGCGCTGGACATGGTGCAGAGTGGCGAGATGACGCTGGAGGAGTTCGTCGCCCGGCAGTCGGCATGGATGGGCAAGCTGGTCGAACGGTGCAGCGGCATGCGCATGACCATCAGCGGGCCGGCAGCCGGGGCTGCGCCGCCGTGGAAGAAGAAGCGTCGGGGTGGCGGGAAGGGCAAAGCGGCCGCAGGCAAGCCAAGACAGCCTCGAAAAAAGGCGACAACCTGAAGATTTTGCACTTTCAGGTCAGGCCCCTTCGCGGGTGAACCCGCTCCCACATTTACAGCGCCGACCTCGAGACCGGTGATGACTCTGTGGGAGCGGGTTTACCCGCGAAAGGGCCAGGACAGGCAACACAACAACTCGAGGTAAACCACAAACCCGGCCAATGCATTGGCGACATGAAATTTACCTGCTAAATTTTCATGAAAATAAACACAATAATTTTCATGAGACCCCTGCATGTTCAAACAATCCGCCCAGCACGTCGCCAGCTACTACGCCCAGACCTACCCCGCCAGCATTCCCCTGCACCCTACCCTGCAAGGCAGCCACGACACCGAAGTCCTGATCATTGGCGCCGGCTTCAGCGGCCTGCACACCGCCTTGCGCCTGACCCAGGCCGGCAAGCGTGTAACGCTGCTGGAAGCCAGCCGCGTGGCCTGGGCCGCGTCCGGCCGCAACGGCGGCCAGGCACTGCTCGGCTGGTCGTGCGACATGCCGCCGCTGGAAAAGGCCCTGGGCGTCCAACGCACCCGACGCCTATGGGCCAGCATGTGCTGGGCCGCCGATGAAATGCGCGAACTGCCCGAGCGCCATGGCTTCGACATCGACTACCGGCTGGGCAGCCTGTGGACCGCCGTGCTGCCGCGCCGGGTGAAGATGCTGGAAGAAGCCCTGCACGAGGCCGAACACAAATGGGGCTACGACGCCCTGCGCCTGATCGGCCGCGACGAGCTGCCGCAATGGATCGACAGCCCGCGCTACCAGGCCGCGCTATACGACGCCAAGGGCGCCCACCTCAACCCGCTGAAGCTGGCTCAGGGCCTGGCCAGCACCATCGAGGCGGCTGGCGGGCGGATCTACGAACAGAGCCAGGTGCTCGACTACCAGAAAGTCGGCGACGGCTATGTGGCCCGTACCGACCGCGGCGAAGTACGCTGCCAGGTGCTGGTGCTGGCCTGCAACGCCTACATCGACCGCCTCGACCGCACCCTGTCGCGCCGCCTGTTGCCGGTTGGCTCCTATCAGGTAGCCACCGCACCGCTGAATGCCGACTTCGCCCAATCGCTACTGCCGCGCAACAGTTGCGTGATCGACAACCAGTTCGTGCCCGACTATTTCCGCCTCACCCCGGACCATCGCCTGCTGTTCGGCGGCGGCTGCACCTACCTGGGCGGTATTCCCAAAGATGTCGCCAGCGCCACCCGCCCCTACCTGGAGCGAGTATTCCCGCAGCTGGCCGGGGTGGCCATCGACTATGCCTGGGGCGGCCATATCGACTGCAGCATCCAGCGCACCCCGGATGTCGGTCGCGAGGGCCAGCGCTACTGGCTGCAGGGTTTCTCTGGCCATGGCGTGCTACCTACGCTGGCAGCGGCGCGGGCGGTCAGCGATGCCATTCTTGGCGACGACGACCTGCTGACGCTGTACCAAGGCATCGACAACGGCCGCTTCCCCGGCGGAGACCTGCTGGCAGCACCGCTGGAAGCTGCGGCCAAGGCCTGGTACCGGATGCGCGACCGCGTCTGATCGGTTGACACGGCCCGTTGTAGGAGCGGCCTTGTGTCGCGAAAGGGCTGCAAAGCGGCCCCAAGAAATTCAGTACTGACACACAAATTGCTGGGGCTGCTTTGCAGCCCTTTCGCGACACAAGGCCGCTCCCACAAAAGGCTGCGTAGGTCTGAAGCTCCGGTGCAAAATCACAAATTCCAGTACGAGGCAAAATACCTCCTATTCTCAATAGCTCCCTTCGCTTCCTGCACACAGGAGACCCGACCATGAGCTATGTAACCACGAAGGACGGCGTACAGATCTTCTACAAGGACTGGGGCCCGCGTGACGCGCCGGTCATCCACTTCCACCACGGCTGGCCGCTCAGCGCCGACGACTGGGATGCCCAGTTGCTGTTCTTCCTTGCCCACGGTTACCGCGTGGTCGCCCACGACCGTCGCGGCCATGGCCGTTCCAGCCAGGTATGGGACGGCCACGACATGGACCACTACGCCGACGATGTGGCGGCGGTGGTCGCTCACCTGGGCATCCAGGGCGCCGTGCATGTCGGCCACTCGACCGGTGGCGGTGAAGTGGTGCGCTACATGGCCCGGCACCCTGAAGACAAGGTGGCCAAGGCCGTGCTGATCGCCGCCGTACCGCCACTGATGGTGCAGACGCCCGCTAATCCCGGTGGCCTGCCCAAATCGGTGTTCGACGGTTTCCAGGCCCAGGTCGCCAGCAACCGTGCGCAGTTCTACCGGGATGTGCCGGCCGGGCCGTTCTACGGCTACAACCGCCCCGGTGCAGAAGCCAGCGAAGGCATCATCGGCAACTGGTGGCGCCAAGGCATGATTGGCAGTGCCAAGGCCCATTACGATGGCATCGTGGCGTTTTCCCAGACCGACTTCACCGAAGACCTGAAGGGCATCACCCAGCCAGTGCTGGTGATGCACGGCGACGATGACCAGATCGTACCGTATGAAAATTCCGGGGTGCTGTCGGCGAAGCTACTGCCTAACGGCACACTCAAGACCTACAAAGGCTACCCGCATGGCATGCCGACCACCCATGCCGATGTGATCAATGCGGATTTGCTGGCGTTTATCCGTAGCTGATGTGATGACCTGTACCGCCCCTTTCGCGGGCGCGCCCGCTCCCACAGGTACTGCACAGGTCTTGAAATGTGCAGGTAACCTGTGGGAGCGCGCATGCCCGCGAAAGGGCCGGCACTGGCAACACACCTCCCCCAGGATTACCATGTCACCCTTCTAGTGCGGCCCTTTGCCGCCCCCTGCCTCCCTGCCTGCCAAAACCCCATGCCCTTCGAACTCACCGTAGAACCCCTCACCCTGCTGATCCTGGCCCTGGTCGCCTTCGTCGCCGGCTTCATCGATGCCATCGCCGGCGGTGGCGGCCTGCTCACCACTCCGGCGCTACTCACCGCCGGCATGCCGCCACACCTGGTACTGGGCACCAACAAGCTCAGCTCTACCTTCGGCTCGGCCACCGCCGGCTTCACCTACTACAGGCGCAAGCTGTTCCACCCGGCGCAATGGCGCCCGGCATTGTTCGCCACCTTGGTCGGTGCTTTGCTCGGTGCAGTGATCGCCCACTACATGCCGGCCGAATGGCTGAACAAGATGTTGCCCGTGATCGTCTTCGCCTGTGGCGTCTACCTGCTGTTCGGCGGCACGCCCAAGGCGCCGCTGGATGCCGATGCGCCGATCAGGAAAAAGTGGCAAGTACCGCAAGGCTTCACCCTGGGCTTCTATGACGGCGTGGCCGGCCCGGGTACCGGGGCGTTCTGGACGGTCAGCACCCTGCTGCTCTACCCCATCGACCTGGTCCGTGCCAGCGGCGTGGCGCGCAGCATGAACTTCGTCAGCAACATCGCAGCGCTGACGGTGTTCATCATTTCCGGGCAGGTGGACTACATCGTCGGCCTGTGCATGGGCCTGTCGGTGATGGTCGGCGCGTTCTTCGGCGCACGCACGGCGATCAGTGGCGGCAGCAAGTTCATCCGCCCGGTGTTCATCACCGTGGTGCTGGCATTGACCGTGCGCCTAGCGTGGCAGCACTGGTTCGGCCAAGCCTGATGGGCTGTGATACCCCTGCTTTCCCGCCCTATCTGCGCGAGAAATGTCCTCCGCCGTCGTTGCAGGACTTGGCAATGGAATGACCATTGCCTGCGCCCTGCGCCTAGTCGGAGAACATTTCTCACTGCAGCTAGGACGGGAAAGCAGGGATATCACAGCCCAGCCGCCGTGCAACGTACAGATCGATCAGGTAGCGGGCAATCGACCGCCCGGCCGGTAGCGGCGGCAGGTCGTGGACGCTGAACCACTTGGCATCCTCGATCTCGTCCGGCTGCATGACGATATCGCCGCCGGCATACTCGGCATGGAAGCCCAGCATCATCGAATGCGGGAACGGCCAGCACTGGCTGCCGACGTACTGGATGTTCCTTACTTCCACCGCTACCTCTTCACGCACTTCGCGCACCAGGCAGTCTTCGGCCGACTCGCCCGGCTCGGCGAAGCCTGCCAGGGTGCTGTACACCCCGGTGACGAAGCGTGGCGAACGCGCCAGCAGGATTTCATCACCACGGGTCACCAGCACGATCATGCTCGGCGAAATGCGCGGGTAGCTGCGCAGGTCGCAAGGCTGGCAGTACATCGCCCGCTCCCAGCGGATCTGCGTCATTGCCTGGCCGCAGCTGCCGCAGAAACGGTGCTCGCGGGCCCAGGTGCCGATCTGCGCGGCATAGCCCAGCACTTTGTAGGTGTCGAAGTCACCCTCGAGCATGAACGCGCGCAGGCCGCGCCAGGCGCAGCCGGGCACGTCGGTGGCGCTGCGCAGCTCCAGCAGGAACACCGGCTGGCCGTCGAAGTGGCCGATGCCGTGCTCGCACAGCACGTCGAGGTCCTGGCGCTTGAGCCAGTCGCGAGGGAACAGCGCGCCGTTGTCGTCCACCAGGAACCCTTCCGGGCTGCGGGCCACGGCCAGCCCCCCGGTGATCTGCGGGTCGAGTACTGCGGTAGTCCAGCGTGCTGACATGTCGGGGGTTCCCTTACTGCGCGTCCCCCGGCCTGATCAGTCGGCGAACGTCGGTTTCTGTTTGCTCATGTGCGCCGCCACCGCCACGCGCAGGTCTTCGGACTGCAGCATCGCGGCGTTCCAGGTGGCGATGTACTCCAGGCCATCGTCGATGCGATGGTCACGCATGTAGCTGAGCATTTCCTTGGTGCCGGCCACGGCGATCGGCGATTTTGCGGCAATCTCGCCGGCGATGGCAAAGACCCCGTCCATCAGCGCGGCCTGATCATCATAGACCCGGTTGACCAAGCCGATGCGCAGCGCCTCTTCGGCCTCGACATTGCGCCCGGTGAAAGCCAGCTCACGCATCATGCCGTCACCGATGATACGAGGCAAACGTTGCAGTGTGCCGACATCGGCGGCCATGCCCATGTCGATTTCCTTGATCGAGAACTGCGCGTCGCTGCTGCAGTAGCGCATGTCGCAGGCCGAGATCAGATCGATGGCGCCGCCAATGCAGTAACCCTGCACCGCGGCCAGCACCGGCTTGCGGCATTTGTCCACGGCATTGAACGACGCCTGCAGGCGCAGGATGGTGCTGCGCAGGAAGCGCGCGTTACGCCCCACGTCCTTGCCCATCTGCCCGGCCAGCGAAGCCAGCATCATCAGGTCGATACCGGCGGAAAAATGCTTGCCGGCACCGCTGATCACAACCGCCCGCACCGCGTCGGTGTCATCGACCCACTGGAAGATGTCGATGATCTCCTCCCAGAAGGCCGCGTTCATCGCATTGCGCTTGTCCGGGCGGTTGATCTGAACGTGGGCGATGCTGTTGGTCAGTTCGACCTTGAATGCGCTGTACTCGGTCACGGGCGGCACTCCTGCGGGTGAAGGGTTCATGGCACGGATGGTAACCCACCCCGATGACCGCACTTGTGCCAAAAACGGGACTTTACGCCTTGCCTAAGACGCGCTGATCCGGCACCGTGCGCCATCGCCGAATCATAAGGATACAAATTCATGTCGCGCTCCCTGACCGGCGCCCTCGCCCACAGCTTTCTGGGCCAGTCGCCGCTTTGGTACAAGGCAGTCATCTGCCTGTTCCTGGTGCTCAACCCGCTGCTGCTGGTGACCGTCGGCCCGGTCGCTGCCGGCTGGGCACTGGTGCTCGAATTCATCTTCACCCTGGGCATGGCCCTGAAGTGCTACCCGCTGATGCCTGGCGGCCTGCTGCTGGTCGAAGCCCTGCTGTTGCAGATGACCACCCCGCAAGCCCTGTACGAAGAGCTGCAGCACAACTTCCCGGTGATCCTGCTGCTGATGTTCATGGTCGCGGGCATCCACTTCATGAAGGAACTGCTGCTGTTCCTGTTTTCGCGCATCCTGCTGGGGGTGCGTTCGAAGGCGATCCTGGCGTTGCTGTTCTGCGTGCTGTCGGCATTCCTCTCGGCGTTTCTCGATGCGCTGACCGTGACCGCCGTGATCATCAGCGCCGCGGTCGGTTTCTATGCGGTGTACCACCGCGTCGCCTCCGGGGCCAACCCGCGCGAAGACAGTGCGCTGGACAGCGACCAGCAGGTCGCACAGTTGCATCGTGAAGACCTCGACCAGTTCCGCGCCTTCCTGCGCAGCCTGCTGATGCATGGCGCGGTGGGTACCGCCCTGGGCGGCGTGTGCACGCTGGTGGGCGAGCCGCAGAACCTGCTGATCGGCCATGAGATGGGCTGGCACTTCGCCGATTTCTTCCTGAAGGTGGCACCGGTGTCGCTGCCGGTGCTGGGCGCCGGCCTGCTGACCTGCGTGCTGCTGGAGAAGCTGCGCCTGTTCGGCTACGGCACGTTGATGCCCGAGCCGGTGCGCCAGGTGCTGGCCGCCTACGCCGCCGAGGACGATGCAGCACGCACCACTGCCCAGCGCATCGCGCTGTGGGTGCAAGGGTTCGCCGCACTGATCCTGATCGTCTGCCTGGGGCTGCACGTTGCCGAGGTCGGCCTGATCGGCCTGATGGTGATCGTGCTGATCACGGCATTCACCGGCATTACCGACGAACACCGCCTGGGCCGTGCCTTCCAGGACGCCATGCCGTTCACCGCTTTGCTGGTGGTGTTCTTCGCCGTGGTGGCGGTGATCCATCAGCAGCAACTGTTCAGCCCGTTGATTGCCTGGGTGCTGGCGCTGCCGGCCGAGCAGCAACCGGGCATGCTGTACCTGGCCAACGGCCTGCTGTCGGCGATCAGCGACAACGTGTTCGTTGCCACCATCTACATCACCGAGGTGAAGCAGGCGTTCCTCAATGGCAGCATGAGCCGCGAGCATTTCGAGACGCTGGCGGTGGCGATCAACACCGGCACCAACCTGCCGAGCGTGGCGACGCCGAATGGGCAGGCGGCGTTCCTGTTCCTGTTGACTTCGGCAATCGCGCCGCTGATCCGGCTGTCGTATGGGCGAATGGTTTGGATGGCCTTGCCCTATACCGTAGTGATGGGTGGGCTGGGGTGGTGGGCGGTGACCTACTGGCTTTGAGGTAGTCTGCGCCGGCCTCTTCGCGGGTGAACCCGCTCCCACAGGTACTGCACAGCCTTCGAAACTGTGGTGATCATGTGGGAGCGGGTTTACCCGCGAAAGGGCCAGTGCAGACCACTCAAACAGCCCTGTCGATTCTGCTGCCTGCCATTCGACTATACCATGCCCCCAGCCACCCCGGCTGCCAACAGGAGAGTCCCCATGCGCAAACTCATCGTAGCCGCCTTCATCAGCCTCGACGGTGTCATGCAAGCCCCCGGCGGCCCGCAGGAAGACACCAGCGGCGGCTTCACCTACGGCGGCTGGATTGTGCCCTACGCCGAGGAAGTCTTCGGCCAGGCCATGCAGGCCCTGTTCAGCCAGCCCTTCGAGTTGCTGCTGGGCCGGCGCACCTACGACATCTTCGCCGGCTACTGGCCAAAGGTAGAAGGCAGCTCGGAAGACTTCTCCATCGCCAACCTGTTCAACAGCGTGCCCAAGCACGTGGCCACCCACACCCCCGCAACCCTCGACTGGCACAACAGCCATGCCCTTGGCGTGGACATCACCGCAGCGGTCCGCGCGCTGAAACAACAGGACGGCGCCAACCTGCTAACCCAGGGCAGCAGCGATCTGGTGCAGCAACTGCTGGCGGCGGGCCTGGTCGATGAACTGCAACTGCTGATCCACCCGTTGCTGCTCGGCCACGGCAAGCGCCTGTTCGGCGACGATGCGGCAGCGGCGGCCTTCACCCTGCAGCACTCGCAGGTTTCGCCCAAGGGCGTGGTCATCGCCCGTTACGTGCGTGCCGGCGAAGTGCAGACCGGTTCGTTCTGAAAAGCACGATTGCGTACAACTTTTGCCTCTCGCTCGCATCGAAACACAGGTAAGCCCCGTCCGTATCAAGGAGGTTCACCATGGCGCTACGCACCACGCTGCTGTTTTGCTGCATGCCCCTGGCCCTGCTCGGCTGCGCCGGCAACGATCACCCGGCGCCGCCGCGCACCCAGCAGGTCGACCTGCAACGTTACCAGGGCACCTGGTACGAACTCGCGCGGCTGCCGATGTTCTTCCAGCGCAACTGCGTGCAGTCCGAAGCGCACTATGGCCTGCGAGAGGACGGCCGCCTCGACGTGACCAACCGCTGCCAGGAAAAGGACGGCCAGTGGAACCAGGCCAAGGGCATCGCCGAAGCCCAGCAACCGGGCAGCACCGACAAGCTCTGGGTGCGCTTCGACAACTGGTTCAGCCGCCTCGCGCCCGGCCTGACCAAGGGCGAGTACTGGGTGCTGTACCACGACCAGGACTACCGCGTAGCCTTGGTCGGCCACCCGAACCGCGAATACCTGTGGCTGCTCTCGCGCACGCCCGCGGTCACCGACCAGCTGCGCGAACAACTGCTGACGATCGCCCGGGAGCAAGGCTATGACACCAGCAAGCTGATCTGGCGGCAGGCCGAGTAGGCAACACCTGGCGGGCCATCGACGACATGCGGCAATCCGGCTAAGGTGTGCGCCCTTACCACCTCGAAGGAACGAGCCCGTTGAGTACCACGCCGCTACCTGCACCCCGTATCCGTCCGACCCCCATCCGCCCGCTGGTGCTGACGTCACTGCTGGACTGAAACAAGGAGCCAGACCATGGATTTGCTGTTCCTGGGCACCTCCGCCGGCGTGCCGACCAAGGCACGCAACGTCAGCGCCACCGCAGTGATCGAAGCCAGTGGCAGCCACTGGTATCTGGTCGACTGCGGCGAAGGCACCCAGCACCGGCTGCTGCATACGCCGCTGTCGATCCGCGACCTGCGCGCCATCTTCATCACCCACGTGCACGGCGACCATTGCTTCGGCCTGCCGGGCCTGCTGGCCAGCGCCGGCATGAGCGGGCGCACGCAGCCGCTGGATCTTGTCCTGCCCGCCGCCCTGCACGACTGGGTGCGCCAGGGGCTGGTGGCCAGCGATACTTTCCTGCCGTTCGAACTGCGCCTGCTGGCCGTGGAAGATCTGGTGGAATGGCGCAGTGACGCCCTGCAAGTGACCAGCGTGCAGCTTTCGCACCGGGTGCCGAGCGTCGGCTTCGTGTTCACCGAGCTCAACCCCGAACCGCGCCTGGACATCCCGCGCCTGGAAGCCGACGGCATCCCCCGCGGCCCGCTGTGGGGCGAGCTGGCCAAGGGTTTGACGGTGCAGCATGGCGGTCGGCTGCTGCACGGCAATGACTACTTGCGCCCTTCGCGCCCGCCACGGCGGGTGATCGTGTGCGGCGACAACGACAACCCCGAGCTGTTGGCCGACGTCGCCAAGGGCGCGGACGTGCTGGTGCACGAAGCCACGTTCACCCAGGCGGTGGTAGAGCGCACGGGGGTAACCTTCGGCCACAGCACCGCGGCTGCGGTGGCGCGCTTTGCCGAAACTGCGGGCGTGCGCAACCTGGTGCTGACGCATTTCAGCGCCCGCTACCAGAACGACCCACGGCGCAGCCCGAGCATCGACAACGTGCGCGACGAAGCCCTCGCCCACTACAGCGGGCAGCTGACCCTGGCGCAGGACCTGCAGCGCTATCACATCGGGCGCGATGGCTGTCTTGAACCGGCCGGATGATTTGGCATGGCCACAATTGTGCACGCGGCACGTTCGACCTGCGTCTGCCCCGGGCAGATCTGATCAGGCTGGTGCGATCCTCTGTGGGAGCGGCCTTGTGTCGCGA
>NZ_JAWJYQ010000006.1:0-279915 GCF_032971465.1 Pseudomonas sp. LSJ-87 | reverse complement strand
TTGGATTGGTGTCCAACTTCTTGGGGGCAGTCCATAAGTACGGTGTACGCCGAACGCTGTGGCAGCGGCCTTGTGTCGCGAAAGGGCTGCAAAGCAGCCCCAGTAGCCGCATACTGAAAATCCTGCCCCCCGCGCGGTACCAGCCATGAACCGCTGCCTGCTGCTCGCCGCCCTGCTGCTCTGCACCCCCGCCCCAGCCGCCGATGACTGGAACCTGGCCTACGACCGCGAAGGCATCCGCGTTTACCTGAGCGCCGCCCCCGACTCGCCCTACCAGCAATTCCGTGGTGTCAGCACCATGAAAGCCAGCGTTCGCACGCTCACCGACCTGCAGGAGAACCTGCGGGTGGCCTGCAAGTGGCTGTACGCCTGCGCCGAGATGCGCTTGCTGGATGTGCAGGGCGAAAACACCTGGGTGTACCTGACCACCAACCTGCCGTGGCCGACAATGCCGCGGGACATCGTGCTGAAGGTCACCACCGAACGCCTGGACGACGGCACGCTGCTGCGCCACCTGAGCGCCGAGCCCGGCAGGATCCCCAAGGTAAAGGGGCTGATCCGCGTGCAGCACCTCAGCGGCGAGTGGCGGATGAAACCGCTGGGTGAGCGCAAGACCGAAGTGACCTACCAACTGCAGGCCGACCCTGCGGGGGATGTGCCGGGGTGGCTGGCCAACCGGTTTGTGGTGGATGCACCCGTGGTGACATTGCGGACCTTGCGGGCGGTGGCCGAGCGCCAGCCGTAGAGGGTATTGAAAACCTGCACCGGCCTCATCGCCGGCAAGCCAGCTCCCACAGGTACAGCGTTGCTCTCAAGGTTGTCGCTGTACCTGTGGGAGCGGCCTTGTGTCGCGAAAGGGCCGCAACGCGGCCCCAGGATTGATGCGCAACAGTGCTCCCACAGATACTGTGCAAACCTCGAGGTCGATGCAATCGAGGTGGGAGCTGGCTTGCCGGCGATGGGCTGCACAGCAGCCCCAACGTGCTAAGCAGCAGTAGCTGCCTGCGGCCGAGCACAAGCCCTGGCCCTGCGCCGATAGGCCAGCAACAGGCCTGCGTACCCGAGCCCGACAACCGCCCGAACGCCACCGGCGCCTGCTGCTGGTGCGACAGGCCGTAGAGCATCCGCGAGCCGGAATACACGCCACTGTTGGCCGACGCGGCCGCTCCTACAGATACAGCGACAACCTCAAGCCGTGCGCCGTCCCTGTGGGAGCGGGCGACCCGTACAGGCTGCATTAGGTTTGCGTATCAACCCAGAAACAGCTTGTACGCCGGGTTGTCGGTCTCATCCCAGTACCGGTACCCCATCTCATCCAGCGTCAACGGCAACCCCGCCAACTCATCCCCCGGTACTTCCAGCGCCGCAAACACCCGTGCCTCCGCCGCACCATGGTTGCGGTAATGGAACAGGCTGATGTTCCAGCGCTTGCCAAGCCGCTCCAGAAAGCCAAGCAAGGCCCCCGGGCGCTCGGGAAATTCGAAGCGCAGCACCCGCTCGTCAGCCCCGGGTGCGGCATGGCCGCCAACGGTATGGCGCACGTGCAGCTTGGCCAGTTCGTTGTCGGTCAGGTCCAGTACGCTGTAGCCCTGCTCGCGCAGGCTGGCCAGCAACTGGTCGCGCGGGTCGTGCAGCGGGTGTGTCTGCACACCCACGAACAGCCGCGCCTCCTTGCCGGGGTAATAGCGGTAGTTGAACTCGGTGATCTGCCGCTTGCCCAGTGCCTGGCAAAAGGCGCGGAAGCTGCCCGGCTGTTCCGGAATGGTGACAGCGATGATCGCCTCGCGCTGCTCGCCCAGTTCGGCACGCTCGGCCACATGGCGCAGGCGGTCGAAATTGACGTTGGCCCCGGAATCGATCGCCACCAGGGTCTGCCCCTGCACGCCGTCGCGCGCCACGTACTTCTTGATCCCGGCCACGGCCAGGGCCCCGGACGGCTCGGTGATCGAGCGGGTATCGTCATAGATGTCCTTGATCGCCGCGCACAGCTCGTCGCTGCTCACGGTCACCACTTCGTCAACGAAGTGCCGGCACAGCTCGAAGCAATGGGCGCCGATCTGCGCCACCGCCACACCATCGGCGAAGGTGCCGACCTGCGGCAGGATCACCCGCTCACCAGCCGCCATGGCAGCCTGCAGGCAGTTGGAGTCCTCCGGCTCGACGCCGATCACCTTCACCTCGGGGCGCAGGTACTTCACATAGGCGGCAATGCCAGCGATCAGCCCACCGCCACCCACCGGCACGAAGATGGCGTCCAGCGCCCCCGGGCGCTGGCGCAGGATCTCCATGGCAACGGTGCCCTGCCCGGCGATCACATCCGGGTCGTCGAACGGTGGCACGAAGGTGGCACCTTCGCTGTCGGCCAGTTTCAGCGCATGGGCCAAGGCATGGGGGAAGCTCTCGCCGTGCAGCACTACGTGGCCACCGCGCGAACGTACCCCTTCCACCTTCAGCGACGGCGTGGTGGTAGGCATGACGATGGTGGCTTTCATGCCCAGGTGCGATGCCGCCAGGGCCACCCCCTGGGCATGGTTGCCCGCAGAGGCGGTGATCACGCCGCGCTCGCGCTGCACGGTACTCAGGCGTGACAGGCGGGTGTACGCACCGCGGATCTTGAACGAGAAAGTAGGCTGCAGGTCTTCCCGCTTGAGCAACACCTGGTTGCCCAGGCTGGCAGACAACGCAGGCGCAGCCTGCAAAGGCGTTTCGATGGCCAGGTCGTACACCGGGGCGGCAAGAATGCGCCGCACCTGCTCCGACAGCAGTTGCTGGGGGGTGACGGTAGAACGAGGGCTGACGAAGCTGGTCATCGATGACTCCTTGGCTGTGTTCACGTTGCCCAGGAGTCAGAGAGAAGAAACCCGCCTCCAGGGCGGGTTCGGTGCACGTACGCGCTAGCCCGCCAAACTGATAATGGCGGTAATAATAATGGCGTTGACGTGCTGGAAAGTATTCATGGGGTAGGAACTTAGCCGGTAGTGCGGCACAAAGTCAACACTTCGCCTGCTGCGCCGAAAGCGGCACATCGAACACCTTGTCGAAGCCCCACTGGAAGACGAACGCGTAAGCGAAGAAGAACACGAACAACGCCAGGTTGGTCAGCAACGCCGCCCACAGGCTGACATCCAGCCAGTACGCCACCAGCGGCAGCAGGATCAGCACCAGCCCACCCTCGAAGCCCAGCGCATGCAGCAGGCGCCGCAGGAAAGTGCGCTCACGCCGGTGCTGGCGCGCTTCCCAGCGTTCGAACACCCAGTTGTAGGCCATGTTCCAGCTCATCGCGATGCCCGACATCAGCACTGACAGCACGGTCGACTGCGCCATGCCGGCACCGAACGCCAGCTCCAGCGCGGGCGCCACGCAGGCGACGGCGATGGCTTCGTAAAGAATGGCCTGGACGATCTTGCGTGCCTTGCCTTGCATGTTCAGCTCCCTGGGTAAACGACCTGTAAAGCTACAAGAAGTGGCCCACAAGAAAAAGCCTGAAATTTGGACAACCCCGCGTTCGGCTGCTTGTATCTATCCAGTACAAACGGCGACAAGTCGTACAACTTCGTCCAGGGAATCGAACGAGGATATAGACGATGGCCCACCCCTTCCTGCCGGTGACCGGCACATGAGCCTGGCATTCATCGATTTTCTCACCTATGTGCTGTTCGGCCTGAAGATCCTCGCGATCGTCCTGGCCACGCTGATGTTCCTGCTGGGCCTGGATGACCTGTTCATCGACCTTTGCTACTGGGGCCGCAAGCTGATCCGGCGGTTTCGCATCTACGACAAGTACGAAAAAGCCGACGAAAAACGCCTGTTCGAGGTACCAGAAAAGCCCCTGGCCATCATGGTCCCGGCCTGGAACGAAGTGGGCGTGGTCGGCGAGATGGCGCGCCTGGCAGCCTCGACCATCGACTACGAGAACTACCAGATCTTCGTCGGCACCTACCCCAACGACCCGCAAACCCAGGCCGACGTCGACGCGGTGTGCCTGCATTACCCCAACGTGCACAAGGTGGTCTGCGCTCGCCCCGGCCCCACCAGCAAGGCCGACTGCCTGAACAACATCATCGACGCGCTGCTGCGCTTCCAGCAGGACGCCGGCATCCAGTTTGCCGGCTTCATCCTGCACGACGCCGAAGACGTGATCTCGCCCATGGAGCTGCGCCTGTTCAACTACCTGCTACCGAACAAGGACATGATCCAGATCCCGGTGTACCCCTACGCACCGGAATGGAAAGGCTTCACCGCCGGCCACTATGTCGACGAGTTCGCCGAAAACCACGGCAAGGACGTGATCGTGCGCGAGGCCCTGACCGGCCAGGTGCCCAGCGCCGGGGTCGGCACCTGCTTCAGCCGCCGCGCCATCAGCGCGCTGCTCGAGGACGGCGATGGCATCGCCTTCGACGTACAGAGCCTCACCGAAGACTACGACATCGGCTTCCGCCTGAAGCAGAAGGGCATGAAGTGCATTTTCGCCCGCTACTCCATCACCGACCCGGCGCTGACCCTGAAGCAGGAATGGCGCCCGGGCATGAGCCGCGAATTCTCCCAGGTAATCTGCGTGCGCGAGCACTTCCCGCGCGACTGGCAGCATGCCATCCGGCAGAAGTCGCGGTGGATCGTCGGCATCGTGTTCCAGGGCACCAGCAACCTCGGCTGGAGCCGCAAGGGCGCGCTCAACTACTTCCTCTGGCGTGACCGCCGCGGCCTGTTCGCCTACCTGCTGAGTTTCCTGGTCAACCTGTTGCTGCTGGTGTTGCTGGCCATGTGGCTGGTCACGGTGATTGCGCCGGAGTCGTGGCGCTTCATGTCGATCCTCAGCGACAGCTGGCTGCTGACCACCTTGCTGTGGCTGAACGGGCTGATGCTGTTCAACCGCCTGTTCCAGCGCGCCTGGTTCGTCACCCGTTTCTATGGCATCGGCGAAGGGCTGCTGTCGGCACCGCGGATGATGTGGAGCAACTTCGTCAACTTCTTCGCCAACCTGCGCGCCCTGCGCCAGGTGATGGAGATGGGTGACTCGCGGCGCGTGGCCTGGGACAAGACCACTCACGAATTCCCCGCCATCGCCGCCCCCGCCCGCACGCCGCTGGGCCAGCGCCTGGTAGCCAAGAGCCTGATCAGCGACGAACAGCTGCAACAGGCGATCACCAGCCCGGTACGCCGGCGCCTGGGCCGCGAGCTGCTGCTGCGCGGCTGGCTGAACAGCGAACAGCTGGTCGCCACCCTGGCCGAGCAGATGGACCTGCCCTGGGCACCGCTCAACCCGTTCAAGCTCGACCCGCAGCTGATCGCCAAACTGCCGCGCAAGCTGGCGACGCACTATGGCGTGCTGCCGGTGGCCGAAGACGGCGACACGCTGGTGCTGGCCAGCGAAAGCCCGGTCAGCCAGGTATCGCTGGGGGTAATCAGCCGCCACCTGAAGCGCCCAGTCAGCGCCCGCCTGGCGCCCCAGGGCCGGGTGACCCTGGGCCTGCGCTACCACTACCCAAGCCCCTGGCAGAAGCCGGAAACCCGCGACATGCTGGCCATCCTCGAGCGCCACCAGGACGACGAAGTGCTGCTGGAACAGGTCAGCCACCACCAGGTGATGCTCGGCGCCCTGCTGCAGGTGCGCGGCATGGTCCCGGTCACTTTGTTCAACCAGGCGCTGATCGACTTCGACCCGGAACACCAGAGCCTCGGCGAGCACCTGATTGCCCGCGGCATCATCACCGAGCAGGTGCTGCAGCAGGCCCTGATCGAACAGGCCAGCGAACAGCAGGCCGCCTTTGACCTGACCCGGGAGGTGGCATGAAGCCGCGCTTTTCCCTCACCTTCACTGGCTTGTTGCTGTGCTCCGCCGCCCTGCCCTGCGCCGCTTCGGCGCCGATGACCGACTTTCAGCGGTTCACCAGCTACCCCTTCATGGAGCGCAGCTACCGCGAAGCGAAGAAGGACAACTGGCCCGAGGTCGAACGCCTGACCCGCCACGTGCTGGGCCGGGTGCCGAATAACGACGAAGCCCGTGCGCTGCTGGTGGAGGCCCTGGCTCACCAGCGCCGCTACAAGGAGGCCGAGGCCCTTGCCGAACAGTTGGGCGACAGCCCCGAATACGCCAACGCCCTGCTTGAACTGCGCCTGGCCTGGATCGAACAAGACCCGCCGCCGGCCAGCCAGGTGGAACAGTGGCTGGCCAGCAGCGACGGCACCCACCGGGTGCGCCTGTGGCAGGCCTATAGCCTGAGCCTGGCCAAATACGGTGGTGCCGCCAAGGCGCTGGACTGGCTCAACCATCTGCCGCCACAGGGCGACGGCCAAGTGCTGCGCCTGGCCCGGGCCAACTTCGCCGAGCAACTGCGCAACTGGAAGGAAACCATCGAACAGCTGCAGCCGCTGGCCGACCAAGGCCAGTTGCCTGCGCAAGACTGGCAGCGCCTGGCCAATGCCTATATCCAGCAGGTGGATGAAAAAGGGCTGAACGCGCTGCTGCCCAGCGCCCCTTCCCCCGAAGCAGCCAACCAGGCCCGCCTGGCCATGGCCAACCGCGCCATCGCCGTCGGCCAGAACCAGCAGGCCCGGCATTGGCTGCAGGCACTGCCCGCCGCGCAGCTGAACCAGCCCGAGCAGCGCCAGCAACTGTGGGAGCTGGCCCGCGAAGGCGACGACGCGCCGCTGGTACAGCGCCTGAGCAACGAACTGCAACGCCCCTGCCTGGAAACCGTCGACTGGCTGTCGCGCCGCGACCCGGAGCTGGCGCGCGCACAGTTCAAGGGCTGCACCGCCAGCACCGACCCCAGGGCCTATGCCGTGCTCAAGCAACGCCTGTACGGCGACCCGCCCCAGCCCCCGCAACCACGCACCGCCGCCGAATGGGAGCAACGCTATCGGCAGAGCGGCGATTTGGCCGCACTGGAGCAAGCCACCTTCCTGCTGATGCAACAGGGCCATGGCGAACACGCCCGGCAACTGCTGGAGCAGGCCTACGACCGCCACCAGGGCCGCCTTGCACCCTCGCTGCTGCAGCGCCTGGGCAACCTGTATGCGCGCAACGACGGGCCGCTGGACAGCCGCCGCATGCTCGGCCTGATCCCTCGGGTCGACGCCAGTACCCGGGCCCAGCTGCTCGGCCGCCTGGCCGAGGCTGGCCAGTGCGATGCCGTGCGCCAGGCCGTACCGGCCACCCCGAGCGAGGCTGGCCAGTACCGCGCCCTGGGCCGCTGCGCCATGCCCGACCAGCCCGGCCAAGCGGTGGTCTACTACCAGGCCGCCGAGCGCCTGGGCGACAGCGGGAGCCGCTTGCCCCTGGCCTATGCCCTGGAAGCCGCTGGCGACTCCGAAGCGGCCCTGCCCATCTGGCGCACCCAGCCGGACAGCGCCTGGACCGACAACGCCCGCCTCACCGCCGCCCGTGGCGCGCTGAACGCCGGCGACGCACAAGCGGCCAGGCGCTATTGGGACGCCGCCGCGCACGATAGCGCCGACGACTGGGCCCTGGGTGCCGCCATCGCCCAGCGCCAAGGCGATTACCAGGCCGCGCTGGGCTTCCAGCGCCAGGCCCTGGCACACAACCCGCGGGCCGACCACTACTACGCTGCCTCCAGCACCGCGCAACTGGCTGGTGACAGTGCCCAGAGCAGCGCCTGGCTGGCCGAAGCCGTGCGCCTGGCCCCCGACCAGCCACGCTACCGCGCCGACTACGGCATGCGCCTGGCCAGCTCGACGGACAAGGCCCAGCGCCGCCAGTCGATCCCCTACCTGGAGCGCGCCACCCACGACTTCCCCGAGGACTACCGCCTTGGCGAGACGCTGGCCTTGCGCTACGACGAAGCCGAAGACAGCGCTTCGGCGCGCCGCGAACTGCGCCGCATCCTCGATGTGGAGCAGGACCTGGTCGACGGCGACGATGAATACGGCAGCCTGGAAGCCCGCAAGTACCGCCAGCGCCGCGCCCACGAAAGCCTGTCGCGGCGCGACACCATCACCCTGGCCAGCACCTGGTCGCCGGCCGGCACCTCGACCAACGACAAGTTCCTCGACAATGGCCAGCGCAGCGGCACTTCGCGCCGCGCGCAATCGCAGAACGTGCAACTGGCCATGTGGGACCACGCCCTGGGCGAGGAGCCCAGCCGCAACGGCAGCACCCTGTCGGTGTATGGCCGGGTACTGTTCGGTGGGCAAAGCCGCACCGACTACGCGCAAAGCATGGGTACCGGTGTCGGTCTGCGCTACAAGCCATTCGGCCAGGCCAACCTCAACCTGTATGCCGAGCTGTACCACCAGCGTCAGATCGACGAAGAGCACTACCGCGGCCTGAGCCTGGGCCAGCTGCTGAGCCCGGCCAAGGTCGGCGGCAACTGGGGCGACCTGCGTCACCACGCCGAATCGAGCAACGACCTGCTGTTGCGTGCCACCGCCTCGTTCCTCGACCAGGGCGACTGGCGCAACGACTGGCGGGTCGATGAAGACGACTGGAACGAGCGCTTCCTCTACCTTGACGCCGCCTGGTGGACCCGTGCCGGCGACCACGCCTGGCTGTCGCGCTACCAGCAGGGCCACGCCTGGAAGCTGCCGGGCAGCTCGCCGCAAACCATCATGCCCTATGGTTTTGTCGAGTTTTCCAGCCAGGACCCGAGCAACGACTGGCGCCAGGACGCCCGGGCCGGGGTTGGTGTGCGCTGGCAATGGTGGTTCGATGACGACCGCTACAACGCCTACCGTGGTTCGCTGAAAGTGCGTGCCGAATACCAGCAATCGCTGGGCGGCAATCTATACGAGCGCGCCAACGGCGTGCTGGTCGGTGCGGAGATGACCTTCTGATGCGTACGTTCCTGGCCCTCTGCCTGCTTGCCCTGTGCCTGCCAGCCAGCGCCGACCAGCGCCTGTTCTACCAACCCCTCAACCGCGACGCCAATGTCACCCCCGCCCAGTGGCAGCAACTGTGGCACGCCACCGTGGCCCAGGGCGGCAAGACCCTGATCGTGCAGTGGAGCGCCTATGGCGACAGCGATTTCGGCGGTGCCCAAGGCTGGCTGGCCGACAGCCTGCGCAGCGCGCGTGCCCAGGGCCTGCAACTGGTGCTGGGGCTGTACATGGACCCGGCCTATTACCAGCGCATCGACGAACTGGACGGTGAAGGCCTGAACAGTTACTGGAAGGCGCAGCTGGGGCGCTCGCTCAGCCAGTACCAGCAACTGCGCCAGGCGTGGCAGTTGCCGGTGGACGGCTGGTACCTGCCCATGGAGCTGGACGACCATCATTTTCGCGAGGCCGAGCGCCGGGATGCCCTGCACACCCAGTTGCAGGCCTTCAACCGGCAGCTGGACAAGCCATTGCACATCAGCGCTTTCAGCGCCGGCAAACTCTCACCTCGGGTCAATGCCGCATGGCTGGATCAACTGGCCGGGTTGGGCTTGACTGTGTGGTGGCAGGATGGCGCCGGGACCGGGCGCTTGCCCGCGTTGGTACGCCAGGGCTACGAGCAGGCCTTGCCGTGCCGGGTGGGCGTGGTGCGCGAGGCGTTCCGCCAGGTGAGCGCGCCAGGCCAGGCGTTTCGGGCTGAGCCTGCCCAGCCGAAGCTGGGCGCCGGGTGCCATGCCGAGGCGGTGTTCGACCTGCGTTACCGGCCATGGGCCCGGGGTGTTCTGCCCACCAATTGAGTCTCCAGGCCCGGCCTCTTCGCGGGTAAACCCGCTCCCACAGGGACCGCACAGATTTCCAGTGCTGTGGGAGGCCTGTGGGAGCGGGTTTACCCGCGAAAGGGCCAGGCCTGGTAAAGCAGTACTCTCAGGAGCCAGCGATGTTCAAGACCATCGAAGCCCACGTTCGCAAACAGGTCGCCCCCGCCGCCCTGCGCGCCGAATTCCGCCAGCACGAATTCGAGGCCATGCGCCCATTCTGCCTGTTGGTATTCTGCGTCAGCATCCTGATCTGGCTGGTGTTCGACCTGATCGTCAGCTTCCTCGGCGGCCAGGGTTTCACCTGGCTGTCCTACCTGTTCATCACCCTGCTCGGCGCCCTCACCGTGGTACTGCGGTTCACCCGTCGCAGCCATCATTTCGATGTGCTCAACCTGCTGTTCATCGCCTCCATCACCCTGGGCATGCGCCTGGTGATCGAAGGCATCCCGGTGGCCCTGCGCCCGGTGTGGCTGGTGCTCGGAGTCTCCACCGTGCTGTATGCCGTGTCGGTGCTACCGGTGCGGCGCTGGTCGTTCTTCTGCGCCATGGCCATCACCTGGGTGGTGCTCAACCCGTTCTACCACACCCGCATCGGGCCGGACGAACTCGAAGGCGCCATGCTGATCAGCTACGCGGTGTTCCTCAGCGGCCTGGTCATCTACAGCTACCTGCAGATGCGCAAGGCCAAGCTGCACAACTTCTACCTGTCCAAGGTGCTGCTGGACCAGGCCTATGTCGATGCCCTGACCGAAATCCCCAACCGCCGTTCGTTCATGACCCAGGCCGACCGCCAGCTGCGCCTGGCCACGGGCGAGCAGTACCTGGCGATGATCGACATCGACAACTTCAAACGGGTGAATGACCGTTTCGGCCATGACGTGGGCGATGAAGTGCTCAAGCGCGTGGCCCTGCATATCAAGGCGAGCATGGCCGGTTACGAGTTTGCCCGACTGGGCGGCGAGGAATTCGCGATCTTTTTCCAGGGGCTGGACCAGCAAGGCGCCGAGCAACGGGTGGCGGCGCTGTGCCAACGGGTGCGCGAAGACGTTGGCGAGCATCCGGTAACTGTCAGCATCGGCCTGGCCCGGGTGGACCAGGGCGACAGCCTGACCACGGCGCTGGTGCGCGCCGACCAGGCGCTATACGAGGCCAAGCACAGTGGCAAGGACCGGTTTGTGCTGTGGTCTGCCCGGCTGGCAGAAAGTGATTAGCAGGCCCGGCCTCTTCGCGGGCTCGCCCGCTCCCACAAGTGCTCCACAGTGTTTGAAATCTGTGCGGCCCCTGTGGAGGACCAGGGTTAGCAGGCCCGGCCCTTTCGCGGGTAAACCCGCTCCCACAGGTTCTCTACAGCGTTTGAAATCTGTGCGGTCCTTGTGGGAGCGGGTTTACCCGCGAAAGGGCCGGTACAGGCAGCCCATCACCCGGCAGGCAAGCGAATCCGGAACTGCGCACCACCCAGCGCCGACTGCGCCACGGTCAAGGTGCCACCTTGCCCCTCGATCGCCCGCCGGCTGATCGCCAACCCCAGGCCAAACCCGCCGGTATTGCGGTCACGGCTACGGTCCAGGCGGTAGAACGGCTGGAAAATCCGCTCGCGCTCCTCCACCGGAATACCAATCCCGTCATCCTCCACCGTCACCAGGCAGGCGCCATCGTCTTCCAGGCGCAAGCGCAGCAACAGGCTCTCGTCGCAGTAACGCATGGCATTGCGCACCAGGTTCTGCACCGCCCGTGCCGTCAGCCGTGGGTCCAGCACAAAACGCGGCAGATCCCCCTCGGCCCGCACCTCCCACTGGATACCCCGGCCATCGAGCTCCTCGGCAAAGCCGCCGAGCACGCTGTCGACCAGCTCCAGCAACGACACCTCGACCCGCTCGCGGGCCTGGTCGGCGTTGTACAGGCGGCTGTAGGACAACAGCTCCAGCACCAGCTCATCCAGCTCACGCACATGCCCCACCAGCTCCAGCAGGCGCTTGCGGCTGGCAGGCGGCACTTCGTCGAACAGCAGCACCAGGCCGAAATCCAGCCGGGTCAGCGGCGTGCGCAACTCGTGCGACACCGCATTGAGCAGCTCGCGCTGCTGGTTGACGTGGCGCTCCAGGTCACTGGCCATGGTGTCGAACACCCCGGCCAGCTCACCGATGTTGGAGTGCGGCGAGATGTGCGTACGCTCGGCCATCTGCCCCTGGCCCAGGCGCCGGGCGGTCTCCTTGAGGCGCTCCAGGTCGCGCCAGTGCGGCCATACCCACAGCAGCAGGCAACCGAGCATGGCTGCACCGATCAGTACGGTCACGCCCCACGACAGCACGTTGATATCCAGCGGGTCTGGCGGTGAGTGCAGGCGCACCAGCCATTCCTTGTCCAGCGGCGCCAGCACCGTCTCGTAGTAGCCCCATTCGGCAATGCGCACGGCGTACAGGCCGTGCTCCAGGCGCGCCTGCTCGTCCTCGCTCAGGTCAGCCTGGTCCATGCGCAGCAGCTGCAGTTCCAACGGCGCGAAATCACTGGCCAGCTCTTGCTCCACCGCCGGCCACTGCTCGCGCGGGGCCTGGCGGAACTGGCGCACGATCAGCGACTGCACGCCCTTGGCCTGGTCCAGGTTGTAGGCCATGAAGCGGTCCTGGAACAGGCCGACGATGGTGTCGGGGATGAACAACAGCGCACCGGCATAGGCAACGATGATCACCAGGTACAGCCGCACCAGAATCTTCAGCATGGGCGGTCAGCACTCCCACTCGACACGGCTGAACAGATAGCCCTTGCCCCACACGGTCTTGATCTTGCGCGCTTCGCCGGCGTTATCGTCGAACTTGCGCCGCAGCTTGGAGATGGCCACATCCACCGAGCGGTCGGTGCCGTTGAACTCGATACCCCGCAGTTGCTGCAGGATGCGGTCGCGGTTCAGCACTTCGCCGGCATTGCGCGCCAGTACCACCAGCAGGTTGTACTCGCCGCTGGACAGCTCCACCTCTTCGCCGCGCCAGCTCACGGTGCGCTCGGCCAGGTCGATGCGCAGGCCACCGATCAGGATCAGGTCGTTGTCCAGGCGCGGCTCGTTGACGCTGCTGCGGCGCAGCAGGGTGCGCACGCGGGCCAGCAGCACCCGCGGCTCGCAGGGTTTGGTCACGTAGTCGTCGGCGCCCATTTCCAGGCCCAGGACCTGGTCGTGGCTGTCGTCGCGGGCGGTCAGCATCAGGATCGGCAGGCCCTGCGACTCCTGGCGCAGCAGGCGGCACAGCTGCAGGCCATCGATGCCCGGCAGCATCAGGTCGAGGATGACCAGGTCGGGCTTTTGCCGGCGGTACTCGTCCAGCACATGATCGCCGCGGGCGATCACCTGGACATGGAAGTCGTTGCGTTGCAGGTAGCTGGCGATCAGCTCGGACAGGGCGCTGTCGTCTTCGACCAGGAAAATATTCGGCATAGGTGCTTGTAAGTCTGGGTTGTGGTAGGCCTTGCCGGCCTCTTCGCGGGTAAACCCGCTCCCACAGGGACTGCACAGGTTCCAGATGCTGTGCGGTCCCTGTGGGAGCGGGTTTACCCGCGAAGAGGCCGGTACAGGTACACGCAGAATATAGAACCCTACAGGTCGGCAGGATTGTTCTTCACACTTTTTCACACTCGTCCTACAGGTATTAACAGCCACCCAAGGAACGCCTGCCGTAGCATACCGGTGGTCATCATCGGAAGATCCGTATGTCTACTACCCTCCCCCCACGCTTGCGCCCGTTGGCGCTTCTGGCGTTCCTGAGCCTGTCCCTGGCCGGCTGCGACGACAGCGCCGAACAGGAAGAACAGGCCCCCACCCCGCAAGTGCGGGTGGAAATCCTGCAACTGCAGCCACTGGCCATCAGCAGTGAGCTCAGCGGCCGTATCCTTGCGCCGCGCACCGCAGAAGTGCGTGCGCGCGTCGCGGGCGTGGTGCTCAAGCGGGTGTACCGCGAAGGCAGCGACGTCAAGCAGGGCGATGTGCTGTTCCTGATCGACCCGGCACCGTTCAAGGCCGACCACGACAGCGCCCGCGCCACCCTGGCCAAGGCCGAGGCCACCCTGTACCAGGCACGCCTGCAGGAGCAGCGCTACCGCGAGCTGGTCGACGACAAGGCCGTCAGCCGCCAGGAATACGACAACGCCAAGGCCAGCTACCTGCAGGCCGATGCCGCAGTGGCCGAGGCCAGGGCCGCCCTGGAACGCGCCCGCCTCAACCTCGGCTACGCCACCGTGACCGCGCCGATTTCTGGCCGTATCGGCCGCGCCCAGGTCACCGAAGGTGCGCTGGTGGGGCAGAACGAGACCACGCCGCTGGCGACCATCCAGCAGCTGGACCCGATCCACGCCGATGTCACCCAGTCGACCCGCGAGCTCAACGCCCTGCGCCGTGCCCTGCGTGCCGGCGAGCTGCAGCAGGTCGGTGACGGCCAGGCCCGGGCCACGCTGATCCAGGACGATGGCAGCACCTACCCGCTGCCGGGCAAACTGCTGTTCTCCGACATCAGCGTCGACCCCAGCACCAACCAGATCACCCTGCGCAGCGAGTTCCCCAACCCGGACCTCGACCTGCTGCCCGGCAGCTACGTGCGCGTGCGCCTGGAGCAGGCCGTGCAGCCCAAGGGCCTCAGCGTGCCGCAGCGCGCCATCCTGCGCGACAGCGCTGGCGTGCCCAAGGTGCTGGTGGTCGACCCGCAGGCCCGGGTCAGCGACCGCCAGGTAGTACTGGGCAGCGCCCAGGGCGATCGCTGGATCGTCAGCGAAGGCCTGGCCCCCGGCGAGCGGGTGGTGGTCGAGGGCCTGCAACACGTCAAGGCCGGTGACCAGGTGCAGGTCGACAATGCATCAGGGGCATCGCCCATCGCACAGCACACTGGCCAGTGAGGGCCTGATTCATGCCGCAATTCTTCATCGACCGCCCAGTATTCGCCTGGGTGGTCGCCCTGTTCATCCTGCTGGCAGGTGCCCTGGCCATCCCGCAGTTGCCGGTGGCCCAGTATCCCAACGTGGCCCCGCCGCAGGTGGAAATCTACGCCGTGTACCCGGGCGCCTCGGCGGCGACCATGGACGAGAGCGTGGTCAGCCTTATCGAGCAGGAGCTCAACGGCGCCGACAACCTGCTGTACTTCGAGTCGCAGAGCAGCCTGGGCAGCGCCACCATCACCGCCACCTTCGCCCCGGGCACCAACCCGGACCTGGCCCAGGTCGACGTGCAGAACCGCCTGAAGGTGGTCGAGTCGCGCCTGCCGCGCCCGGTGACCCAGCAAGGCCTGCAGGTGGAAAAGGTCTCCACCGGCTTCCTGCTGCTGGCCACCCTCACCTCCGAAGACGGCAAGCTCGACGAAACCGCCCTGTCGGATATCCTTGCGCGCAACGTGATGGACGAGATTCGCCGCCTCAAGGGCGTCGGCAAGGCCCAGCTGTATGGTTCGGAACGCGCCATGCGCATCTGGATCGACCCGCGCAAGCTGATCGGCTTCAACCTCACGCCCAACGACGTGGCCGAGGCCATCGCCGCGCAGAACGCCCAGGTGGCCCCCGGCAGCATTGGTGACCTGCCCACCCGTGGCACCCAGGAAATCACCGCCAACGTGGTGGTCAAGGGCCAGCTGAGCACCCCGGAGGAGTTCGCCGGGATTGTCCTGCGTGCCAACCCGGACGGTTCCACGGTGACCATCGGCGATGTCGCCCGGGTCGAGATCGGTGCCCAGGAATACCAGTACGGCACACGCCTGAACGGCAAGCCGGCCACCGCCTTCAGCGTGCAGCTGTCGCCGGGCGCCAACGCCATGGAAACCGCCACCCTGGTGCGGGCGAAGATGCAGGACCTGGCGCGCTACTTCCCCGAAGGCGTCAAGTACGACATCCCCTACGACACCTCGCCATTCGTCAAGGTGTCGATCGAGCAGGTCATCAACACCCTGTTCGAGGCCATGCTGCTGGTGTTCGCGGTGATGTTCCTGTTCCTGCAGAACCTGCGCTACACCCTGATCCCGACCCTGGTGGTGCCGGTGGCCCTGATGGGCACCTTCGCCGTGATGCTGGCCATGGGCTTCTCGGTCAACGTGCTGACCCTGTTCGGCATGGTGCTGGCCATCGGCATTCTGGTCGACGATGCCATCGTGGTGGTGGAAAACGTCGAGCGGATCATGGCCGAGGAAGGCCTGCCGCCCAAGGAGGCCACGCGCAAGGCCATGGGCCAGATCAGCGGCGCGATCGTCGGCATTACCCTGGTGCTGGTGGCGGTGTTCCTGCCCATGGCCTTCATGCAAGGCTCGGTGGGGGTGATCTACCAGCAGTTCTCGCTGTCGATGGCAGTGTCGATCCTGTTCTCGGCGTTCCTGGCCCTCAGCCTGACCCCGGCGCTGTGCGCCACCCTGCTCAAGCCGGTAGCCAAGGGCGAGCATCACGAACGCAAGGGCTTCTTCGGCTGGTTCAACCGCCGCTTCGAGGGCATGAGCAACGGCTACCAGCGCTGGGTGATGCAGGCGCTCAAGCGCAGCGGCCGCTACCTGCTGGTATACGCGCTGTTGCTGGCAGTGCTGGGCTATGGCTTCAGCCAACTGCCCACGGCGTTCCTGCCCACCGAAGACCAGGGCTACACCATCACCGATATCCAGCTGCCGCCTGGCGCCAGCCGCATGCGCACCGAACAGGTGGCGGCACAGATCGAGGCGCACAACGCCGAAGAGCCCGGCGTGGGTAACACCACCTTGATCCTGGGTTTCAGCTTCTCGGGCAGCGGGCAGAACGCGGCACTGGCCTTCACCACGCTCAAGGACTGGTCCGAACGCGGCGCCGACGACAGCGCCCAGTCGATTGCCGACCGCGCGACCATGGCCTTCACCCAGCTCAAGGACGCCGTGGCCTACGCCGTGCTGCCGCCGCCGATCGACGGCCTTGGCGAGTCGACCGGCTTCGAGTTCCGCCTGCAGGACCGCGGCGGCATGGGCCACGCCGAGCTGATGGCCGCCCGCGACGAGCTGCTGGCCAATGCCGGCAAGAGCAAGGTGTTGACCAACGTGCGCGAAGCCTCGCTGGCGGAAAGCCCGCAGGTGCAGCTGGAAATCGACCGCCGCCAGGCCAACGCCCTGGGCGTATCGTTTGCCGATATCGGCTCGGTGCTGGATGTGGCCGTGGGTTCCAGCTACGTCAACGACTTCCCCAACCAGGGCCGCATGCAGCGGGTGGTGGTGCAGGCCGAAGGCGACCAGCGCAGCCAGGTCGAAGACCTGCTGAAGATCCACGTGCGCAACGACAGCGGCAAGATGGTGCCACTGGGCGCCTTCGTCCAGGCCAGGTGGGTCAGCGGCCCGGTGCAGCTGACCCGCTACAACGGCTACCCGGCGGTGTCGATTTCCGGCGAACCGGCGGCCGGCTACAGTTCGGGCGAAGCCATGGCCGAGATCGAGCGCCTGGTGGCCCAGCTGCCGGCCGGTGCCGGCCTGGAATGGACTGGCCTGTCGCTGCAGGAGCGGCTGTCCGGCAGCCAGGCACCGATGCTGATGGCGCTGTCGTTGCTGGTGGTGTTCCTGTGCCTGGCAGCGCTGTACGAAAGCTGGTCGATCCCCACCGCAGTACTGCTGGTAGTACCGCTGGGCGTGCTCGGTGCGGTGCTGGCGGTGACCCTGCGCGGCATGCCCAACGACGTGTTCTTCAAGGTCGGCCTGATCACCCTGATCGGCCTGTCGGCGAAGAACGCCATCCTGATCATCGAGTTCGCCAAGAGCCTGGTCGACCAGGGCGTCGATGCCGCCGACGCCGCCGTGCAGGCCGCGCGCCTGCGCCTGCGGCCGATCGTGATGACCTCGCTGGCGTTCATCCTGGGCGTGGTGCCACTGGCCATCGCCAGCGGCGCCAGTTCGGCCAGCCAGCAGGCGATCGGCACCGGGGTGATCGGCGGCATGCTCAGCGCTACCCTGGCAGTGGTGTTCGTGCCGGTGTTCTTCGTGGTGGTGATGCGCCTTGCCGGGCGACGCCAGGCGGGTAATGCCGACACGCAGGCCGTGACCAGCGAAAGCTGACTGGACAAGCCCCGCGTGAAATGGGAGGGTTCCCGGCAATGACTGCCCGGAACCCTTTTTCATGCCTGATGCCCTTCCCCTCTGCTCCATCCTCATTCTCGCCGGTGGCCGCGGCCAGCGCATGGGCGGTCGCGACAAAGGCCTGGTCGACTGGCAGGGCGAACCGCTGGTGGCGCATGTGCAGCGCGTGGTACGGCCGCTCAGCGATGACCTGGTGATTTCCTGCAACCGTAACCAGCAGGCCTACCGGGCGTATGCCGACCAGTTGGTGGGCGATGCCGAGGCGGACTACCCCGGGCCGTTGGCGGGGGTGATTGCCGGGCTCAAGGTGGCGCGGCATGAATGGGTGGTGCTGCTGGCCTGTGATGCCCCGCTGGTTGACCGGGGGTTGATCGAGGACCTGCTGCGGCTGGCGGTGGCGGGTGACAGTGCGGCCATGGTACGCCAGGGTGGGTACTGGCAGCCGATGTTCAGCGTGCTGCCACGCCGGGTGTTGCCGGTGCTGGAGCAGGCCTGGGCGGCGGGCGAGCGGAGTTTGCAGAAGGCCTTGCTGCGTGAAGCGGTGCAAGGGTTGGAATGTGCCGACGATGATCGCAGGTTGAGCAACTTCAACAGCCCGGAGCTGTTGCAGGGCTGAGGTCATCTGCTGCCTGTGCCGGCCTCTTCGCGGGTAAACCCGCTCCCACAGGTTCTCCACTGCCCTTGAGACCTGTGCAATACCTGTGGGAGCGGGTTTACCCGCGAAGAGGCCGGCACAGGCAGTAGATGCTCCCCACAGGTCTCCAATGCCCTTGAAGCCTGTGCAGTACCTGTGGGAGCGGGTTTACCCGCGAAGAGGCCAGCACAGGCGACACATCACCCGGCAGACAGCTCCTCGACACTGATCTCGCGCATGCGGAACTTCTGCACCTTGCCGGTCACCGTCATCGGGAACTCATCGACAAAGCGGAAGTACCGCGGCACCTTGAAGTGCGCTATCCGCGCCTTCGCCCAATCGCGCAGTTCTTCCGCACTGGCCGTATGCCCCGGGTGCAGCCGCACCCAGGCCACGATCTCTTCACCGTACTTGCTGCACGGCACGCCAATCACCTGCACATCGGCCACCGCCGGGTGGGTGAAGAAGAACTCCTCCAGCTCGCGCGGGTAGATGTTCTCGCCGCCGCGAATGATCATGTCCTTGCTGCGCCCGACAATACGCACATAGCCCTGCTCGTCCATCACCGCCAGGTCGCCGGTGTGCATCCAGCCGTCCTCATCGATGCTTTCGGCCGTGGCCTTGGGGTTGTTCCAGTAGCCCAGCATCACACTGTAACCCCGCGTGCACAGCTCGCCGATCTCGCCACGCGGCACGCTGTTGCCATCGGCATCGATCACCTTGTTCTCCAGCCGCGGCTGGGTGCGCCCGACGCTGGTCACGCGGCGCTCCAGGTCGTCGCTGGCGCCGGTCTGCAACGACACCGGGCTGGTTTCGGTCATGCCATAGGCAATCTGCACCTCGGCCATGTGCATCTCGCCGATAACCCGGCGCATCACTTCGATCGGGCAGGTGGCACCGGCCATGATCCCGGTGCGCAGGCTCGACAGGTCGAACTCGCCGCGCTGGGGGTGGTCCAGTTCGGCGATGAACATGGTCGGCACACCATACAACGCCGTGGCCTTTTCTTCCGCCACCGCACGCAGGGTGGCCAGCGGGTCGAAGGCGTCGTTGGGGTAGATCAGGGTGCTGCCGTGGGTCATGCAGCCGAGGTTGGCCATGACCATGCCAAAGCAGTGGTACAGCGGCACCGGCACCACCAGCCGGTCATGCTCGGTCAGGCCCAGGCTTTCACCGACCATGTAGCCGTTGTTGAGGATATTGCTGTGGCTGAGGGTGGCGCCTTTCGGGAAACCGGTGGTGCCCGAGGTGTACTGGATATTGATCGGGTCGTCGCAGCGCAGCTGTGCCTGGCGCTCGGCAAGGGCTTCGCGGCTGACGGCCGCGGCACGGGCCTGCAGGTCGTGCCAGGCCAGGAAGCCCGGCGGTGGCGCGACGGCCAGGCTGACCACACCGCGCAGTTCGGGGAAGCGTTCGCAGATCAGGGCGCCCGGCTGGCCGCCGGCCAGGCCCGGGACCAGCCCCAGCAGCATGGCGTGGTAGTCGGAGGTCTTGAACGCGTCGGCGCAGATCACCCAGCGGCAGCCGGACTGGCCGAGGGCGTAGTCCAGTTCGCTGGAGCGGTAGGCCGGGTTGATGTTGACCAGGATCGCGCCCACCTTGGCGCTGGCGAACTGGGTGATGCACCATTCTGCGCAGTTGGGTGCCCAGATACCGAGGCGGTCACCGGGCTGCACGCCCAGGGCCATCAGCGCACGGGCATGCTGGTCGACGGCTTCGGCCAGTTGCTGCCAGGTGTAGCGCAGGGCCTGGTGGCGGACGACCAGGGCGTCACGGTCGGGGAAGCGGGCGACGGTGGTGTCGAAGGCGTCGCCGATGCACTGGGTAAGCAGGGGTTTGTCCTGGTTGCCCTGGGAATAGCTTGGCTGGGGCATGGGCGGTCTCTTGTTGTTCTTGTGTTGATTGAGCGGGCCTCTTCGCGGGTAAACCCGCTCCCACAGGGACCGCACCACATTCAGCCCCTGTGGAGGTCCTTGTGGGAGCGGGTTTACCCGCGAAGAAAGCAACACCGGTTTAACGGATGAACACCTGCGGCGTAGTGGTGGACATGTCCCCACCCGGCAACTTGATGTTCTTCACTTTCTCCAGCGTATCCGGGTTGAACACCGCCAGGTCGTTGAAGGTGCCGCCCAGGTACAACTTGTCGCCCTTCTTGTCGAAGGTCACGCAGTAGTAAGTGTGGTCCAGATTCGCCGCCTTGATCAGCTTGCGCTGTTCGAGGTCGTACTTGGCCAGGCGGTTGAGCACGCCGTAGATCTGGTTCGGGTCTTTCGGCGAACGCAGCCCGGTGAAGTACAGCTCGGTCAGGTCGGCAAATTCCTGGGTGTGGGTCTTGCCGGTCTTAAGGTCGACGCTCAGGTAGCCATACAGCAGATCGGCGGTGGCCGGGTCCTGCTTGTCATCCTTGAACCTGGCAATGGTGTACAGCATCGAGAACTCGTGGCGCGGGCTCTGGTGCGGCCAGAAGTACAGCACGTCCGGGGCGCTGTAGCCTTTGCGGTTCCAGTTGCGCAGCGGCAAGGCCACCGTGTACTTGCCGGTCTTCACGTCCATCTTGTAGATGTCCGGCCCGGCGACGTACAGGCTGCCATCGTCCGCCGCACGCATCAGGTACACCTGGCGCGGCATCGGGAAGGTGCGCACCGGCTTGGCCTCCAGGCCATCGGCCGTGCTGAACACTTCCAGCCGCGGTGGCTTGACCACGTAGTGGTCGTTCAGGCGCTGGGTCGGGTTGACCGTGGCGTACACTTCCTTGCCGTCCGGGCTGATAGCGAACGAGTACATCGACCGGCCCATCTCACCCGGCACACTGGACAGGTTGGCGTGGAAGGTGTTCTTGCAGGTGTCCAGGTCGATGCCGTAGATGTCGCCGTAGTGGTTGTTGAGCACGTAGGCGGTGCGGTTGTCCGGCGCCATCATCGCGGTGCCGGGGCCGAACTTGTCGGGCATCACGCAGCTCTTGTACACCGTGTCACTGGCCACATCGACCACGTGCAGGTTGTTCGGGTAGTTGGTCACGATCATGTATTCGTGGCCAGCCTTCAGCGCCGGCCCGGTGTCGGCGGCCTGTACCAGCCCGGCACAGGCCGTGGCGGCGATGGTGAGCGCGAGTGACGCGCAGCGTCCAGCTTTCATGCGGTTTCCCCTTGTCATTCTTGTTGGGCCGGTCACTTGTCTTTCGGGAACACGGTGCCGAGGTTGCGCCAGTCTTCCGCCGAGTTACTCGCCTGGGCGTTCCAGTCCTGGTAGGTGCTCATCATGTCCGGCACCTGGGCCGGCCACCAGCAAGGGTCGGAGCAGCCATACAGGTCGGCCTCCATCGGCTGGCACAGCGAGCTCACGCCACCAAAGGCGTCCACTTCCCAACCCGGGTCGGTGGTGGCGGTGCAGCCCGCCACTGCGCTCATGGCCATGACTTCTTCGACGCGGTCTTCGGCGGCGGCCTGCTCGAGGATGCGCGCCTTGTTGTTCAGGGGCTTCAAGTGCTTCATGTCAGTGCGCCTTCCGCGGGGTGATGTAGCGATCGATGAAGGCCGGGTTGGCGGCCATGATGCGGCTGTAGACTTCGATGCCGAAGTCGACCCAGTCGCGCATCAGTTCGCAATAGTGGTAGGTCGGGTGCTGCGGGTCGCCATAGCGGGCATAGCTTTCGTGGTAGCAGCCGCCGGAGCACAGGTTGCGGATGCGGCAGCTGTCGCAGCCGGTGTTGCTGCGGTCCAGGCGCTGCGACAGGAAGTCGTTGAGCTGCGCCTGCTTCACGCCCTGGTGCACATTGCCGAAGGTCGGCAGGCTGGAGCCGGTGAAGCGGTGGCACAGGTTCAGCTCGCCCTCATGGTCCACGGCCAGCATCTTCAGCCCGGCGCCGCACGGCAGGGCCTTCTTGTGGCCTTCGTGGATGTCGGTGATCAACTGGTGCAGGTTGGAGAAGCCGATGTTGCGGTGCTCCAGCGCAGCCTCCAGGTACCGCCGGCCCAGCGCCTTCATGTTGGCGAACACCTGCACCAGTTCTTCGCCGGTGAGGTTGAAGTTGGCCATGTCGCCGGAGGTGACCGGGGCAAAGCCGACTTCAGCGAAGCCCAGTTCGTTGAACAGGTGGTTCCAGATGGTCTCGACGTCGGTGATGCCACGGGTCAGCGTGACCCGCGCACCCACCGGGCGGCTGTGGTAGCGCGACAGCAGCATGTCGACCTTGCGCCGCACCACGTCATAGGTGCCCTGCCCGCCCACGGTGATGCGGTTGCGGTCGTGCACGGTCTTGGGGCCGTCGATGCTGATCGACAGGCCGAAGCGATGGGCATTGAGCCAGTCGATGATCTCTTCGGTGAGCAAGGTGGCATTGGTGGTCATGATGAACTCCACCTGCTTGCCCGCCTCGGCGAAGCGCCGCTCGCAGTAGGCGACCATGTGCTCGATCAGTGGCCGGTTGGACAGCGGCTCGCCACCAAAGAACACCACGCTGTAGCGCTGCTCGTCGGGCGACTCCTTGAGCAGCATCTCCACCGAAGCCTCGGCGGTGGCGGTACTCATCTTCTTGCCCGCGGACGGTTTGTCCAGGTCTTCCTTGTAGCAGTAGGTGCAGCTGAGGTTGCAGCCGGTGTTGACGTTGAGCACCACGGTGTTCAGCGCCGTGCGCTCGACCTGCTTGAGGGCGATTTCCGGGGTCAGCGGCGAGCCGTCGCTGACCAGTTCCAGCGCGATCAGCTCGCGCAGGGTGTCCTGGATATCGCTGCCGGCAAACTGCTGGCCAAGGCGCTGCATCAGCTCCTCGGCCGAGCAGCCTTGCTGGCGCAGGGTGTCGATGATGCCGCCGGTCACCGCGTCGGCGGTGAACAGCGAACTGCTGGGGATATGGAACAGCATGCGGTCGGCGTCGACCTGCACTTCATGCAGGTTGCGTTCGACCAGGTTCAGTAGCGCGCCCATGGCGACCTCCCGATAATCGATCCGTTGGAAAACCGTAAGCCCCCTGCCGTTACGGCAGCGGCGGGTTGTTCCAGCGCTGTACGGTGACGATCATGTGCCCTTCGCCAGTCTGGCCACCGTCGGCCAGGGTGGCGATGACCTTCAGGTTGCCGGCGTTGTTGGTCATCATCTTGCGCTCCGGGTTGGGGCCGGCACCGCCTGGCACGAACACGCCATCGGCCTGCATCTTCCCGGCGAACTTGACGTCTTCGTCTTCGACCGCACGCTCGTTGAACGGCTCGACCTTCCAGCTGGCCGGCAGGTAGCCGATGCGCAGCGGCTGGCCATTGGCGTCCTTGCCCCAGGCTTCGGCCTCGAAGCGGCCCTGCACCTTGGGCACCGAGGCGCCGTTTTCGCCGATGCGGGCGATGGAGAACGCCGGCACCACCTTCACTTCCTCGACCTTGTCGTACACCGCCAGGTTGACGCCCTTGAGCGCCCCTACGGCGACTTCGCGCTGACCAGGCTTGGCATCGGCCGCGGCGCGGGCCTTCACCCGTACCAGGGTCGGGGTCTGCTCCAGCACCTCGGTCACTTCCACGCCAGCGCCCAGGTCCGGTTTGCCGGCCAGGCCACTGCCGACCAGGGTGATCTCGCTTTCGCCACCGGCCTTGATGAATGCCGGTTGTACCGCCAGCAGGCGCGCCTTGCCCTCCTTCACTGCGGTGAAGTCCAGGCCACGCTCGTCGTGCTCGGCCTCGAACATGCGGCCCTTCATTTCGCCATCCAGCGCGGCGAACACCTGGCGCAGGTTGGCGTCGCCAACCTTGACGTTGCCACGCCATTCATAGCCGTTGTAGAGGATCGCCGACCCGCTGCCATTGAACGGCGTGCCGTCGGCATAAGCGCCCTTGACCTCGACCTTGAAGGTGTCGCCCTGGTCAGGCGTGACGCTCATCACCCCGCGTACATCGCCCTTGGCCAGCATGTGGCCGCTGAATGCCCACTGGCCCGGCAGCGCATCGGCCTTGGGCCTGGCTTTCTGCCATTCGGCCCAGGCCGCGCTTTCCAGCGGGTAGCGCTTGGCCAGGTCCGGCACCACTTGTTGCAGGGCGATCGGCAGCCAGTCGCGGTCACGCGCCTGGGCCTGGTATTCGAGGGACGGCCACTGGCCGAGATGGAAGTTGACCAAGTGCTCCCACTCCTTGGCCGGGCGCCGCTGCAAGGCGACACGGGCACCGGAGTGGCAACGGCCACAGGTTTCGCTGAGCTGGGTGTCGAACTGCTCGACGGTATTCAGCCGGCGCTCCATGGCATAACGCACGCCATCGGTTTCGCTGGGCGCCAGGCCCTGCTTGTCGGCCAGGTACTTGACCAGGGTGCGGCGGTCGTCGTCGCTGATCTGCAGGCCGTGCATCACCTGCATGCGGGCGATGCTCATCAGCCAGCCTTCCGGCGTCTTGCGCTGGTGGCTGATACGGCTGTAGGTGTCGTTGCCTTCGGGGATATGGCACCCCATGCACTTGTTCTGCAACAGGCTCGGGCCCTGCTCGGCCGCCATGGCCTGGGTGCTCAGCAGCGCGGCGGCGACCAGCGCCAGTTTGCCCGCATGCCGCCGGAGTCGAGTCGTCTTCAAGGTCAGACCTCCACGGTTGTTGTTCTTATCGTTTTCGCACGCTTTGGTACAGCAGGTGTGCATGTGACGGTTGTGATACAGGAACTGTGCCAGGTGCTGTAAAAGTGTTTTCTTTCAACCTTTTAGCCGGTTTTCCGGCCTTGGCCAGCAGCAGGTATGGCCAATTGCAGCGTGCCATTTCGCGACAGGGTGTTTCATCCTGAGACAAGGCCTGCTGCGCAGGCCAATCGCCGGCAAGCCAGCTCCCACAGGTACAGCACAGGCCTTCAAGGCAGTGGTTAACCTGTGGGAGCTGGCTTGCCGGCGATTGGCCCTTGATGCCACTGTTTCACCACCGTCTCACACCGTCTCAATGTGCAACAGCGCAACCCTGCAATCCCAACCTTGCACCAGGACAAAACCCAACCCGTTCAACGGCTTGCGGCCATCTACCGACCTTGGCACGCCCATTGCGCCTATGCCTGTCACATCCAATGACAAGAGGCACCGTCCCATGCTTTCCGAACTGCCCATCCTGCCCGCCACCCGCGCCTTTCTCGAACGCAAGCTGAAGATGCGCATCGGCGCCGACTGGCAGGACGCCGCCAGCGGTCGCACCCTGTCGTTCCGCAACCCGGCCACTGGCGAGGTACTGGGTGAAGTGCCCGCCGCCGAGGCCGAAGATGTCGACCGCGCCGTGCGCGCCGCGCGCCAGGCCTTCGATGATTCGCCGTGGAGCCGCCTGCGCCCGCGCGAACGGCAGAACCTGCTGTGGCGCCTGGCCGACCTGATGGAGCGCGACGCCCGCCAGCTGGCCGAACTGGAATGCCTGAACAACGGCAAGAGCGCCGCCGTTGCCCAGGTGATGGACGTGCAACTGGCCATCGACTTCCTGCGCTACATGGCCGGCTGGGCCACCAAGATCGAGGGTAGCACCGTCGAAGCCTCGATGCCGTTGATGCCCAACGACCAGTTCCATGGTTTCGTGCGGCGCGAGGCAGTGGGCGTGGTCGGCGCCATCGTCGCCTGGAACTTCCCGCTGCTGCTGGCCTGCTGGAAGCTCGGCCCGGCCCTGGCTACCGGTTGCACCGTAGTGCTCAAGCCCGCCGACGAAACACCGCTGAGCGTGCTCAAGCTGGCTGAGCTGGTGGACGAAGCCGGCTACCCGGCTGGCGTGTTCAACGTGGTCACCGGCACCGGCCTGAACGCTGGCGCCGCACTCAGCCGCCACCCCGGCGTGGACAAACTGACCTTCACCGGCTCCACCGAGGTCGGCAAGCTGATCGGCAAGGCGGCCATGGACAACATGACCCGCGTCACCCTGGAACTCGGCGGCAAGTCGCCGACAATTGTCATGCCCGACGCCAACCTGCAGGAAGCCGCGGCCGGCGCGGCCACGGCGATCTTCTTCAACCAGGGCCAGGTGTGCTGTGCCGGGTCCCGCCTGTACGTGCACCGCAAGCACTTCGACAACGTGGTGGCCGACATCGCCGGCATCGCCAACGGCATGAAGCTGGGCAGCGGCCTGGACCCGGCAGTGCAGATGGGCCCGCTGATCTCGGCCAAGCAGCAGGACCGCGTCACCGGCTACATCGAGCTTGGCCGCGAGCTGGGCGCGACCATCGCCTGCGGTGGCGAAGGCTTCGGGCCGGGCTACTTCGTAAAGCCGACAGTGATCGTCGATGTCGACCAGCGCCACCGCCTGGTGCAGGAAGAGATCTTCGGGCCGGTGCTGGTGGCGATGCCGTTCGATGACATCGACGAAGTGATCGGCATGGCCAACGACAACCCCTATGGCCTGGGTGCGAGCATCTGGTCCAACGACCTGGCCGCCGTGCACCGGATGATCCCACGCATCAAGTCGGGGTCGGTGTGGGTCAACTGCCACAGCGCCCTCGACCCTGCCTTGCCCTTTGGCGGCTACAAGATGTCCGGCGTCGGCCGTGAGATGGGGGCGGCTGCCATCGAGCACTACACCGAGCTGAAGTCGGTGTTGATCAAGCTCTGATCTTCAGCCTGTACCGGCCCTTTCGCGGGTAAACCCGCTCCCACAGGATCACCACAGGCCCGAACACTGTGGGGTCCCTGTGGGAGCGGGTTCACCCGCGAAGAGGCCTGCACAGGCAACCCGAAAACAACAACAAAAACATGGAGCACACCATGAGGCACAAACTCGCCTGCACATTGGCCCTGCTGTTCGCCGCCCCGGTCACCCAGGCCTACGAGCTGTACAACCACGACGGCACCACCCTCAACGCCGACCTCGAAGCCCTGTTCGGCGCCTTCCACAGCGACGAAAGCTTCAACCTGGCCGGCAACCGCAAGCCCGGCAGTACCGCCTGGCAGGAAGGCTACGTCAAATATGGCCTCAGCGGCAGCCAGGCCCTGGCCGACAGCGGCGCGCTCTACGGCGCCTTCAACCTGCTCAGCTCCGCCACCTGGGGCGACGGCGATGCCGCCGGCCTGACCCTGGGTGACGAGCGCCGCACCGCCATCGAAGACCTGTACCTGGGCTGGCGCTCGGCCAACCTGTTCCCGGCCCTGGGCGAAGACGGCGTGGACATTTCCGGCGGCCGCCAGGTGGTGACCCTGGGCGACGGCTTCCTGATCCAGGGCGACCCGGTGAACCTGGGCAAGGTCGACCTGGGCGCCAACTTCGACCGCGGCGGCGCCTACTACCTGGCCGCACGCAAGGCCTTCGACCGCACCGCCGTGCTGCGCCTGGGCGGCAAGCAAGGCTGGCGCAGCGACCTGATGTGGCTGAAGTCCGACAACCACTACCAGGCCGACACCTCGCTGGCGGTGGCCAACCTGGAGCATGTCGCCGACGCCGGCACCGTCGGCCTGAGCTGGATCCGCGGCCTCGACGTGGACCAGCGCTACGCGCAGATCATGGGCCTGGAACACCGCGACGGCATGGACACCGCCAGCCTGCGTGGGCGTGGCAACCTGGGGGTGAAAGACCTGGAGCTGGCCGCCGAGTACGTGACCCAGGACAAAACCGGCGGGCGGGAGAACGCCTGGTACCTGGAAGGCAACTGGACCTTTTCCGAACTGCCCTGGTCCCCCACCGCCACCTACCGCTACAGCCGCTTTTCCGAAGACTTCGACCCGCTGTTCTATGGCCTCAGCCGCGGCTATGGCACCTGGTTCCAGGGTGAGGTGGCAGCCAACTACGCCGGGCCGTTCAACAGCAACAGCCAGGTGCACCACGTGGCGCTGAAGGGCAAGCCACGGGACAACCTGACCGTCGGCGCGCTGTACTTCGACTTCGATACGCTGGACACCGACCAAGGCAACCTGGGCGGGCGGGAGCTGGACCTGTATGTGGAATGGATGGTCAACGATCACCTGCTGATCAGCCCGCTGGTAGGGTTCTACAAGCCGGAGCGCAGCGCGGCCAATGGCGGGACGCAGCTGGGCGGGCGGGATACCGGGACCTACATGCAGCTGATCGTCGGGACATTCTTCTGATTCAAGGGCCCTATCGCCGGCAAGCCAGCTCCCACAGGTACAATACAAGCCTCCGGCTCTGTGGCAACCTGTGGGAGCTGGCTTGCCGGCGAAAGGGCCGCAAAGCGGCCCCGGCAATCTCAAACCAAGCCCAGCTCCAACAACCACCGCCGCACCATCACCTGCTGCTCCCCTGGCAGGCCTGACAACACTGCCTCGATAGGTCGGCCGCTACGCAGCCCCCGCACCACCGGCGCCAGCTCCACCCCCTGCAAATGCCACACCCCCAACGGCTGATCCGCCGTTACCACCACCTCGGCCTCATCCACCAGCCCGTCACGCAACACCGGCCGCCGCTCGACCCTCACCGCGCTCCAGTCCGCCGCCACGTGCAATGCCTGCATGTCCGGCCAACCCTGCCGCCGCGCCCAGAATGGCTGCCCCACCCGACCCTGCTCTTGCCCATAGAAGTCCCGCCCGATCCGGGCAAAACGCAAAAACAGCTGTTCGATCCGCTGCTGGTGAAACTGCCGCGCCAACCCGGCCCGCTCGGGCCTGCGCAGCAAGGTATTGATCACCACCGGCGCCTGCAGCGCCGAAGACAGCGACTGGAAGATCCCGTTGCCCGACAGTGGGTCAACGGCCATCGCGGCATCGCCCACGCGTATCCAGTCCTGCCCGACGCACTCACCGGCCAGAATCGCGGTGCTGCTGCGCGCATGCACCTCTGCCGGCGCCAATGCCCTGGCATCGAACAGCTCGGCCACCAGCGCGCTGTCGGCTCGCCGCGCCGCGCAATAATCCGCCAACCCGGCCTTGCCCGGCAGCCCTGCGGCGTCCAGGGTGACTTGCCAGTAGCAGCGGCCGTCTTCCAGGCGCGCCATCCAAGCCCAGCCATCCGCCAGGCTCTCCACCGCCGACGCGGGCGCCCCGGGAGCGGCCTGCCAGACATTCAGCAAGCTGACCGTCTCCGGCCCGCGCAGGCGGTCTGCGGCCAGCGGTGCCTGGCGGCCTCGGGCTTCGACCAGGAAATCGGCCTGCAGTACCTGCCCGTCATCCAGGCGAATGCCATGACCGACTTCGCGAACCACCTCACGCACCCGCCCCTCGACCACGCTCACACCCGCACGCTGAAGGTCGTCGCGCAGCGCCCGGTCAAACCTTTGCCGATCCAGCAGAAACTCCTGATTCAGGTGCAGCTGCTGGCCGTTCCAGTGCACTTGCCGAGTCGCCGGCATCGCCGCCTGGCTCAACGCCCCGCCAAGGCCGGCGTGGCGCAGACCGTCCAGCACCCGCTGCGAAACCCCTTCGACCGCCGCGAACCGGCGCCACTCGGACACCACCGTCACCGCATAGCCCAGCCGCCGCAAGCCAATGGCCGTGGCCGCACCCGCAGGGCCTGCCCCCAGCACCACGATGCGCGGTTCAACCATGGCCGGCACCTCGTCGCTCGGGGCCGGTAAACGCCGCGTGGTGGCGCAACCAGTCATGAACCTGCTGGTGGCCCATGCCCGGCTCATCACGCAGCAACGCAGCGATCCTGCCACTCAGGGCCGCACAGCCCAGGCTCGCGCCTGCCCTGCCGCCCGCGCCCACATAGCCGCCGAAGTCCGCCTGCCGGGTACCCAGCCAGGACCACTGGCCCGGTGCACAGCGGGCGTCGCCGGTAACCCGGATCACTCCGGGGTAGCTGGCCGGATACACCGGCCCGCCCTGGGCCGGGCTGGAGGCGCACAACAGCACACCCGCGGCCAAAGCCTCGGCGCAGGCCTGGTGCAACACAGGCCGGTCCTGCTGCAGGCCAAGGCTGAGGTTGACCAGCGTAACCCCCGCCTCCACCAGCCACAGCAGCGCGGCCGCCACCTGCAAGGCACTGGTGCTGGCCTGGGCGCCGAAAACCTGGGCCAGCAGCACGGGCACCGGCCCGGCCTCCCGCTGCAAGCCGGCGAGCACCGCGCTACCGTGCCCAAGCTGGTCGGGCAGCATGTCACCTTCGCGCAACTGGCCGTCCTCCAGCCAGAAGCGGCGCGCGCCCAGCAAGGCGCTGGCCTGCTCCGGCGTGCAACCACTGTCGATCACGCCAACACGCACGTCAGTGCCCATGCTTGATCACCTCCTCGGGCAGCACCTGCAACTGGCCAGCGTGCAGCTGCAGGTGCAGGTCGGCATCGGCCAGGGTCGAAGCACGGTGGCTGATCAGGATGCGCGTGCGGCCGGCGAACAGCTGGTCGATGGCCGCGATCACTTCGCGCTCGGTGGCTTCGTCCACCGCCGAGGTGGCCTCGTCCAGTACCAGGATCGCCGGCGCTTGCAGCACGGCGCGGGCAATGGCAATGCGTTGTTTCTGCCCACCGGACAACTGCTGGCCACGCTCACCCAGCAGGCCGTCCAGGCCCAGCGGCAGGCTGTCGACCAGGCTGTCCAGCCGCGCCAGGCGCACCACCCGCTCCAGCTCCTCACGGCTGGCCTCGGGCACGCCGTAGGCCAGGTTCTGTGCCAGGGTGCCGCGGAACAGCACGATATCCTGGCTGACCACCGCAATGCGCCGGCGCAACGCGGCCAGGTCCATTTCGCGCAGGTCGGTGCCGTCCAGCAGGATGCGCCCGGCGTCCGGGTCGTAGAAGCGCTGCAGCAGGTCGATCAGGGTCGACTTGCCCACCCCCGAGGCACCGCTGATGGCCACCTTCAGGCCACCCGGCACGCACACCTGCACGTTGTTCAGCACCGCGCCCTGGCGCCCTTCGTGGGCAAAGCTCACCCCCTCGAGGCGCAATTCGCCCGGGCCGTCGGGCATCGGCTGCGGGTTGGCTGCCGGGAGCACGGCCACCGTCTCCTGCTTCAGTTCCATCACCCGCCCCAGGCTCACCGCCATGCGCTGCACCGCCACGTACAGGCCCAGCAGGCTCTGCACCGGCCCTACCGCCATGCCCATGTAGGTGGAAAAGGCGATCAGCGCACCTAGTTGCCAAGTGCCCTGGATTACCCACCAACCGCCGACCAGGAACGCGCAGGCGCGGCACCAGGAGGTCAGCGTGCCAGGGATGGCCTGGGTGAAGAATTCGGTCACCTGCACCTTGAGCAGCTGGCGCATGTAGCCCTGGCCCAACTGGTCCAGGCGCCCCGCCTCGCGGCCTTGCTGGCCGGCGGCCTGGATGAACTTCATCGCCGGCAGGGTTTCGACCAGGAACGACGACACATCCGCCGAGCGTTCGCGCAGGTTGCGTACTTCGCGCTCCACCTTGCGCCGCATCCAGCGCAGCCACAGCACTTCGATCGGCACCAGCAGCGCCAGCAGCAGCGACAGTTGCCACGACAGCATCAGCATCAACACCACCGCGCCTACCAGGCCGATCAGCGCCGACACCGCCGAAAACAGCGAATCCACGGCAAAGCGCTGGATTTCCGCCACATCGCCATCCAGCCGCGAAAGGATGTCGCCGATGCGCCGCCGCCCGTAGAACGTCGGCGACAGCTGCTGAAGGTGGCGGTAAAGGTCGTCGCGCAGGGCAAACAGAATGCGCCCCGACAAGCGCGTGTGCAGGTAACGGTTGACCCCGGCCAGCACGGTACCCAGCAGGCCCGCGCTGATCATGATCGCGGCCATGTGCCAGAGGGTCTGGTAGTCCTTGGCCAGCAGCCCCTCGTCGATCAGCGTCTTGACCAGCCAGGGTTGCGCCAGCGCCAGCAACGAGGCGCCCAGCGACAAACCGAGCAACAGGCCGATGGCACGTCGATGGGGGCGCACGAAACCATACAGCCAGGCCAACGCCTGGCGCATGAGCACAGGGTCGCTGGACTCCACCAGCCGGGCGAACAGGCCGCCCACGTCAGCCGCGCAACTGTTTGAGCTTGCGGTACAGCGTCGCCCGGCTGATACCCAGCGCCTCGGCCGCTGCAGACACGTTGCCCTGATGGCGCGCCAAGGCGCCACGGATCAGCTCCAGCTCGTTGTCCTTGAGGCTGCCGGAAGGCGCAGTGCCGCTGGCCAGTTCGTCCAGCAGGCAGTCGGTGAGGTGATCGAGGGTCAGCACCTGCTCGCCGTCCTCGCGCATGGCCAGCGCGGTGCGCACGACCATTTCCAGCTGGCGGATGTTGCCCGGCCAGTCGAAGCCTTCGAGCAACGCGGTCAGGGCCGGGTCCAAGGTCACGCCCCGGGCATCTGACTTGTCCAGCAGCCCCTGGATGATCGCCGCCAGGTCATCACGCTCGCGCAGTGCCGGCAGGCGCAGCGACACGCCGTTGACTCGATAGTAAAGGTCTTCGCGGAAGTGCTGCTCCTGCACCAGGCGCTTGAGGTCGCGGTGCGTGGCACAGATCAATGCCACGTCGATGTCCTGCTCGTCGCCCGCCCCCAGTGGTGCCACGCGCCGTTCCTGCAGTACCCGCAACAAGCGCGCCTGCAGCGCTAGCGGCATGTCGCCGATTTCGTCGAGGAACAGCGTGCCGCCATGGGCCTGCATCAGCCGGCCGACCATGCCGCCCCGGCGCGAACCGGTGAACGCGCCTTCACGGTAACCGAACAGTTCGGACTCGATCAGCCCTTCGGGGATGGCCGCGCAGTTGACGGCCACGAACGGTTTGTCAGCGCGCGGGCTGGCCTGGTGCAGGGCCCGGGCGACAACCTCCTTGCCGGTACCGGTCTCGCCCAGCAGCAGCACCGGCAGGCCATTGCCCAGCCCCTGGCGGGCCATGCGCAGGTTGCGCGCCAGGCGCGGGTCGCCACCGGCCAGCGCGTCGAGCGCCGGCGACTGCTTGCCCGACGCCGGCTTGCTCACCGGCGTACTGCCGTTGACCCGGCCGTGGCGCGGCAACTGCAGGGCGCGGAAGTAGAACTCGCCCTTGGCCGTTTGCACACTGCTCACCCCCCCCTGCCACAGGCGGGCGATGAAGGCCGGTGACCGTTCACCCAGCAGGTCGCTGCTGCGCCGGCCCAACAGCTCATGGCGCGGCACCTGCAACAGCTGGCAGGCACTGTCGTTGGCAGCCAGCACTTCACCGTCCAGGCTCAGCGCCAGCAGGCCATGCCAGGCGCTGTTGAGGTATTGCGGGCGGCTGTGGAAGGCCAGCACCAATTGCTCCGGGTGGCACAGGCCGAACATGCGGCTTTCTATGTTGCCGGCCGCCAGCATCAGTGTCGACAGGCTGTCCTGTGGTTGCGCCATCACCCCTTCACGGGTGATGTCGAGCACGCCGATCACCTCGCCGCGCGGGTCGCGCAGGGGTACCGAAGTGCAGGAGAACGGGCTGAGGCGGTCGAGGTAATGTTCGCCGCAGTTGATCAAGGTCGGCCGGCCTTCCACCACTGCCGTGCCGATCGCGTTGGTGCCACGCAGTGATTCGCTCCAGCAACTACCCGGGTGCAGGTCCCGCAGGCCCTCGCGTTGCAGCACGTGCTTCTGCCCTTCGATGGCCAGCACATTGGCCTGGGCGTCGCCGAGAATGACGATGCCGGCCTTGCCCTGGCGCGCGACCAGGTAGTCCAGTTCGGGGGTAACGGCGTCGACCAGCAGGCGGTTGCGCTCCAGCAGCATGCGCAGGTCGTGGCCCTGCTCCAGGCCCAGGCCGACCTGCTCGCCCTGCAGGCAGTCCAGGCCATGGCCCAGGCTGCGGCGCCAGGAGGCATCGATCTCGTCGCGCAGCATGCCCAGTGGCAGCTCGCCTTCGCTGGCCAGCTTCAGGCGGGCCTGGCGGGATTCGTGCAGCGGGTCGTGGGCGTTTGTTATTAGTTGTCGCGCCATTTTCTACTCCGGCTGTACCCCGCTAGGTGGCGGGGAACGGGCTTGGGAATTTTCCGCAGTGTGCGGGAGAAATCCCTGGCCGTCATCAGGCTGAGGTAGAAGGTGGCATATGGTGACGTTTACGTAAAGGGACACGCAGGAGCGCCGCCTTGCTCAAGATCTGAAAGCTTGCACAAGCTCTGTGGGAACGGGTTCACCCGCGAGAAGGCCGTCGAGCTCGATCTGTTTTGCGACTCGGCCAGAAAGTGATGGAACTCCAAGGGGTAGGGTTAATTCGGTTCCAACGATGGTCAACGGTGTATCAACGGTTCCTATTGAGCAACGGTATCAGCGATTCATTGGGTGCCTCGAAACTTTGATACCAGCTTTGATAGGGCACCATGCATTATGTGCGCGCGCGCGTCGGAAATGCCTTCTGCCCTTAGGGAAACTCCGAACAAGTCGCCCACCAATCGGAAATGTACGGCTTGGGAATGCCGAAAAGCCCGATTTTCAGCCGCTGATTATTGGATAACCAAGGCAAAGCCTTGGTTATCTGCCCTCACGGGCGCACCTCTCCCGCAGCTGGCAATAATTGCCGGCGCACCATCCACAGATTCGACAGTGCAAACAGCGTGGTCAATTGCGCCGTATTCTTGGCCAAGCCACGGAAGCGGGTTTTCACATAGCCGAATTGGCGCTTGATCACACGGAATGGATGTTCGACCTTCGCTCGCGCCTGCGCTTTGACCTTCTCGATCTTACGTCTGGCTTTGTAGAGCACGCTGCGTTTGCTCAAGTGCTTGTAGGTACTGCGGCGGGCTGCGATCTGCCAGATCACCGGCCGCCCATCATGCTCCGGCCTTTTCTCCACGCCGGTATAACCCGCATCGGCACAGATAAAATTTTCTTCGCCATGCAACAGGTGAGCGACCTCCGTTACATCAGCCACATTCGCCGCTGTGCCGTGCACGTGGTGCACCAGGCCCGACTCGGCATCGGCACCGATATGCGCCTTCATGCCGAAGAAATACTGATTACCCTTCTTCGTCTGATGCATTTCAGGATCGCGTTTGCCTTCCTTGTTCTTGGTCGAACTGGGGGCGTGGATGATGGTGGCGTCGACGATGGTGCCCTGGCGCAACGACAGGCCCTTGTCTCGCAGGTAATTGTTGATGGTTTCCAGAATGCCCGACGCCAGTTGCTGCTTCTCCAGCAGGTGCCGGAAATTCATGATGGTCGTGTCTTCGGGGATCGGAGCGCTGAGCTTCAGTCGAGCAAACTGGCGCATTGAAGTGATCTCGTACAGCGCCTCTTCCATGGCTGGGTCGCCCAACCAGAACCAGTTCTGCAGCAGGTGAATGCGCAGCATGGTTTCCAGAGGATACGGCTTGCGACCACCGCCGGCCTTTGGGTAGTGCGGCTCAATCAACGCCATCAAACCGCTCCACGGAACCACCAACTCCATCTCGGCCAGGAAACGCTCGCGGCGGGTTTGCTTGCGCTTACCGGCGTACTCGAAATCGGAAAAGCTCATCTGACTCATGGGATGGAGGGCTTGTAGAGGGCAGTTGGACGAAGGGCTATTTCAGCACAGGTCAGATGGTCTGTGCTGACTTGATCGGAGAATCCCTAGGCCGCAGTCGCGGCGGACTGACAACCAAGATCCACATGCTCTGCGACGCTAACGGGACACCCCTGCGTTTTCTCCTCTCTGGCGGACAAGCCAGTGACATCTAAGCCCAGCTACTGGACGAGGTCAGCATTCCATCAGGCCAGCAGTGGCTGGGCATATGAGGTCAGGTGCCCGGCGAAAAGGCTGGGGCATGGCTTGGGTTTTGGGTGGGGGCTGACATCGTGCCGCGCGGCCGGCGCTCGATGTCACTGGCGCCAAGCCCGTAAGACACCGGAGATCGTCTTCCGCCCAACCAGCCGCTACCTCTCCCCCATCCAGCAACGCCTCCACCACCGCCTTGGCCGAATCCAGCCCATGGTTCATTGCTCAACAAAGATCACTACAGGTCCCCCCTGGCCAGCTCCAGCAAAAACGGTGGATGGCTGCATTCGCACCTGGAAAAACTGGAGCACGCCGTGGTGGCGCGTACGGGACAGTCAACTCCCGAAGCAGAGTAACTGACATTTTTGCTAGGTGACAAACACTCAGAACTGAATAAAGCTCAAGGCACCGAAGTTTTTTATGTGCAGTACCGGGCATGCCACATATTTATCTCAGGGTCCTACGCTCTGTGTGAAAAGTCTTGAGACTCAGGCCAGGCAAAGCTACAGCAGACGAGGAAGCGGAGTTTACAGATCGTAAACGAGCATGCCGAGGCGGTTTTCAATGCAGCATTACCGAGCATCAAAGCTTTTCACACCGGGCCTAACGCCCTCTCACCCATGGTGATAATCAAGGATAGTTCAATGGGCCGTTTCTCAGACACATTAAAAACAGGCTACAACAAAGAAGTCATCGAGAAAGCCAAACTAAAAAATGGCGATAACATAACAATTCGAGCCCTATATACAAACGACAGTACTTTTTGGAGCCTGGAGAGCGACGGGATTACAGCCGCTCAGGACAGCAGCCGAAAATACCCCAAACGTTTTGTTTTTGATGATTCCGCATTAGGTCCAGCGCATACGGAGCTTCTGAAGGACATCCATGGCATTGCGCCCGAAGTCATCACGCTCTATAGCTGCAACCCTGAAATTTACGAAAAGTATGAATCCGTTTACGAGGAGCTCCTATCTAGCATAATTGAAGCGGGAGCCTCGATAAAAACCATTGGAGAACTTGCGCGAATCTCCGCCAGCCACACACCCGTACTGATTGAACTTAAACACCCTATCGAAAATTTCGCGGAACACCATGACAGCATCGACACCCCCTGGGGATATTATGCGCATGGCGAACGTACCGACCCTATTCTTCGAAAACTGGAAAACTATAGTTTACTGGGTTATCTTGATAATAACCCGCCTTTCCTGTCAAACGCACAGCACATCACCGTATCAACAGACAAAATGCTCCGGGACGTCAAAACAGAGCTAGCGGAAAAATATCCCATCCTGAGTTATTTCTGTGCACCTGACGACGAAATCTACATCGCTACTCAACACATCCGCAAAATTTATTCGCTGGCAGCCGTAGCGGATTTCAATGCGGTAACGGAAGCGCGTACAGCAAGAAAAAACCTGATTAATGCCTTGCTTGAAGCAGGGGCAAAACCTGTCAAGCCTGTCTACGAACACGATGACTTGACCACTGAAACCGGACCACTATTGGTATTATTGGAAAGCGATCCGGAAAAAACCGACAGCCACTACGGCTATTTCGGCCTTGTCACCGCACATGACGTTTATTCAGGCAGCATTACTTTCGGTTGCAGCATCCCCTTTAAAAAAACCTTTGACGCGCTGAGCCAGCAGCACGAGTCTATCGCAAAATTCGCAGCATACGATAGTGTCGATATCGATGAGTCCGAAATCGCAGCCGTCTACACGCTGGCCGACATCAAGCTCACTGCCGAACCCGTGCCTTCAGACGCGCAGACAATTGAAGCATTATATCCGGCTGCACAATGGGCTGTTTCCGCCAGTGCATTAAATAACGACATGTTGCCCAACATGACGGGGTTTGAGCCTACCATGATCGGTGGCGGTGCTCACACGTGGTGTAGCCCAGTTTTTTTGCTAGCCGATCGCGATTTGAAACCCGGCGAATGCGTAAAAGCCTGGGTCATCAGTGAACACGATGGACGTATTCTCAAGACTGTGTCCTCTCAGGCAACGACGGACGACAACATCTTGGAAAGCTGGCCAAAGGTGTTTCTTTCAACCCTCAATGCGACGCTGGCAGTGGCAGATGGTAACCAGTGGATGTGCGCGGGTTATCTGGCAGATTCCGGCGGGATGGCAATAGCCGATACAGTTTTGCGTACCACCGACTTCTTAAGACTGGAATCATCAGAAAAACATAGGCTAAACCGCCTATGGTACTACGCGGATAACTGCCGGCTGTTCACCAATGCCCCCTTCACCGCCAATCAGGTTATCGCCTGCAACCTCCCTGATTATCCGCCCGCCGAGGGCGATACTGTCTCTGTACAAGTGCGCGACCGAACGACCCTACGCCTGTATGAAACCCATCTCTACTCAATTGCCACGGACAATGCCGCTTCAAGTACGTGGATCAACGGGTTTTGTGACTTCATTAACAAGCAGCACCTCAATGCCAATAGCCAATACGGGATGCTGCGAGCAGGTGCGTTAGCGGAAGATGGAGTAACCCTAACTGCAGCGCCCAGCGGAAACTCACTTTGGATTCCTCAGCAGTCCAACCTTTCGGTTGAACTCGACGCACTGTCATTCAGAAAGCATCGGGCAGTGAGTGCCTTTACGCCAGTGGCTGGTCAGGAAATAAAGTTTCACATGCTCGACCAATACAGCAGCACGCAGTTGCCTGGATCGCCGCTCAGCTTCACTGTCCCGCAGGGTGAGTCTGATGCCCAAGCGTGCCTCCTTTCACTGGCCGAGACGCTGCAGACGTCTGCACTGGGAGATTGCCTACGGCTCGGGGATGCTTATTCTCACAAAGGCAAACCGGACTCAGCAGACGGTTGGTGGCTGTGGCTATTGCCACTACCTGCAAGATTCATTGTAGAGGGTCTTCCCAGCCTAGGTGGCACTTATGAGCCAGCGCTTGAAACGCTGGCGGGTCAAAAACTCACGCTTCAGCAGCTGTACCAGGATTATAAGCAAGGCTTGACCTTGGCACTGACCGATCGCTGGAACGAGCAGACTGTTTCAACCTGGATGTTCACAGCGGATTCAGAGCAAACCCAGTCGCTCGCTCAATGGGTCAGGGGATTGGCCTTGCAGCTTGGGTCTCAATTCGTGCGGTGGGGCACACTGGATGCTCTACATCCGCAGCCGGTCATTGATGCAATGGATCTGTCTAATCACACGCTGTGGCTGCCTAAGGCGTTGGAGAGTGTCCTGATTGTCGGTCAAATTGAAAAAGAACCCACCCCAGCCGCGCGCTGCCTTCCTGATCTTTACCCTGAATTTACTTTCGTGCGCGATTATTTCCAGTGGGAAGAAGCAGAAGAATACGCCAGGTTGAAAGAGGAAGAACGGGCGTATGTGACCAGCTACCACACTCATTTTTCGAGCATGATCGCTTTTGGTGATGAACCTCTAACCGAGCGAGATCGAAAAGAAGTAAATCGACGAGAAGCTCGCGAACGGTTTACTCGCGAACTGATGAAGCGCCCCGACTTTGACTTCTACATACCTTCGGCCAATGTTCCTGCACTGGTAGCATCCAAGCTCTCAAGAGGCAACGAACCCTACCCACAAAAAGATGTATGGCAATTACGTACAAACTCGCAACCTCCGCATTATTCCTGGCGCGAATCTCGCGGAACATCGTATTGGACCGAGTGCGTTTCAAGTAACGACTATCAGATGACTATCGCCTTTGCGAGGCCAAACCCTGATTACTTTCCTATTGCCGCCGCGCTGAAGCTTCTTTCACTCGCAAGCAACAATCGGCTGCACACTCGGCATCTCATTCAAGCGCGCGAGCATACTCCCGATCTCGCCAACATATTGCACGCTTTCAAGGACGCGTCCTTGTTGACGGCAGAAGCTGATCTAGTGCTTGAGTGCCTCGACGCGCTGGCAAAAAAACAAATAACACCCCCTGCCAGGGATGAGAACTTTTCGGAATTTCCTGAGTATCTCATTATTGACCGAGCAGATTTTTCCGTAGAAGATCTGAGCTTATCAGACCTGTCAGATAATATCCGCGATGCAGACACGAATGACGCTACGGCCACACCTGAGGGAAATGAGTGCAGTCGAGAGCTAATTGCAGGCTTGTTAGCGACACCTGGAATCGCTGAAATCTGCAAGTTACTGGATGAAGCAGCTCTCGTCTCACGGTTGGGGCGCATCGATGAGGTCAATGCCGAGTACCTTCACCTGCAACTCACTGCAAGCGCTGTTAAAAAAGGGATTCGATTCATTTCCTACACTTCAGATTTCGCACCTGACTTACTCGTCGATGCCAATGCACCAAACGGTGGTTTTCGACTCTACATTCCGCGCTCCTCCGACATCAGACCGAACGAAGTTATTTGCAGCGCAAGCAGCGTCAGCCGAACAGGCATCGTACCAACGCGTAGAAGCCTAACTCCCGAAGGGCGACGAGTAGGCCAAGCTCCGTTCATGATTCAGAAACCCTACACTGGGCGAGACTTCAAGCCCAAGGACACGCTCTGCGCAGACTACGCCAATACCGTAGGTTCAGAGGTTTACGATGTCAGCGGCGCCAGTGAGAACGGTGTCGATGCCAAGACCGGGCTGTTCCATGCACATTATTCCGTAGCTGTAATCCGCGGGTTATCGGGCAATGGACCGGAGATAGAACTCAACCTTCACTACTGCGCCACACGCGCCAACGAAAGTGCTCTCGGAGATGGCTGGGCATTCCGCTTCAGCGCCTGGGATAACCGTTTACACAAGCTGACGCTGTACACCGGCCAAACCATCACGCTCACCGCCGATCATATTGATAAGGCAAAAGGCAACAAGCGCTTGGCCATCAACGGAGTCACATTGACAGGCGCCACAGGCAGCTTTGCTTCCCTGACAGCGTTGACAGTGATCTACCCCTCCGGCCGCCAAGAGACCTTGACCAGGCCCGCTCTCCACGACGGTCAGGAAGCCAGTAAGGACTATAAAGACGCGCTCCTTCTGAAGGTTCGCAAGATCAAGGAAAACCTGCAGAAATGGCTCCGCGAGTCTGGGCTATCGACCGAGCAGAGCAGTAACTTCCAAAGCAAACTCGACGAAATAGGCAAACTTGAAAGCGAGATGGATCGCAAGGCCTTCATCCTGACACCCAGCCAGATTTCGGCACCACAAGGCAGCACACTGACGCTGTCATGGGAAGGAAGAAAAGGCCATGTACACCTGCACTCCATCGCTGAAGGCTCCATCCAGTTGCTAACGGCAGTGCATGAACCACCCACAGCAACTGGCACTTACACCAGCCAATTCACCGTCTGGCCGGACACCGATGAGGCCTATACCGTTAGCCTCACTATCGAGGACTGCCTGCTCATTCAACTGAAACGCCAGGGCCTGCGCGATGCCTCCCCAGTACAATCAGTCGTGTTCGGCTACGAGGGAGAAGCGGTTCTGGACCGCGTGCTGTGCTCCGTAGCCGAGGATGATGGCTCACTCGAGTACGTGAGCTACGCGCCAATGTGGAAAGACTGGGACGTCAGCAACAGCATCATTCCGCTTTCCCGGGTGGTGCGCCATACCTTGTTGCCCGGCGCAGGGCAACGCCCAATCACATATATCTGGGAATGGGACGGTAATACCAGCGTACTTGCAATGAAGGAAGGCGATACCTTCAGCGGCACCCGCAGCCTGGAAACCGGTACCCATCATCATGGCCCGTCTACCCGACGGACCTGGACGCTCACCAACGGCTTCTTGGTCGAAACTCAGACCGTTGAAACAACGCCGGGACTTGCTCGCGAAACGACGACCCATACCTATCCAGAAGCGATCACCAGCACCGATCCGGCTGTCATCTATCGGTTGGCCACTCAACCAGTAAGCACAACGGTGACATTTGAAGACCTGCGCGCTCAGGTCCTGAACGACCGCAATGCGAAAAGCGTCACACCGGAGAGCCAATCATGAGTACTCATCTCGATCACGCTGCCAAAAGTGCCAAAACGCGGGCATCGAAAGAAACCACACATTTCACCTACGATGCGAATACGGCACTGCTTACGAAAGCCGTCACCGATGATGGGCAGACCACGCACCTTTGCTATTACGCAACCCAAGCCAGTGCGGATAAGCCTGATCGAAGCGATCAGGTTCCAAAGCTTAACCAATTGTTGAAAGGCTTCAGGCTTCAGCAAGGTGAAACATCCGCCTTGGCTCAACCACTTGCGTGCCCAGAAATTTTTGATGCCCTATCCCCTCCGCTTCTTGCACAGTGCAACTATGTGACGTTCCCCGATGGAAGCCGCTCGGACATCAGTGTTTCCTTGTTTGGCTACGGTCGTGCCAACAGAGACAGCCAAGGTATGTTGATTCCCGACATCATTCTGAACCTGGAGGGCGTTGAGGTAGACACTTCCAGCACACCGTGGACCCTCACAAAAGCGTCAGGCCGGGAAGGGTTGCTGGTTAGTCTGCAACAAATAGAAAACTCCGGTGGGTCTGTACAGAGCAAGACCGAGACAACCTCAACACGGTGGTACAAAAACAGTGAAACACGCCACACTCAAACATTAAAAGAAACCACAACCGTCGATTCCCTCAACGGCACGCTGTGGACAAAGGGTGAGTCGCCCTTGAAATTGGGCGCGCTGGAGTTGACGGCGATTGTTACTCAGCAGATACGCTCGGGGCGTAGCGGCCGTATCCTCCGTGAGTCAAGACAGGATGAGCTGGGCCGGCCAACTACAATGGTCTATCGCTCGCACGATTCACTTGATCGATTGCTAACCAGTACCGTCTATGCTTGGGACACTAATTGTTTCCAGTCAGGCCTTGCTAATGGCCTCGGACTGGCAGGCGTTCATCACCAGTGGAGTCAAGAGGCTGGGGGGAACTGGGTCACAACTACTGGGCCAGACGGTCGCAAAGGGCGCACTTTGCTCGATGGCCTTCAGCGCCCGGTACGCCGCGAATTGCAACGTCTGGTCAACGTCTGCGATAAAGACAACGACTTCGTATGCCTTGAAGAAATTTCGTATGGTTCCTCTGGAGAGGTTCTGGAACGCTGCACTTACGACTATCATGCAGGTGGACTGTGCATTCAAAACAAAGGGGTGAGCTTGTCTGGCGCACTGCGGGATTGGTTCTGGGAAATTAACGAACAGCACACGCAAACCGAAACAGACGGAACAACAAACCAAATAACCAGATCCGTTACAGGCACGCCACTGCTTGGAACACTGCGCAGCCAGGAAGTAACACAACATAACCATCACAACGGATGCGTCACCATCAGAGAGTCGCACCTCACATGGGACAATGTACAACAGCAGATGCAGACCGCCGGCGTAGTCACTGAAAAAATAATTAATGCACGTGGGCAATGCGAACAAATCAATGAAACCATTGGCGACTTAACCCGGGAATGGAAAAGCACCTTTGACGAACTGGGGCGGCGTACGAAGATAACGTCTCCTGACGGCACGTCGACAACCTGGACCTTCGAAGGCTTCAACACTAAACCGACTAGAATTTACATCAAATCTCCATCCGGCCAGCAAGTTCAACTTGGACAGCAAGTCTTCGATGAAACAAACAGCACAACGTGTTCCCTTACAGTGGGCACCAATGGCTCATTACGCACGTTCACATTCGAAGACAATGGATACCAGCGCCCAGACGGTATTCAGGTGTGGAACGAGAGCAGTGCAGATGGCAACGCGGTTTTCTGGTTCCATAGCGACCTGCAGCGCCCCAACAGCAAAAGAATGATTGCGTCGTTTACCTACAACGCATTCACTAAAGCCATACACATAGAGCGGCCTGCTCATAGAGCCAACCTGCAAACTCGCATCAGCACAGAGGTGTTATCCCCGCAACTGCTTGGAAACCTGACCAGGCGCCGGACGACACATGGCGTTTCCCATGAGCAATGCAGCCTTCACTCACTGCGTGGCAATGTTGAGCAAGTGCAACTCGCGAATGGTTCAGCCAAGCGAGTCTGGTCCGATGGGAGGAATCGGCGCAGCCGCGTACGCCGCGGTCACTTTGAATATCGCTATCTCTATACTGCACAGGGTTCGGTCAAGCGTATGGCCGTGGATGACTTGCGACAAGGACAACAGCTAACTGTCGATTACGATTACGATAATTTTGGCAGGGAAGTTCAACGTATTTACAGCTTGAACGGCACGACCAAGAGCAGGTATAAACTTAGCTGGTCACAAACCGGACAACTGTCGAAAAAAGAATGGTTCCGCAATGGAAACACCGAACCCTCTCGCACAGAAAATTTTTCCTACGACAAACTACGCAACGAACTTACTCACTGGACGGTGGAGGCAGCCGAAGGTTTCGAGATTGAAGATATCAATGGCAAACACATTCGAGAACAAGCTTACACCTATGACTTTATTGGCAACCTGCTTACCTGCACCACGACATTTATCGATGGCGCGGGCGAACAGCGGGCGTATGCTTATGACGACCCGTCACATCCCACCCAGCGCACCCGTGTGACCGTAGCGCTTTTCAGTGAAGATGGAAGTACTCAACCACCCACTTCCATCTCCTTTCAGACCGATAAAAATGGTAGTGCACTCAACGACATTAACGACAGCCAGTTCACGTATACCCAGACAGGACAACTACTGTCTGTTGCACAGACGCTGAACAATCAACCTGATACGACCTATGAGTACGATGAAAGTGGCCGACTAGCAGGGCAATGGGATGCCGCCAATCAGCAATGGCGTGTGCTGCATTACACCGATGATCAATTGGGTGGCGAGGTCTGGTTGAACAGCCAGAATCAACCTTTAAGCTATCGTACATTTGATGAAGAGGCTGGCTTGATCGTACAGCTTCACAAAATGGGCGAAGAAGCGGGTGACAGTCAGACCTTGTATGTTTTTCCGGATCCACAAAACAGCAGCGCCGAGGAGTACTCGTTCAATGCCTCGGGACTCTGGTCAAGTCAGTCAGTCGGCTTTACCCCTTGGGGTGAGGCCCCTCTGGAGCGCCTCAACAAGTTGAACAGTGGCCTTGGCTACAATGGCCAACGCGTCGACCCGGTGACAGGCTGTTATCACTTCGGCTCGAGGTTCTACAATCCCCGTCACCAGGCGTTTTGCCAAAGCGACAGTCTCAGCCCCTTTGAAAACGGTGGGCTGAATAATCTGGCCTACTGCGCAGGTCGTGACCCCGTAAATTGGCATGACCCGAGCGGGCATATCATGATTAGCCGGAGGGAGGCATCGGCCAATCTTTTTTCATTGGATCAAATGATCAGCGAAACCAAGCCACCCCATCATGAAGCTGCTGCATGGTGGGAATGGGCGTTACTCGCTTACGGCATGCTATTAACGGTTGGCTTGTCCGTTATCACGGGTGGTGCTGCTGGAGCATTACTGCTTGCTGCTGGCCTTGTAAGTTTCGGCCTGGGCGCAGCAGAGCTGGCGTTGCGGCAAACTAACCCGGATCTTTCAAAAAAACTGGGGTGGGGTTCTCTGGCAGCCAATTTTCTTGATGCAGGCGCCAAAGGTATTGGCAAAGCTGGGCTGTGGCTGGTCAGAGTCGTACGCAGAGCAAGCCGTGGAGTGGTTCAACTGCGAAACGCGATAAAAATGGGGGGCCTAAAAGCACTCTTCAAATCCTCACAGACCTATCATGCCCTCTGCACCAAGCTTCCGACCACGCCGACTGCGCTCACGAACACGCTTGACAATGGCGTAACACAATCTGGAATGACCATTGAGCGATTGGGCGGAAATATCCTCGATAACACCAGTATCCTGTTCCCCAGCAACCCAGGTGGAAATGGTGGCCTATGGATCGGGATCGACGATTTTAATGTAAAGGCATCCCTTGGGGAAAACCTGTCTCGAATGGCTGCAAGCACTAAGCGCCTGAATAAGACACTCTTGGATGTAGACAACGTAATAGCAACTATTGCTAAAGCCACAGCATCGCACGCTTTAACAACCGCACAAAGCTCTATTGCGGAGCTGAAGTCTATAAGCTCCGCTATCTCTAGCCATCACACCAAAACTGCAAAACTTATCGCAGATCTGATTGATGCCGAGACTGCAGTCCAAGCAGCGGCACTCCCCATTGCCAAGGTAGAGAAACTTCGGGCCAACTGGACGCGTATTACAAAACGCGTCAATGAGATGCCTAATCAAAGCAGTGCCAATACCGATGTCATTTTAGACTTTTTAAAAAAGCACAACTATCGCCCAGCCTGTTACAAACAACTCACACCTCTAAATCCTTTTAAAAACACGAAGAAAGCAAACAAAATAGCACTCGCCGAAACCGCTAAGCTAATCGAGGCGGATCGCGCCAGTGCGCGAACCGCATTGGATACCGCCAGTCAAGCGCAAAAGCAGATACAAGACACCGTTACAGACATTATCAATCACACTAACTCTCTGCAAATGAAGCTGTCTCGCTGCAGACGTGCTGTCACTGCCGCAGTAGAGAACGCCATCAACCACATTACTGATACCGATTTACGAACGGTCGCGAAAGAACAATCTTATTTGCTGGGCCCCAGTTTACTACAGTGTGACTTCACATCCACCGCCCCTCTTACCCGGCTTATCGTCATGGCTCATGGTTCACCTGCCAAAGCAACCGTACACGGCGGCGTCACAGCGCGAGTACAAATTGCTGATCGCGCCCCAAGAGTTACTGGCGGCCGGACATTAAAACGGTATTCTTACTGGGATGGACAAAAACTATATAATGAACTGAAAGCGCTTAAAGATCCAACTGGAAAATCCCTGATAAACTTTGACGACATTGACATCGTCCAGCTAAAAATATGCCACTCCGCAGATGGCAATACACATTCTCTCGCCCGGGATTTCTCAGACGCAAGCAAAAAAGTAACGCAAGCATATGTCGGCGAGCTTACAGTCAACTACAACATCGATTCCATCGGCTTCATTGCCAACCATATAGTGACAAAGTCAAATGCCGCCCTAGCACCAGGAAACCCCGGTTGGATAACCTATCCGGATGCAGTGAAACAAGCCACTCAATACATTCATGACAGTATGTATTTGAGATCACTAAAATTGAAAAGCAACCCTATGCTGCATGATGTAACCTACAATAAACGTTATTTCTTTCCAACCAATACAAATCTCCCACAAAATCACACCGATATTAAACTTTACGTCCGAGACTGTTAAAACCACAGTGGGAAATTAACAATAGATTGTGTAATCTGCACCGGCTTCTTCTCAGCGGTTCGACGCCACGATAAACCCGCTACTACCGGGATATCAACACACCGGTAGGAGCGGGTTCACCCGCGAAGAGGCCCTCAAGCTCAATCAGGCTGTTGATTCTGGCTCAGGTACTTGTCCACCGTAGCCTGCCCCTCCCCCGCATCCCCCGCCACCTGCCACAGCCGCCGTTCAATCCCCTGCGCCAGCAAGTGCCCCACCGCCGCCTCGATCGCCGACAGCACGCACAACTGCGCCGGTTCGTTGGTGGTGTACCCCACCTCGGCCTCGAGCAGCTTTTTGAACTCGATGAACTTGAACACCCCGGCACTACGGCCGACCGAATAGATGGTCTTGCTGGTCATCACATTGGCCAGCACCTGCCCGGTGCGCACGTCCACCGCGCGCAGGTTCACGGTCACCTGGTCGACGCGGTACTCGCGGGAGATGTCTATACCCAGGTAACGAGCGCCCTCGCCGCCGCTGCGCACGTTGGTGTCGTAGGCGATGATGCCGCCCTCCAGCATCAGGTTGGCGGCCTGCAGCGGTGGCAGCTCGCCCATGATGTTTTCCGGCACGTCGGGCTTTTTCTGCGAAGCACGGATGATCTTGCGCTCGGTCAGCAGGTTCTGCAGGCCTTCACGCTCCAGCACCACGAACCAGCCGCTGGCGTTCAGGGCGTCCATCAGCATGCTTGCCGCGCCCTGGGTGACGCTGGTGGAGAACGAGCTGGCCGGGGTCGGCTTGTACTGCCCGGTCTGGTCGCGGAAACCGTACACCACCGCCATCAACCGGCCCTTGGGCCGTGGCATGTTGATCAGGTCGTAGTAGGTCGACGCACGGGGGGTCAGGGTCGGGGTTTCCGAGTCCTGTTCGGCGGGCATCGGTTCGCGCAGGCCACAACCGTGCAGACCCAGGACGGTGAGGATCAGCAGCGTGCTCAGCAGACGTTTCATGGTGTTCTCTCCCCAACAAATAGCCTTGCCCCCTCAAGGGTTCAGGCCGCTGACCTCAATGATCGAAATTTCTCCTGTGGCGCGATCGGTGACCTTGATACTCAAGGCCCCGGAATCGTCGATGACGTCGATGAGAAACGCATCGGTCGCCATGCTGCCGGTGTTGCCGTTACTGATGTTGTCCAGCAACTGCGACAACATCCGCGACTCCAGCTGGTTGCTGAAGCGCTCCAGGGCCGTGGTGCCGGTAAAGGCCGAGGAACGGTCCTTGAGGTCGGGGTCGTCGTAGTCGTTCTGCGCCTGGGCGTTGTTCAGCAACCAGGTGCCATTGAGCGGGTTGCCGCCAAAGGCCGGGTTGACCGGGGTGTACACCAGCTCGGTGGCCTGGACGGCACATGCGCTGGCAAACAGGCAGGCGGCGATGCAACGGGGTATGTGGTACTTCATAGCTCGTCCCTCTCCAGATCGGTGGTGTCCTGCAGCAGGCGTTGCAACTTGCGTTGGATGATTTGCTGCTTGACCAGGTCGGCTGCTGCAACGGCCTCGTCCTTGAGCTCGGTGGTGTTCGGCGGCAGGAAGCGGCGGTACACCACCTCACGCTCGAATTCCACGGTGACCAGGCTGCCCCAACGGGCATCCGGGCGTTCGCGCACCACCAGGTTGAAATCAAGCCGGCTGGTGGCGCGCAGGCGGTCGGCGAAGTAGTAGTAAAAGTCGTGGCCGATGTGCGAGATGGTGTTGTCGACGATGAAGCCTTGCATCTCGTCCTCGTCCCCGGCCCTGGCCGAGGTGGCCAGCACTGCCACCAGCAGCAGGCCCAGGCACAGCGCGGCCAGGCGGCTCATGGCGTGTCTCCCGGGCCGGCATGGGTCTGCACGCCACCGGCACTTTCGGTAAAGGCCTGCTCGGCGACGAACTGCCAGTCGCTGTAATGTTCCAGCCCATCGAAACCGCTCCATTCGGCGCTGAAGCCACTGCGCTTGAACGGGGTGGCGTCCGAGCGGCTGTGCACGCCGGTGATGCGGCCATCGATCGAGCGCAGCAGGCCCCAATCGTCACTGTTGGTGATGGGGTCTGGGTACAGCCGGCGAATGTGCCGCCTGGCCTGCGGGAAGCGGTTGTCCTGCAGCAGGTCGGCCAGTTCCTGCGGATACTGGGCCAGCCCCGGCGAGGCGCGGTAGTAGCTGCGCAGGGCCTGGGCATACTGGCTGCCCACCCACAACAGCTGGCGTTCGCGGTCACGCTGGGCGGCACTGGCCCAGAGCGTGCCGGTGGCGGCCAGGGCCACGCTGCTGACCGCAATCAGCAGCAACACGCCCAGGTAGGTAAAGCCGGCGTCGGCCTTACCATTCCGCGAACAGGCTGCCATCGCGCGCCCTCCCTGTGGCACCGCTCTTGATATCGGCCACGCCGCCGGCCACGCCTTCGGGCGGTGGCACCAGCTGCCAGGCATCGCTGCGCTCGGTGATCGGGTCGATCGGGGTGTTGCGCAGGTAACGCTGCTCCACCAACTGCTCCAGCGAGTCGGGGTAGTGGCCGGTGTCGCCGTAGTAGTGGTCCAGCGCCTCGCGCAGCACCGCCAGGCTCTGGCGCAGGGTGGCTTCGCGGGAGCTTTCCAGGCTGTTGAAGTAGCGCGGCATGGCGATGGTCATCAGCGTGGCGATGATCGCCAGCACCACCAGCAGTTCGATCAGGGTGAAGCCTTTGCTGCGTTTCATGGCTGTCACCATTGCCCGTAGGGGATGTTGTTCAGGCCTTTGCCGCGGGCCTTGGAATACACGTCGAACACGTCTTCGCCTTCGCGCGGGTTGTCGGGGCTGCTGTCGTAGGCGCGCAGCCCCCACCCGCCTTCGTCCTCACCCTTGGCCGCCACCAGCGGGTCGTGCGGGATGCGCCGCAGGAAGTAGAACTTGGCGCCCTTGGCGCTGCGCACATCGCGCACGCCGTCGACCAGCACCTGCAGGTTCGGCGGGTAGCCGCTGGCGTCCAGGCGCTTCTCGATGTAGCCGGCATCGAACGCGCGCTTGTAGGCGTCGATGGCGTCGCGAATCTGGTACAGCGCCTCGCGCAGCTGCTGTTCCTTGCCGCGGCGCACCACGGTTTCGGTCAGCGGCGCGGCCATGCTGGCAAGCAGCCCGAGCAGTGCCAGGGTCAGCACCACCTCGATCAGGCTGAAGCCCTGCATGCGGCGCTGCGCGATCATGGCCGCGGGCTCCCTTTGGCCGGGGCGATCGCCATCTGGCTTTCCACCACCGGGGCATCGGTGGCCGGGGCATTGCCAGGCACATCCGCCGGCGGCAACGGCGCCATCTGCCGCACCTGCATGGCCGACTCGGTGCCGGTGGCGAACTCCATGTCCGACGGGCTCTGGTACGGCAGGTTGCGCACGATGCGCGGGGTGATCGCCAGCACCAGCTCCGACTTGCTCATGTCATCCTTGTTGCTGCCGAACAGCCGGCCCAGACCGGGAATGTCGCCAAGGCCCGGGATCTTGTTGCCGCTGGCGTTGTGGTCGTTGCGCACCAGGCCGGCCAGCACCTGGGTTTCGCCATCGTGCAGGCGCAGGGTGGTCTGGGCGTTGCGGGTGTCGACCTGGACCGGGATGGTGCCCTGGCGCGTGGCTTCCAGCGGGGTGGCGTTGCTCACCTCCAGGGCTACCTTGATCGCCACTTCGTTGTTCAGGTGCACGGTGGGCTGCACCTCAAGCTTCAGGCCCACGTCCAGGTAGGTGACGCTTTCGGTGATCACCGGGCCCTGGGTGGACGGCACCGAGGTGGCGCTGATGATCGGTACCCGCTGGCCGATGTGGATGCGCGCCTGCTCACGGTTGCTGACGCGGATCACCGGGCTGGCCAAGGTGTTGATGTCCTTGTCCTGGGCGTTGATCTTGGCCTGCGGCGCCGGCGCGATGCTGATGCGGCTGGAGTCGATGCCCTTGAGCTGGTCGAGCACGCTCACCGGCTGGCCGTCGGAGCTCAGCACGCCGAAGGTGTTGGGCCATTGCAGGCCGAGGTCGAGGATGCGCGAGGTGGCCACTTCCATCACCTCCACTTCCAGCACCACCTCGGGGTTGGACTGGTCCTGCGACTGCAGCAGCTTCTCGGCCATGCGCACGGCATCGGGGGTATCGCGCATGGTCAGGGTGTTGAGGCGTTCGTCGACGAACACGTCGCGGGTCTTGAGCATGGTCTTGACCATGTTCAGCGCAGTGTTGGAGTCGATGCTGGTCAGGTAGAAGGTGCGCATGACCAGTTCCTGGTAGTCCTTGGTCTTCTGCGGCGAGTCGGGGTAGATCATCAGGGTGTTTTCGTTGACGATCTTCTGCCGCAGCTGGTTCTGTTCCAGCAGCAGCGCCACGGCGTCCTCGATGCGCAACTCGCGCACGAAGATGGTGGCCTTCATGTCCGGGCGCATGTCCTTGTCGAAGATGAAGTTGATGCCGGCGACCTGGGACAGCACCTCGAAGATGGTCTTCAGGTTGGCATCGCGAAACTCCAGGGTCACCGGCCGCTCCAGCTTGCTGCGCAGCTGCGGGAACGGTTGCGCGGTGCGCGCCTGCACGTTCTCGATGTCGCTGCGCAGGGCAATGCCCTTCTGGTTCTGCGGGTCCAGGCGCAGCACTTCGCGCATGTAGCGCTCGGCACCGAACAGGTCGCCCTGGCGCAGCGCCGCCTGGCCCAGCGCCACGCGCTCGTCGAGGGTGCGGATCAGCTCCAGCTGGCGGATGCCTTCCTGGGCGCGGCGGTTGTTCGGCTCCAGGGTCAGCACCCGGCCATAGCCCATGCGGGCGCTGGCGAAGTCGTGGCGGATGCGGTCGGCGTCGGCCTGGGTCAGCAGCGCTTCGACCGCGGCCTGGCGGCTGTGGGCCAGGGCGATGTTCAGCTCGGTGTCACGCGGGTCCTCGCGCAGGGCTTCTTCCAGGCGGGCGATGCCGGCTTCGTACTGGCCCTCCTTCATCAGCTGGTCGCTGTCCTTGCGTACCGCGCTGGAGCCGCAGCCGGCAATGGCCACGCACAGCGCCACTAGCAGGAACGGAGCCGGTTTGCACAGCTTTGACGACTTCATGGTGCGCTCCCTACAGACAAAGTCTGCGACTGATGCAAAGGCAGGTAGACCAGGTGCAGCTCGCTGGCCGATACCCGTTCGAGGCGGTAGGTGTCTTCGATCACGTCGCCCTGGCGCACGACGTAGAGTTTTTCGCCGCTCTGCAGGAAGATCTGCAGGTCGTCGCGGTCGCCGATGCGGCCAATGAACTGGAATGGCAGGGCCGGGGCAGTCGGGGCTTCGGCTACGGCGGGTGCGGTGACCACGGGTTGTTCGGTGACGGTGGCCAGGGCCTGGGGTTTGGTCCATTGCTGGGTTGGGAAGAGATCTCTTGAGGCTTGTTCCGGCCCTTTCGCGGGTAAACCCGCTCCCACAGGGACCGTGGATACCGCCGATTTTGTGGGAGTGGGTTTGCCCGCGAAGGGGGCAACACTGTCTTCCTCGCCGAACCAATGGCCCGGGGCCCAGGCCAGCGCCGCGCTCACGCCGAGGAAGCCAACCCAGATGACAGCACGTTGTGTGTTCATCACGACCTCGACAGGTAAAGGGTCATGCGCAGGCGGGCGTTGAGCTCGCTGTCGCCAATGCGTTTGCGTTGCAGCTCCAGGTCTTCCAGTACCAGGGTCGGCAACTGCTTGAGCAGGCCCCTGAGGAAGCCGCGAATCTGCGGGTAGCTGCCGCGCACCGGCAGCACGATCTGGTAACGCGCCAGTTGCGTCCTGGGGTCGATGCCCAGGGCATATTCGCCACGCGCCAGGCTGATATGCTCGGCACTGGCCAAGTGGTACAGGCGCTCGATCAGCTCGCTGGCCCGGGGCTGCCCCGGCAGTTGCTGGCGCAGGCTGTCGAGGGCCTGCTGCTCGGGTTTGATGGCGATTTTCAGCTCGCCACGCCTGACCCGCTCGACCTGCACGCTGGCGTCCGCTTCGGCGGCGCGCAGTTCGCGCAGGTTCTGCCATTGCGGCACCACCCCACCGCACAGCACGCCAACGGCCAGCAGGCCCACCGCAACCGCAGCCAGGCCGACCGGGCCGACGCGACGCAGGCGTTCCTGGAGGATCAGGCTGTTCAGCGATTCACGGGCGCGCATGGCCGGTCTCCCAGGTGGCGGTGAGGGTGAAGCGCACCGGGTGCTCGGGCTGCGCGGCCAGCACCTCGTGGTTGAGCAGCGACACATCGCTGAGCTCGGCACTGGCTTCCAGGCGCTGGTGGTACTGCAGCATCGCTTCCAGGTTGCGCGCCTCGGCGGTGATGCGCAGCTGGCCTTTGCGCGCGTCGGGGGCCAGGCTGAGCAGCGCCACATCGTCCTGGGGTTGCGCTTCAAGCATGGCGAACAGCTGCTGCCAGGGCCGTTGCAGCTGCTGCGACACGCTTTGCATCTGCGCCAGGCGCTCGGCCTGTTCGCGGCTGGCGGCGCTGCCCAGCGGTGCGACAGTGGCCGGGCGACGGCCCAGTTGCTGCTCCAGGCTTTGCACGCTGGCCTCCACTTCGACCTGCTCGGCCTGCAAGCTTTGTTGCAGCAGCACCAGGCCGGCGACCATGGCACTCGCCACGGCCAGCAGCGACCAGGCCAACGGGCTGTTGCGCCGGGGCTGGAATTCCAGGTCGAGGCGGCGCATGTCAGGCCACCGCCCGCCACATGGCGCACAGCGGGTCGGCGTCGCTGGCCGGCTGGCACAGCTGCACCGCCGCCAGTTGCGGCACCTCGCCCCGGCCCGGGGCATGCAGGTAGACCCGTGGCAGGTGCTCGCCGTACAGCTCGCAGGTGCGCTCGATCAATGCTTGCAGGGCCTGGTCGCTGTCGGCGCAGCCTTGCGCCAGCACTTGCTGCCAGGCCCCACCGGCGGCCAGCAGCAGCACGCTGCGGCGCGGTTCGGCCAGGACGAACAGGAAGTCGCCCTGCTCCAGCTGTGCCGAGCAGCGGTTGTAGGCGGCCATCAGGTACGGCTGCACCGAGCGCAGGCTCAGGTGGCTTTCCCGCCCCAGCGCCTGCAGCCGCTGCAGCAGGGCTTCGGGCAGCGCCGTGGCGATGCGTGCGGCACCGGCCGGCTCGGGCGACAGCACGATGCGCCAGTCGTCCAGCGGCTGCCCGTAGAGGTTTTCGAAACAGGCCCGGGCGTAGGCGTCCAACTCGCGCGGGTGGCTGATGGCATCACTCCAGGGCACCAGGCAGAAGCGGCTGTAGCGGGCCGACAGCAGCACCCGCAACTGGGCACCGCGCACGGCATGCTCGCCCAGCAGCGTGGCCAGGGCATCGACGGCGGCCTCCCAGGCCGGTTGGGCGGCATCGCAGGTGAAGTCGCGGCTGCCCAGCCATTGGTGGTGATTGGCGTGCCAGCTACCCAGGCCTACACCTTCGGCGCCGAGTACGGCACTGTATCTGTAAGCGCCACGATCAGATGAATGTGACACGGTTGATCTCCTCGAGAGTGGTACGGCCATCCCGGACCAGGTCCAGGGCCGAGGCCCGCAGCAAGCGCAGGCCGCGCTGGCAGGCGAGGTTCTTGATTTGCGACAGGGGGCGGCGCTCGACGATCATCTGCCGCAGGTCGTCGTCCAGGTGCAGCAGTTCGGCGATGGCGCTGCGGCCGCGGTAGCCACTGCCGCGGCACTGGCCGCAGCCCTGGGCGCGGACGAACCTCCAGCCGGCCACGCCCTCGCGGGTCAGGCCCGCGCCGTACAGGGTGTCGTCGTCGACTTCGCACGGCGTGGCGCAGTGCGGGCAGGCCAGGCGGATCAGGCGCTGGGCCAGCACCGCATTGAGCGCAGAGACGAAGCTGTAGGGGTCGACCTGCATCTGGCTGAAGCGGCCGATCACATCGAACACGTTGTTGGCGTGGATGGTGGTGAACACCAGGTGGCCGGTGAGCGCCGACTGCACGGCGATTTGCGCGGTGTCCGGATCGCGGATTTCACCGACCAGAATCTTGTCCGGGTCGTGGCGCAGGATCGAGCGCAGGCCGCGGGCGAACGTCAGGCCCTTCTTCTCGTTGACCGGGATCTGCAGCACGCCGGGCAGCTGGTATTCGACCGGGTCCTCGATGGTGATGATCTTGTCTACTCCGTGGTTGATCTCGCTGATCATGGCGTACAGGGTGGTGGTCTTGCCGCTGCCGGTGGGGCCGGTGACCAGGATCATGCCGTAGGGTTCGGCGGCCAGCCGGCGCAGGGCGCGCAGGGTTTCCTCGGCAAAGCCCAGGGCCTGCAGCTGCACGCCGCTGACCCGGTCGGAAAGGTCCTGCTTGTCGAGCACCCGCAGCACGGCGTCTTCGCCGAAGATGCTGGGCATGATCGATACCCGGAAGTCGATTTGCCGGTCGCCCACGGCAACCTTGAAACGGCCGTCCTGGGGCACGCGTTTTTCGCCGATGTCCAGCTCGGCCATCACCTTGATGCGCGAGATGACCTGGTCGGCGAAGGCGCTGCCGCTGGCCTTGCCGGCGCCGTTTAGCACACCGTCGATGCGGTACTTGATGGTCAGGCCCTGGCCGGTCATGCCCAGGTGGATGTCGCTGGCGTGCAGCTTGAGGGCGTCGTACAGCGTGGAGTTGACCAGCTTGACCACGCGGCTCTGGTCTTCGCTGATGCTGGCCAGCGACAGGCGCTGCAGCGGGTCGCTTTCGCTGCTGGTTTCGGCGTCGTGGTCAAGGGCGTCCACGGCGTGGAAGCTTTCTTCGTGGCGGGCCAGGAAGGTGGCCAGGTCGGCGGCGTGGGCCAGGTACAGCGGTGCGCCTTGCAGCACGTCGTCGATCCAGGCCAGGCGGGCGTGGTCGAAGGGGTCGGCGAACACGCCCAGCAGTTGGCCGCCCTGCTCGATCAGCACGAATTCACGCTTCAGGCACATCGCCAGGCTGACCTTGTCGAAGCGTGGGGTGCTGGCCAGCAAGGTGTGGCTGCCCAGCACCGGGTAATGCAGGGTCAGGCCCAGGCGCTGGGTGAAGGTGTCGGGGGTGTCGCAGGCCAGCTGTTCCAGGCGGGTGAGCAGGCGTTCGTCGCTGGTTTGCAGGCGGGCCTGGGCCAAGAGGTCGCGGGGGTAGGCAGAATATGCTTTTACCTGTGCCGGCCCTTTCGCGGGTAAACCCGCTCCCACAGGATTTTCGATATCTTCAGGATTGCAGTGCCCCTGTGGGAGCGGGTTTACCCGCGAAGAGGCCGGTGCAGGCGGTGGAGCGTCCTGGGTTGCATCGAATGCTTCTGGCATGGCCTGCGACTCCGCTCAGGGGCGCGTCGCAGGCTGGCTCGGCCAGGGGTGCGGGCGCCGCTATTCCCCTGTGAGCAGTTGATCGTCGTCGGGCCCTGGGGGCTTGGCGCCGTTACGGCGGCGGTCGGCCAATACCCAGCTTCCATCGTACAACTGCAGGGGGAACGATTCGTTCCTGTTCTGGCGTCGTTCGACGAACCCTTCAGCCGGGTTGTCCGTGGCCCTGCGCCGGCGCTCGATGCCCATCAGGTCGAAGACTGCACGGGCCAGTTCCACCAACGGGAACGGCTTGAACAGGACATGGCTCACACCCAGTTCGGCGGCCCGCTCACGCACTTCGACGGTGGGGTGGGCGGTAATCAGCACGAAGTGGCACTGCCTGTTCCTGCGTACGGTCTCCAGAACCTGAAAACCCTCCATGTCGGGCAAGCGGTAATCCAGCACGATCACTTGCGGTGCCAGGCTTGCAGCCTGCTCGATACCACTGGCACCGTCGTGGGCAACATGAACTTCCAGGCCTTGCGCCTGCAGGTACGCTTGCAGGTTCTGCGCAAGAGTCTGTTCGTCATCGACTACCAATACTCTGTTCACCAAGGTCGACTCCCAAGAACTGCCCGGTAACCCGGTCTGCGAAGTGCGCCCCTGTACAGGCTTGAGCAGGCTTCGTGCCAGGCGTGAATAGTCATGCTGAATAACCGTAACTCATTGATTTTGCTGGAGCGCCGATCACTATCCGCAACGCGGCAAACAGGCGCACCGGCCCCGTTCCCCACATGCGGGGAAACTGATGGCACACTGCCATTTCGTTATTCCCCAGCATTGGGGAAACGCCATCAGGGGCCTCAGTCGGCGATCTCCACGGTAGCGGACGCACGCAAACGTTGGCGCACGGACTGGCGCGCCTGCGCCTCCCGCTGCCCGATGAGCGTGGCCCTGGCCAGGACCAGGCCCTGTTCGCGTATGACCGAAGGCTCGTCACTTTGTTGCTGCACTCCTTGCAGGTTTTGCGAATTGGCATCATAGAATGCCTCCACTTCGGCCTCGCTGGGCGCGGCGACCGCGCTGAGCTGGGCGTACACCTGCTGCGCGGCCAGCTCGCGCCGGGTGTACTCATTGTACTGTGCCCTATCGAAACCCGCTTCCGCCAGCCGCCGCTCAAAAATTGCCGGGCTGCCAAGCGCGGCCTCGATCTCGCCCACATGCGCCGACACCTGCTCGTCGCTGATGGCTATGCCGAGGCGCTGGGCCTCCTGCCACAACAGCTCCTTGTCGATCAGTTCATCCAGGGCCTGATCGCGCAGGCGCTGGTACAGGTTCGGGTTGCGGATGCTGGCCACCGCGCGGCCCTGGGCGTCCAGGTATTCGCTGAAATAGCGCTCCAGGCGCATCGTCTCGATCTCCACACCGTTGACCCGTGCCGCCGGCATATCGGCCCAGCTTGCCTTGGCCAGCACCTGCAACAGGCACAACAACAGAACACGCATGGCAACCTCCGCTCAAGGGCTGTCCGGCAGTGGCCGGTACGGGGTGACCGCGGTAAAGCGCGGCCCGGGCAGGGCCACCGCCACCACATGGGCACCGGCCATGCCCTGGCGGCGACCGGGGCCGAAGCCCAGGGCCGGGGTCAGGCCGGTGGACACATCATGCAGGCCCTCCAGCGCGGCAATCAGCTGCTCGCGGCTGGTGTCACGGCCAGTCTGCTTCAACGCTTCGCTCAACAGGCGCAGGGCGCACAGGGTGTTGACCTGCAACGACGCCTGGCGAGGGTCGAGGCCCTGGCGCTGCTGCAGGCCGGCCAGGGTCGCCAGGCCCTGTTCGGTCCAGTCCTCGGGCACGTAGGGATAAGCCAGGAACACCCGTTGCGACCAGAACTCGGGCAAGCGCGCCACGGCGCCGGTCACCTGGCTGGAGGCGCCAAACAGGTATGGCTGGCGGCCGGCTGACTGCAGCGCCGAAGCCAGTTCGGCAAAGGCCTGGGCACGGCCAAGGAAGACAATGCCCTGCCCGTCCACGGCTTTTCCTGCAAAGGCCTGGGCCGCAGGTGTTGCCCAGCCCTGCTGCAGCAGGCGTTCGCGCACCTGTTCGGCCAACGCCGCATGTTCATTGCCGGCATACACCACACGCAGGTCGCCCGCTGCCAGGCCCAGCGCTGCGCGGGCGTGGCCGGCCAGGCTCAGCAATTGCGCGGGCAAGCCGGGCAACGGGTCGAAAATCTGTGGGCTGCCGCCGCTTCGTGGGGTGCTGCCGATCAGCGGTACATTGTGTGGCGCCAGCAAGGTTGCCAGGCGCTGGTCGAGCATGGGTACCAATGGCGCGATCAGGGCGAACACCCGTTCCTGCTCCAGCAACTGCTGCAGTGCCCGTTCGGCGCTGGCCGGGTCGGCGCCCGGGTCGAGCACCACCAGTTCCAGGCGTCGCCCGTGGATGCCACCCTGCTGGTTGAGTTGCGTCAGGCCGTCTTCCAGCACCGCACGCACCACCTGCCCGGCCTCGGCCAGCGGGCCGGATGCCGGCAGCAAGGTGCCCAGGCGCAGCACGCCCTCCTCCACGCCGGGGTCGCGCTCCTGGGCCAGGCGCTTGAGGTAGGCCGTGAGGTTGCGCTGGTCGGCCAGGGTCAGCTCGAAGCGTGGCATGGCCGGGTCCAGGCGATTGCCGGCCGGGTCGATGCCTTGCTGGATGGCCCGGGCCAGGCTGCTGTCGGTGTAGGCCGGATAGCGGCGGCCGTTGACCTCGCGTTCGCCCTGGCCTTGCGCCAGGCGCTGCCAGTCGAGGCTGGGCGGGCGTACACCCCCTTCGGCGCGGCCGCGGCCATCGTTGCCGTGGCAGCTGGCACAGGGCAGCACGCTGGCGGGGACCGTCATGTCACTGGCACCGACCCGGGCCTGCAGCTGTGCGTCGCTGCTGGAGACGCCCTGGCGGTAGAGGTGTTTGCCGGCTTGTTCGTTGGCGCTGAGGTCCAGGGCAAAGGCCGGAGCACAAAACATCAGGCTCAAAAGCACAACCAGGATCGTGCTCATGGCTTTTCCAGCCTGCTCAGGCCTCATCGCCGGCAAGCCAGCTCCCACACAGATCGCAGCGTGCCTGAAGGCAGTGTCATACCTGTGGGAGCCGGCTTGCCGGCGATGAGGCCGGCAGCAACAGCACAAGGCCACCAAGGCATTCATGATGCTCACCGCCCTGCCAAAGGCAGTGCCAGCAACTGCATGCGCTGGGCAATCGCCGCAGGCGGCGCATCCGGGCGGATCTTGCTCCAGCGCTTGCCGGCCACGTCGCCGGCAATCAGCTGTGTCGAATGCTGCTCGGGGCTGGGCAGAAACTGGCCGATGCGGCCGAGCACCAGGTCGACATTGGCCTTGTCACCCGTCAGGAACACCCAGTTGGGCCCATCCACGCCCTGCTTCTCGGCAAACGCCTTGAGCACTTCGGGGGTGTCGTTGAGCGGGTCGCTGCTGATCGACACGAAGGTCACCTGGCTGGCCAGCTGCGGCCCCATGGTCTCGCGCACTTCACGCAACTTGCGGGTAATCAGCGGGCAGGCGTCGGTGCAGTGGGTGAAGATCACGTTGAGCATCACCACCTTGTCCTTGAGCACATCGCTGTAGAAGCGCAGCTCGCGGCCGTTCTGGTCCTTGAGCACAGTGTCGGTGAACCAGGTCTGGGCATCGCGGGTGCCGCCGCCACTGGTCATCGCCTGCGGGGCCGGCTGCGGTTCTGGCGCCTGCGGGGCATGGCCTTCATGGGCGAACGCCACCGAGGCGAGGATCCACAGGCAGCCACCCAGCACCAGCCAGTCAAAACCGCGCATGGCAACGCGGCGGTTGCTTACCTGGCTCATGGTTGCACCTCGTGATGGTCGGCAATGGCCGTGCTCTTGGCATGCACCCGGCGGGCGCCGAGGCGGTTGATTTCGTCGATCAGCACTGCCGGGTCGGTGAACCCGTAGTAGCGCGTCCAGTGCCCGGTGCGCCCGTCACCCACCAAGATCAGCGGCGGGTGCTGCCTGAGATCGGCGCTGAAGCTGCCCAGGCCCTTGAGGGTTTCGCTGATGGCGTACGGCGTGCCGGTCAACCAGCTCCAGCCCGGCCCCTTCTGGAAGGCCTTGGCGTAGTCCTGCAGGCGCCTGGCGTCGTCACGTTGCGGGTCGACGCTGATCGACACCAGATGAATGTCTTGCCCTACCCGGCCACCCAGTTGCTGCTGGACCTTGCCCATGATCGACGACACCACCGGGCACACCGTGGTGCAGCTGGTGTAGATGAAGCCCATGACCACCAGGTGGTCACCCACCAGGTCTTTTTCCAGGCGTACCGGCATACCGTCCTGGTTCAGCAGCGAGACATCGGCAAAGCGCACGCTGGCCTTTTCCTGGCGCGCCGCCGGCGGCTGTTCGGCGTGGCCGTTGTGATCGTGGCCACCATGGGCCAGAGCCAGGTTGCCGGCCAAAGCCAGGCTCAGGGCCAACAGTTTGCAAGCATGCTTGGCGTTCATCGCAGACTCCTCACGTCATTCTCGGAAACGGTGGACGTTGCGGCCGGCAGGACGCGCAGGCTGGTGTAGTTTTCCTCGGCGAACCTGCGCCCCAGCGACGGCGACTGCACGTGCAGGTACCAGGCGCCGGCTTCAGGCAGGGTCAGGGCTGCCTGATAGATGCCCTCGCCCACCTCCTCCAGTTGCAGGTTTTGCGGCATGGACGAAGGCGCCAGGAAGTAGCGCAGGCTCAGGTCGCTCAGGCCCAGGCGCGGCTGGCCGTCGTCGCCGACGATGCGCACCCGCGCGGTAACGGCGCTGTGCTGCGACAACGGCCGGTCCAGGCCGATGAACTCGGCGTGGGCGCCCTTGCGCTTGCCGGCATTCGGCGCTGCGGCCACGTCGGTGCTGAAGCAGTGGATGATCTGCGGCTGGTTGAGCAGGAAGGCCACGTCGAACTTGCCGGCGGCGGGCATCTTCACCGTCGAGCCGTACACGCCCGGCGCCAGTTCGCGCAGGCTGCGGTCGACGACGATGGCGGCGCGGGCCTGGTGGCCACGGTTGTTGTAGCCGGACATCGGTGCGTTCATGCCTTCGGCGTAGAAGTAGGTGGTGTTGTCCACCGGATTGACCACGAACACCGAATTGTCGTCACGCGACACCGACAGCCCCTGGGCCAGCGGCAGGTCACCGGCCTGGCGTGGCGCCGCCGGGCCGGCCTCGAAGCCCTGGATGATCGGCGAACGCCCTTCGCCCAGGCTGGCCAGGTTGATCATGCTCACCTTCGGCGAAGCCAGGCCGCGCACGTAGGCATAGCCCTTGGTGAAGGTCAGCTGGTACGGCTCGGCCGCCACCGGGATCTGGTGGATCAGCTTGTCGGTACTGGCGTCGATCACCAGGGCCTGGTTCTCCAGGGTGTTGAGCACGATGCCGTAGCGGCCATCGCTGCTGAAGCGCATTGGCCCCAGGCCCTGGGCGGCCTGGACCGTGTGGCGCAGCTGGTGGTTGCGGGCATCGAACACGCGCACGCTGCCCTCCTCGCCATCGACCACGTACACCGCTTGGGACAACGCCGAATAACTGACCGACAGCGGGTGCGGGCCAACCTTGATGGTCTTGGCCAGGCGCATTTCCGGGATGTCGATGACACTCAGGGTGCCGCTGTCGCGGTTGCTGACATAGGCGTAGCGCGAGTCGGCACTGAAGGCGATTTCGTGGTGCCCGCCGCCGGTGTTGAAAGTTTTCAGGGTGTTGCGCCCCGGTACATCGATCACCGTTACCCCGCCCTTGGCCGGATCGCTGCTGTTGTTGCCTACCCACAACCGGTGCTGGTCCGGCTGCAGGGCCACGCGCAGGGGCTGGTCGCCAGCGTTCAGGTCGGCCACGCGGGTGAAGGTTTCGGTGTCGATCACCGAGACTTTGCCGCGCTCCGGGATGGACACGAACACCAGCTTGTCGTCACCGGTGGCCACCCAGTCCATGGGCCGCCCAGGCAGGTCGATGCGGGCCATGGTACTGGTCACGCCGCCAACCGAAACGGTCGGGTCGATCACCGTCAGGCTGGCGTCCTTGTTCATCATCAACAGGAAGTAGCTGTTCAAGTCGAGCAACGGCCGGGCGCCGATACTGCTTTTGAGGAACAGCGCGACACGGGCCTTGCAGCTCTGGTCGCGGTCGCCCTCCGGGGCCGACTGCGTCGGGTCGATCCACGCCCCCGGGGCCATGCCCGACAGCGGCTGGCCACTGGCCTGGTCGCTGACCTTGAAACGGATGTTGGCGAAGCTGCCCTCCTGCAGCTCGCCCCCCGCCAGCGGCCGGGCCTCGAACTCCACGGTCACGCCGTCGCGGCTGAGCCGGTGCGGGGCCTGCGGGTCGTCAGAGCCCTGCAAATACTCGCGCGGATCGCACCAGAGGCTTTCATAGGCCACACCCAGGCCGATCAGCACAGCCCCCAGTGCTACCCCCATGTATGCAAGGCGGGTTTTCTTGTTCATGTTCGCGCCCCCATTTACCGTCACTGCGCCGGTGCCGTTGCCGGCGGCGCTTCATTGGTCACCCGCAAGATCCCCCACAGCCCCGAAAGGTTGCCGTAGGCGGCGTAGTCGCGGAACAGGTAGTCACCCGCCACCGCGTTGGCGCCGCCGGCACTGGGCAGCATGAAGCTGAAGTGCGCGGCTGGCAGCACGCTTTCCTGGGCACCGATGTACATGGCCATCGGGTTGTAGCCGAAGCGCACCGAGCCGATGCCGGGCTGCCACATCGGGTAGCCGTACTCGTCGCTCTTCTCGGCCTGGTAGTTGTGCAGCGGCCACAAGTGGCCATCCAGCTGGTAGACCATGCCGCGGCTGCCGCCACTGGGCATCACGATATGGTTGCGCACTGGCTGGCCGGGCTTGGCGTACAGCACCGGGGTTTGCGGATCGCCGCCGACCAGGGCGTTGGCGTAGGCCATGTGGGCGTTGGGCACATCGCCAAAGCCCAGGCCGGCGGCGCGGCCGAAGGGTGAGTCGGGGGCCATGCCGAAGCGCAGCCACAGGGGCTCGGTCTTGTAGTTGACCGCCATGTTGCCGTTGTCCTGCGGGTCGCCGGCGGCGCCGTTGCCTTCGGTATTGATGCCCTCCACCGGGCGGCCGTCGGCCCAGCGCATGTTCAGCGCACGCTGCCAGACCGTGACGAAGTCGCGGTAGTCCGGCTGGCCGGTGACCTTGACCGTGGCCTGGGCCCGTGTTGCGCTGTCCTCGGTCCAGGTGGCGGTCTGCGGCAGGATGCTCATGGCACCCACCAGGCCTTTCTGCGGCTGCTTGATGAAGTCCGACGGGGTCAGGTTGAGGCCGCCGAACTCGATGGCCGTGGTGTTGATGTTGTCCACCGTGCGGCCCAGTTGCGACACCGGCTTGCCTTCACGCTCCAGGTGGCCGGCATAGTACTGGTAGGTACGGGTCGGCCAGGCGCCACTGGTGCCGGCACGCGGGGCCACGGTCTGCACCGGGTTGAGGCCGACGTTGGCGCCGTCGGACTTGGTGATGTCGTAGGCCAGCAGCTGGGCATGCAGGCCCACGTGGCTGGACGGCCGCATCAGGTTGTTGGCAAAGGCGGTGGCACCCTCGCTGTCGAAGCGGTCACGCTTGACCACGTTGTGCATCACCGCAGTGCTGGGCAGGTCCGGCATCACCAGTGGCAGGCGGTTTTCCAGGGTGATGCTGATGCACTCGCCGGCGTTGGCGCGCAGCACCAGCGGCTCCACGGGCACGCCCGCCTTGAGCTTGCCGGTGATGGCGTCCAGGTCGGCCTTGCGCACGTACAGGATCGCGGTCGGGTCGTGCAGCGGCGCGCTGTGGCCACCGATGGTGAAGGGTTCCCCATCTTCGGGGTCTACCCCACTGACCAGCGGTATGGCGGTCTTGCGGCTGTTGAACACCAGGGTGCCGCCGTTGGCCTTGAGCGGGCCGCCGACATGCTGGCCGACACCGGCCGGGTCGTTGATGCTGACGCCGTTGCGGTTCTCGAGGATGTCGTTGGCCAGTGCCGCGACGATTTCGTAGCTGCGCTTGACCGTGGGGCGGCTGCCGATGCCGTTGGGGTTGGCCGTGGTTTTCGGGCAGATGCCGTCGAAGTTGACGGTGTTGCGCATGGCCACCGGCTGCGGGTTGTTGGGCAGCGGGAACAGGTCGGCACGCTGCGCGGTGTAGTTGCGCATGATGCCCCAGATGCCGTTCCAGTAGCCCTCCAGGGCCGCGTCCAGGGAATACAGGTAGTCACCGTTGGTGGCCGCCGAACTGGAGATCATCGACACCGGCGCCATGAAGCCCAGTTGCTCGGAAATACCGATCATCTGCGATGCCTTCCAGCCCGAGTTGGAGCTGTTGCCGTAGCCGGTGCCATTCTGCAGCCACTTCACGCCATGCAAGGTGATGTTGTGCTCCTCTTCATGGCCACCGGCGTGCATGCGCAGGCGTACGTTGTCACCGGAGTAGGTGCGCAGCATCGGGGTAAACGGGTCACCTGGTTCGCTGCCGGCCACATTGATGTGCGGCGGGAACAGCGTGGTACCACCGGTGGGGCCGACCGCCGAGGTGATCGCCGAGGGCGCCAGGTTCAGTGCCGGGATGGCGCGGTCGGTACGGGTTTGCAAGGCGTAGCTCAGGTCGCCGGCCAGGCCGTCAGCCTGCATGCCACGCTTGCCGTCCGGGCCGACCTTGTTCGGGTCGTACACACGCAGGGCCAGGGGCTCGTTGCGGTAGTTGACGACGAACATGCCCGGGTCATCCACCGAGATCGCCTGCGGGCAGGGCCGGCTTGGGCAACCGGGGTTGATGCCGCCGCGCTCCTCGACGATGGCCTCCAGCAGGTTCGACGCCTTGCCGCGCACCGGCGGGTTGATGGCGTAGCGGAAGCTGTCGGCGGTGGCCGGGTACGACTGGGCATTGGGGATGCCGTCCGGCCCGGCGCCGACGTACACACCAGCCTCATAGGCGTGCTGGAAGTCGCTGTATTCCAGGAAGAACTCGCGGTAGCTGTCGTTCTTGCCGTCGCCATCGTGGTCACCGGTGTGGATCACCGCCTGCCACGAGGTCGGGCCACCGTCCTGGCGCGTGGCCGGGTTGTAAAGCTTCTCGCCGGTTTCGGCGTGGTACCAGGTGGAGTTGGCCGGTTCGGCCAGCACGGTGGCATACAGCCCAAGCTGTTGGTGGGTCGATGGGCCGAGGTGGTCGTGGGTGAAGATGGTGCCCAGGCCACGGTCGACGTTGTACACGTTCACCAGTGGGTCGGCGAACCAGCGCTGCATGGCCGTGCGTGCGCCCAGCCAGTCGGCCCGGCCGAAGCGGCCGAAGTACGGGTGCTGCCGGGCTTGCGGGCAGGCGGCGCTGCCGTCGCGGCTATCGCCCTGGGTGCAGCCGTTGTAGGCACGAATGGCCTGCACCCGCTCGACCACGCTGCCGGGCGAGAGGATGCCGTCTTCGTAGTTCCAGCCGTTGGCCGAGCCGTCGGCGGCGGTCAGGTCCCACTTGGGCAGGTGGATGTGCTGGCCGATCACATCGGTCGGGGTGCGCACCTGGTAGTCGTCCATCTCATAGATGTTCGGGATCAGGTTGGTGTGCTGGTACATGGTGCAGTCGAAGGTGTTCATGCGCATCACCAGCGGCTCTGGCGGGCGCTGCTTGGTGATCACCGGCCAGGCGTCTTCCCACAGGGCGATGATGCGGGCCTGCGGGAAGTGGTAGCCGACCTTGTTGTACACCGCGTCGAACTGGATGTTGGCGCCCTTGTAGATGCGTGGGCGGTCGGCGGTGAAGGCCGAGGCGCCACGGAAGTTCAGGCCCGAAAGGCTTTCGCCGCTGAAGTACTCGCCTACCCCGGAAGACTGGGTCAGGCGTTTGCCCCGGTCATCCATGCACGGCTCGTAGAACGGCGCGCCGGCAGTCGGCAAGGCGCCGTTGGTGCGGAACGCCTTGGCCACCGGCTGGCTGCCGGGGATCAGGGCGAAGCTTGGGTGTTCGGCCAGGGCGTGGAACTGCATGGCCGCCTGCTCGACATCGGTGCCCTCTTCGGGCAGGTAGATCGGCTTGGCCTTGTGTACCACCTTGGTGAAATCGAGCTTGGTGGTGGTGGTTTCGGCCTCGCCGCCGGCGGATACGCCGTCCAGCGCGTGGCGCCCCAGGCCGCCGTCCCAGCCATCGACCTGGTTCGGGTCGAGGTTGGCCCACAGTGCCTTGCCGCTTTCCTTGAGCTGGCGTGCCATGGCCGGGTCGAGCATGTCCAGTGGCGGGGTTGGTGGGCGGTTGCCCACGCTGCTTTCCATGCCGCCGATCCAGAACGGATAGCCAGGGTTCTTCAAGGTGCCGTCGGCGTTGCGGTTGGCGTCGCTGCGGTCGACCAGCGCCAGCGAGCCGATGGCCTTGCGAACCGGCGCCTGGTTGGCTGGCTCCTCATCCTCTTCTTCCTCGGGCTCGTCGTCATCATCGTTGGCGACAACCAGCGCTTCGGACAGCTTCGGTACCACCACCACCTTGCCTGGCATCGGCGCCATGGCCTTGCCGGGCAGCGGCACGATGGCCGGGATCGGCGTGCCGGCAACGATCTCGCCATCGGGCAGGGCCCGGGCGCCAACCGCCGGCTTGCCGCTGCGCAGGGCGAACGGGGTGTTGTGGAAGCCGTTCTCGCCCTGCCCGCTCACCTCGAGGCGGGTGCCTTCCTCGAACACGTCGTGCACCCGCCACATGGCCCACATGCCCTGGGCGAAGTGCGGGTAGAAGTGGCAATGGTAGATGGCATCGCCTGCCACTCGGTTGCGGTTGCCCGAACCGCCGTTGGCGATTTCGTAGGTGTAGCCGACCCCCGCGCCGATGCCCTGGGCATCGATGTAGTCGGAATTGTCGTCATTGGGGTTGAACAGCCACTGGTGGCCGTGCAGGTGGAAGATGTGCTGTTCATGGCCGTTGTGGGTGTTGCGGAACTTGGTGAAGTCACCGATGTAGCTGTGGTGCACGTTGGCCGGTTCCGCCGGGAACAGGGCCATGCTGGCCTTGACCCCGACAGCGCTGGCCGGTGGTACCTCGCCAGGGCGGATGTGCTCCAGGCCGACGTTGGCCGGCACGTCCACCAGCGTACCGACGTCACCGACAGTGTGGGCACTGAGGAAGAACTCCTCATAGGCGCACGACAGGCAGTCGTGCATCGGCCCCACGCCCAGGCGGTTGGCCACCACTTCGGCGCCCATGCCACCGGAACCGTAGTTGATCATGAACGAGTCGCGGGTGGGTTCCAGTACGTGGCCCATCACCGGGTCGGCCCAGTAGCCAGGGAAGGCCTGGGTGCCGGCGACCTCGTCGGCGAACTGCGAGGCGAAGTCACGGAACGCCTCCAGGCGGTTGGGCAGCGCCGGGTTGCGCTTGCCCAGGCTTTCCAGCGGGTAGGTGGATTTGGGGAAGCTGCCATCGGGGTTGGGGCCCATGACGATGGCATCGGTTTCGCTGTTGATGATCTGGTTGCCGTCGACCATGGCAATGATCGGCTTGCCGGCCTTGCCTTCGGCGATCCAGGGTTGCATTTGCGGGTAGCGGGCTTCGTAGTCGATCACCGGCTGGCCGGTGGCGGTACGGCCGGTGGTGGCCAGGCGCATTTCTTCTTCGGTGAGGGTATTGCGGTAGGTGCGGCCGAGCTTGGGCACCACCACTACCTGGCCGAACAGGCCGTTGGCAACGTTGCCCGCAGTACCCTCGCCGCCGAAGGTGGCGGCCTTGCTGGTAGCGGCGAAAGCGCCTTCGCGTTCGGCGTACAAGGTATAACTGCGGGTGCTGCCGGGGCTGACGAAGAAGTTGCCGTTACGCCCGGTATAGGCAGAAATGTCGGCGATGCTGTTGACCGCCTGCATGCCGTTGACCTGGAAGCCGACCATGCGTTCGGCCACCTGCTCGTCGGCGACGAAGCCTTCGGCGGCTTCGTTTTCGAGCTCCGGCCCCTCCTCTTCGCCCTCAGCCTCTTCAGCCTCGATGCCGTGCTTGTTGGGGTTGGCCTTGTAGTCGAGCAGGTTGGTCAGGTTGACGGTAAGGCATTCACCGGCGGCCACCCGCAGCACGATGGGCCGCGGGCGCTTGTCCGGGCGCAGGGTGACCTTGCCCGGTACTGCCGCCCCACCGCTGCTGAGGGGGACCATCTTGTCGTCCACCACATCCTCGCGCAGGGCGAAAATCATGCCGTTGGCGTTTTGCGCGCCAAGGCGGTTGAACATCAGTGGCTGGTCCAGCGCCACCACGTTGGCGACCAGGGTGCGCTGGCACTGCACGGCGGCTTCGCTGGTCGACTCCCAGCCGAGCAAGGCCAGAACGAGTGATGACAGGATGGGGCCTTTGAGTGGCATAGACATGCTGCACCTCCGGGACACAGGATCTCTGCGTGGAGCTGGAGCAAGGTGTATGCCAGGAGCGGATTGCTTTTGTTTTCAGTTGGTTGCAGCGGCAAACGAAACAGGTTGGGGAGGATTCCCCAGCGGTTTTCCCCGAAACGGGGGGTGGGTTGCAGGTGTTCGTCACAAGATTTTCAGCGCCTGTGAGATCGAGCGCCGCGCGGGCGGCGCTTTGCAGCCAACAAGTCGCTACCCGTACTGGCCTCATCGCAGGCAAGCCAGCTCCCACAGTTACTGCACATGGCTTGAAACCGATACGGTCGATGTGGGAGCGGGTTCACCCGCGAACACCGGCGCAGCCGGTGCCATCCATCACGTCGCTCGGTTCAAAGGCCTGCCTGTGACCACTTATTACATCCCCAACACCCTGTAACGCCACGAGTCGAACTTTCCTACACATTTTTCGGAAGCCGGACTAGCGACCCGGAACCCTTGCCTCGTTAGTGTCCGGTGCTTGCACCCCGTGCAATTCACCACACCTGCCCGCATGCGCCAGGAGGCTGCATGCCGGCGTTCACCTGCCCGATGGAATGAACAGCAGGAACACTAATGAGCGCACAACACACTCTAGGCGTTACCCCAAATACCCTCACTCCAGCCTGGATGATTCATCCCGTCACCTGGGGTACCCGCCATGGATAAATGCTCCGGCGTCGTCGCCCCCACCGAGACCTTCGACCAGGACGATGTCGGCGCCAGCACCGAACTGCTGGCGCAATGGCTGACCGACCTCACCGGCCATCTGGTCAACTGGCGCACCGTCATCACCGTCGCGGAGGTATTGCCCGTCGCCGGTTCGGTATTCGCCGCCACCGACGCCATCGGGGACATCATCAGCCTTGTCCAGGGCACTCCGGAATACCGGGCCGACCTGTTCAACTGGGTTGGCCTTGGCATCAACCTGTTCGCCATTGCACCGATACCCGGCATGAGTCCCGCTCGCAAAGTGATGCGGCCGGTGTTGAAGTCCGCGAGGGCTTCCTCCAAGGACGGCATGGCCCAAGCCCTGCTGATCGCGATGGAAAACGCCCTCGCCGACGTCTGCCGGGGCGACCTGGAAAACTTCGTCAAGGAAATCGACCGGCAGTTACAAACCATCCTGGCCAGCTTTGCGCAGAAGGTCGTGGATATCTGCCAGTTCCTCGCAGACCTTATCCGCTCGGCCGCAGACGGCACCGTCAAAAGCACTGCCCTGACCGTTATCTTCCCGGGGTTACGCCTGGTTGCCGAAGCCTCCGATTATGCCAAACGCAAAACCGGCTACGGCTTGAGCAGAGACCAGCTTGGCCTGGGGCCGGACCCAAAACTGCTGGCACTGCTCGAACCCATTGCGCTCAGCCTGGAAAGCCTCGGCCGAATGGCAGGCAACAAGATCGCCCAGATCGGCAGCAAGGCCACCCCAGGCAGCCTGGCGGCGATCCTGGATGCGTTGAAGCTGGCCCTGAGCAAGCGCAAGCCTGTAGTGATGCGGGCCAACGTGAATGCCGACGGCAGGGTCACCCAAGTGCGGCGCGTTCACCCACAAAACGGCACCGAAGCAGCCCCGCGGCAACGCCCTGCCCGTGCCGACCCCAACTGCCGCAAAGCCGGGGTTGCCGGCGGCACAGGATGCAGCATCAGTTTTGCCCTGGGCAGCGAAACGATCAGCCACACGGACTTCGCGCTACCCGGCGCGTTTCCCATCAACTGGAACAGAACCTATCGCTCGACTCTAGGCGCCTACGACCATAGCCCGTTCGGCGCCCGCTGGATCACGCCGTTCTCCAGCCGCTTCGACCTGGCCGGGGACACGCTCGTGTACCACGGCATCGATGGCCGTAGCCAGCACTACCCCTTGCCTGATGTCAGCAAGCATCACCACGACCCGATCGAAAACCTGTGGGTCGGACGACCAGAGGCTGACAAGCTGGTGCTGGCACGCGGGCATGTGATGCATGAGGTGTACGTGCGCGACGGTGACCAGTTCCGGCTGGAGCTGATCTCGCAGCAGGGCGGTGCACGCATCGCACTGTTCTATGAGCACCGCCATGCCGACCGTTCTGTGCTGTCCGACCTGGTGACCTACCAGTACGAAACCGCCCATCAGCACATCCACACGCAACTGGACGATCACGGCCGGATCGTCGCCCTGTGGTTGATGCGTGATGGCCAGCCAGAGCGTCAAGTCGCTGGCTATGAATTCGATGCCCAGGGCGACCTGTGCAGTGCGCGTGACGAAACTGGCGCGCAATGGACCTACCAGTACGCCCATCACTTGATCACCCGCTACACCGACCGTACGGGCCGGGGCATGAACCTTGAATGGGTCGGCGAAGGCTCCGACGCCAAGGCCATCCGCGAGTGGGCCGACGACGGCAGCCTGGATACCCGATTGAACTGGGACCCAGATATTCGCCTGACCTGCGTGACCGATGCCAACGGCAACCAGACCCGGCACTTCTACGACAGCTTGGGTTACACCTACCGCATCATCCACCCGAATGGTGACGAAGAATGGCTGTACCGTGACAGGGACAAGAACGTTACCCAGCATGTTCATCCTGATGGCACCGCTGATCACTACGTCTATGACAATCGCGGCAATCTGCTGCAGCACACACGCCCGGACTACACGACCGTCCACCACGCCTACGACGACCTGGACCAGCGCTTCAAGACCCGCGATGCCGAGGGCGGCCTGTGGAAGTACGATTACGACCAGCGCGGCAACATCATCGAAACCCAGGACCCACTGGAGAACAAGACCCTCTATACCTACAACAGCGACAACCTGCCCATCGCCATCACCGACGCCAACGGCGGTGAGAAGAAGTTGGCCTATAACCCTGATGGCCAGCTGACGAGCTACACCGATTGCTCAGGCAAGACCACGCAGTGGAAATACAACGCGTTGGGGCAACTGGCCAAACTGATCAACGCCGCCGGCGAGGTTACCGAATACCAATACGAAGCAGGTCAGCTGGTGTTGCTCATCCACCCGGACAAGACCACCGAACGCTTCGAACGTGATGCCGAAGGCCGCTTGCTCAGCCATACCGACGCCCTGTATCGCCGAACCGCCTGGACCTACAACGAAGCAGGGTTGATTCACCAGCGCCACAACGCCAACGACACCACCCTCACCTACCACTGGGACAAGCTCGGCCAACTGGTACGCCTGCGCAACGAGAACAACAGCGAAGCCAGCTTCAAATATGACCCCGTCGGGCGGCTGCTCAAGGAAACCGGCTTCGACAAAGAGACCACTCACTACCTCTACGACAACGGCAGCAACCTGCCCACCCGCCGCGTGGATGGCGACAGGACCATGCACTTCGAGTACGACCCCATGGGCCGGCTCATCCAGCGCAAGGCCGCTCGGCGTGGCGGTGACAAGTGGGAGGTTGAAACCTTTGCCTATGACGGCAATGGCAACCTGCTGGCGGCCAACAATGAGGCCTGCAGGCTGCAATGGTTCTACGATGCTGCCGGCAACAACACGCGCGAGCATCAGTGGCTGGATTATCTGGTCAAGCCACAGGTTGCCGTGTTCAGGCATGAGTACGACACCCTCAACCAACGCATCGCCACCACCCGCCCCGATGGGCATCGGGTCAGTTGGCTGACCTACGGCAGCGGCCACCTGCTTGCGCTCAAGCTCGATGACCAGGAGCTGATCAGCTACGAGCGAGATGATCTGCACCGGGAGATCGGCCGCGTGCAAGGCAATGGCCTGGTCCAGCGTCAGACCTGGAGCCCGAATGGCCAGTTGCTGGAGCAGACACTGGCTCGCCAAGGTGAATCCAGACGCATCGCGGCGCGCAGCTACCGCTACGACGAAGCCGGCCAGCTGTGCCACATCGACGACCTCAACCGTGGCGACCTGCACTATCGCTACGACCCGGTTGGCCGTTTGCTTGAAGCCAGCCGCAACTACGAGAAGGAAACCTTCGCCTTCGACCCGGCGAGCAACCTGCTGGACCCCGAGGCACCACCCAATCCTAATCCGCACTCGCCGCACAAGCTGATGGACAACGTGCTGCGCAGCTACTGCGGCACGCAGTATCGGTACGACGAGCGCGGCAACCTGCAGGAGCGGATTGAGAACGGCAAGACAGGCAAGTTTACCTGGGACCTGTATGACCGGCTGCGGCGCTACGAGGATGAGCGGCTGGTTGTCGAGTTCGGGTATGACGCGTTAGGCCGCCGAGTGTACAAGGACTCGCGCTCGAAGTACCGCAAACGGATACAAGCTGGGCCGGTCTGGAACGAGAATGCGCGGCGAGCGCTGGATGAAAAGCTGGGCTGTGATTTGACGCTGTTCATCTGGGACGGCGATACGCTGGCGTTCGAGCAGCGCGGTCGGGATGGTAAGGGGCGGACTACGCACTATGTGTTTGAACCGGGGACTTTCGTTCCGGTCGCGCAAGGGGTGATGAATCACATTGAGGAGATGCTGCATCAGCCGGCGTATAGTTTCCCGTATGACATCGACAGAGATCCCGTGTGGCAGCGTAAGCCTATGCCGAAACCATTCGACGCTCTCAGCTGGTATCAATGTGATCATTTGGGTACTGCGATGGAACTCACCTCTAATGATGGAAACGTTCAGTGGCACGGGGCATATAAAGCTTGGGGACATACGAGCCAGAAACAGCCCGACGCCGAGTTGTTGCAGAACTGTAACTCGCTGCATTTCCAAGGCCAATACTTTGATAGTGAAACAGGACTACACTATAACCGACATCGCTACTATGATTCGCGCCTTGGGCGCTTCATTGGAAAGGATCCTATTGGTTTCTTAGGCGGTATAAACATATACATGTATGCTCCTAATCCAACGGAGTGGGCAGATCCGTTAGGGTTAGCACGAAAATGTCAATTAGGCACCTACGAAAGCTTAACAAATTTAGACGCCAACAGAGGAGATCAACTAGATGCACACGAATTTATACGACACGAAGCACTTGAACAAATAGGAATGACTCCCGAAGGGAAGCGAAGCAGGAACAATCCTTCCATCGCCATCCCGCGTCCAATGCACATCGACGCTCATAGAGCAGAGAGTCGACTGGCATCGTTTCATTTAGGCTTAGGTCGCGATGAATTCCAAATCGGCTCCAATGGAAAACCAAGTAAACGACAGATGGATATATGGCAAGGAGCATTAAGAGCATCCGGAGTTCCAGCCTCCCGCGTCAGAGTGCTACGCAATAACGCACAGCAATTCCTAGATTGCAACTGCTTTTGCCCGTAAAAGGATAAACTATATGTTCAAAGAATTAATATTTACCAAACACCCTCAATCATCTGGATTACCGTTCATTGGTGGCGAACCATACATCCCCGAAAACACGCCATGGCCTACCGACAAATTCGGAAATCCAATGCTGCACTTGGCAAGCCTGCCCGCCACCTTTATTACAGAACATATTAAGGGGATAACCATAAATCCAAAACTATTAATCTCAATATTTACACCATACTCCGAATCAGACCAATATATTGACACAGCATTAAATGAAGGCGGAAAGGTTATTGCTTACATCCCTTGCAAAGCATACTCAAGCACGTTTAACCCACCGCTTGATAGCCACCTAATATCAGTGACCGACAACCCCCAAAGTGATGGTCCAGATAACGGGATTGCAAAAATCGGCGGCATTCCATCTTGGCTTCAAGAAAAAGCTGAGACAAACTTAAAATTCATCCTCCAAATAAATAACTCAAGACTAAACAAATCAACACCAAAACACAAAGGAATACTAGTTGGAGGCATAGGTTATCTACTACTGAAAAATGAAATTACCGAGCAAGACCAAGCAGCCGGATCATTCATAATCCAAACCACTTAGCAATCTACTATAGGAGTTATAATGAACTACCACACACCCATTACAGCGCAGACGTAGACATGCGCTCGTCGACGAAAACCAATAGAAGATTTATGACATCCAATCTAAATGAAATCGAGAAAAGTTAGAATTAGCACCGGAGACGTATTCGCGGCTCCACTATCAACACGAGAGCCGCTTTACGGCTATATCCGGGCATATCAAGACCCCGACATAGCAATTCTCCCCATAATCTCTAGAGAAATACTATTAAACGCTTCAGATTTTGCTGATCTAACATCTTACCAAGATGTCCTGACCATACGAAAGCCCATGGAGAGCGGTGAATGGCCAAGAGTCGTAAATATTCCATTCCCAAACGAAGACTCAGCATGGCCACCCCCAAGGAAGCAGGTATCTGAGATCAGGCCCGACATTCGCCTAGTTGTATCAAAGGGACAGCTTATTCCAGCCAATGTGTTTGGAAAATTCGACGAACTCCCGCCGCTTATCAAACTAAATAGCGAGGCACTCATCGAGAGAATCCTTGAGCTTTCAGAGAAATTCAAGCTAATTAATATCCATGACAGCAAGTGACCCAGAACCATTACATCTCAGAAACTAACACCAGACGGCAGCGTCCATCGCTAAAGTGCGAAAAACAAGCGGAGGCGGCGGTATAGCATTTCACCAAAACTCCTGTACCGCCGCCCCCAACTCAAGCCAGCGGTGAGGAAATACCTTGGGTCAGCTGGCCAAACTGATCAACACCGCCAGCGAGGTCTTTGTGGCCCGATCGCGACACAAGGCCGTTCCTGAAGCAAAGGCACGCCCCCTTCGCGTCGACCTCGATATTGTGCCGGGCAAAAAAGGCGGTCGCGCGCGTTGGCACAGGCGTTACTGGCCAGAAACAGATGTAGGAGCAGCCTTGTGCTGCGGAGCGCCGCGCGGGCGGCGCTCGATCTCACAGGCGCTGAAAATGTGGTGCCGGACACATGGGAGCCCTGACTCCAACCTCTCGCTCTACACCCCACAGCCAACAAAGCCAACACCTGTAAGACATTTCTGAACATGAAACCAAATGCTTCAGAATGAACCCGCTTAGGAATTATCCTACGCGCGCTGCCGAACTATCGCTGTTGTCGGGGAAACACCTCACGGATAACGTTTCCGGGTCGCTCCGGCGACCGGGTGTGAGAACCCGACGGGTAGATTTGGTAACACCGTCATGGTGGCCGTACGTGGGCAGGCTTTTGCCTGGCCGAGTCTTTACCAATTCTCCTCGGTTTCTCACCCCACGTATGGCTGCCACCTTCAATCCGTGAGAAAGATTCTGGTGGCAGTTCCCTTACTAGAGAACTGGAACCCTGAAAACATGAAAGACGAACCCAAGGTTATCCTCACCATCGGCGCAGAGACCTTCCTCGAGGTCGGCAACCCGCCGATCAATCTGCTGCGGGTCCAGCCCGGCATTCCTATTGATGATGCCTACGAGCAGGTGTCGATCCTGCTGAGCTATATCAAGCACCTGCTGCGCGAAGGCGATATGGAGGACGACCACAAGTTCCTGGGCGCCGCCGATTATCTCACGGCGTTGGCCAAGGCTTTGATGAACGAAGTTGAGCTGACCAAGAATACCTTGCGCTAAAGCTCAGGGTTCTGACTGTGCTGGCCTCATCGCCGGCAAGCCAGCTCCCACAGGTACAGCATTGCTCTCGAGGTTGTCGCAGTACCTGTGGGAGCGGCCTTGTGTCGCGAAAGGGCCGCAACGCGGCCCCAGGGTTGATGCGCAACAGTTGAAATTGCTGGGGCTGCTTTGCAGCCCTTTCGCGACACAAGGCCGCTCCCACACAGATCGCGCCACCTTTTGGAATTTGAGCAAGACAGTTGCTCCCAGGTACTGCGCATGGCTTGAAACCGATGCGGTCGATGTAGGAGCGGCGTTCCCACAGGGATCGCGTGAGATTGCCAAATCCTGCATCGCCGCACAGATCGTCAGATCCCGCCACCTGCAAGCAATTGCGTCATCACCTCGGCCAACGCCTTGACCATCACATCCGCCGTCGGCCGGTGGACGATGACGATTTCGTAGCTGTCGACTTCCGGCAACCCTTGCCCTGCCCCCAGCACCCGGTGCTCGCCAGTGGCCGCCCGTGGCGGCAGCAGGCTGATACCCATGCCATCGGCGACCGCTGCCTGGATGCCGCTGAGGCTGGAGCTGGTGAAGCTGATGCGCCAACGCCGGCCCATGCCTTCGATGGCGGTGATCATGTCGTCGCGGTACAGGCCACGGGGCGGGAAGGTCACCAGCGGGATCGGGTCCAGTTCGAAGGCGGGCGTGCGCGAGCTGTCGATCCACTGCAGGCGTTCGGGCCAGCAGGCCACGCCTTCGCGGCTGTTGCGCCGCTGCTTGAGCAACACCAGGTCGAGCTCACCGTTGTCGTAGGCCTGGCTGAGGTCGCGGCACAGGCCGCTGGTCACTTCCAGCTTCACCTGCGGGTGCAGCCGGCTGAACGCCGACAGCGCATTGGTGGTACGCCCGCCCACGAAGTCCTCGGGCACGCCAAGGCGCACGGTCATGCCAACCATCGCCCCGGCCAAGGCTTCGAGCATCTGATCGTTGAGGGCCAGCATGTGCCGGGCATAGCCGAGCAGGGTCTGCCCGGCGTCGGTCGGCAGCACGTCGCGATTGCCACGCACCAGCAGACGGTGCCCAACCATATCCTCCAGGCGGCGCACCTTCTGGCTGATGGTCGATTGGGTGGAGTGCAGCCGCGCAGCAGCCGTGGTGAAGCTGCCGCAATCGGCCACCACGACAATGGCACGCAGCAGGTCGAGGTCGAACAGGGCCCTATTCGATTTCACGCTGATGGACATCTTGATATTCAACTTCTGAATGGCAAGACTGACTTCTACCACGCCACCTGCTGCACCGCAACGCGCACCGCTAGTCGCCGACTGCCACGCCTTCGCGCCGAGGGTCGGCACCACCCGACCAACCCTCGCCACTGCGCTGGATGATCTGCATGCCACTGGTCATGATCATCGGCGTCACCTCATGCCCCCAGGCTGCCAACTGGCGGATCAGTGCCGGACTGGCCAACCCCGCCTCTACTTCGGTGCCGGCATTGCGGCTGCCGAAGTTGGGCAGGCCGGCGGCCTGCTGCGGGTCGAGCTGCCAATCCAGCAGGCCGATCAGCGCCTTGTTCACGTAGCCGATGATCTGCGAGCCGCCGGGCGAGCCCAGGCTGGCCACCAGCTCGCCGGAAGCTTGCGAGAACACCAGGGTCGGCGCCATGGCCGACAGCGGCCGTTTGCCCGGTTGTACCCGGTTGGCCACAGGCTTGCCTTGTTCCCGGGGGATGAACGAGAAGTCGGTCAGGTGGTTGTTGAGCAAAAAGCCCTTGACCATCAGGTGCGAGCCGAACGCCGCTTCCACCGAAGTGGTCATGGCCAGGGCCTGGCCGCGGTCGTCCACCGCGCTGAGGTGCGAGGTGGAGATGCGCAGCGGCGAGCGGTCTGGCGCCAGGGCCAGATCGGCCCCCTGCGGCTGGCCCGGGCGGGCGCGTTTCATGCTGTACTCGCCGACCTGCGCAGCGCGGCTGGCCAGGTATGCGGAGTCGGTCAGGGCCTTGAGCGGCACCGGCACGTAATCGCTGTCGGCCAGGTACTGGGCGCGGTCGGCATAGGCCAGGCGCTCGGCCTCGGCAACCAGGTGCACGGCCAGCGGCGGGACTTCCAGCCCGGCAACCGACGAAGTGCGCAGCGGCCGCATGGCAGCAAGGTCGCGCTGTGGCGAAGCCCGCTGCAGTGCCTCCAAGATGCCCAGGGTCTGCAGCACCGTCACCCCGCCCGACGACGGCGGTGGCATGCCACAGATGCGCCAGGCCTTGTAGGGGCCGCACAGCGGCTCGCGCATCTTGGCCCGGTATTGCTGCATATCCTGCAACGACAGGTAGCCGGCATTGGCATGGCTGCGCACCTTGGCGACGATGGCGTCGGCGATCTCGCCGCTGTAGAACACTTCGGGGCCGTGCGCGGCAATCTGCTCGAAGGTTTGCGCAAGCTCGGGGTTGCGCAAGGTAGCCCCCACCGCCAGTGGCTTGCCCTGTTCATTCAGGAAGTAGCGGGCCATGGCCGGTGAACGGGCAATGAACGGGTCGCCCGCCACCAGCGTGTGAAGGCGCTCGGAAACCGCGAAACCGTTACGTGCCAGCGCAATGGCCGGGGCGAACAGGTCGCGCCAGGGCAGCTTGCCGTGCTGCTCATGGGCCAGCTTCAGGGCACGCAGAACCCCCGGTACGCCCACCGAACGCCCGCCGATCTGCGCCGCCCTGAATGGCATCGGTGAACCATCGGCTTGCAGGAACAGGTTTTCCGTCACCGCCGCCGGGGCTGCCTCGCGGCCATCGAACGCCTGTACGCGCTGCCCATCCCAGTAGAGGATGAACCCCCCGCCGCCAATGCCGCTGGATTGCGGTTCGACCAGGGTCAGCACCATCTGCATGGCGATGGCCGCGTCGATGGCGCTGCCACCGGCACGCAGCATCGCCCGCCCCGCCTCGCTGGCCAGCGGGTTGGCAGCTGCGGCCATGTGCCGGCTGGCATGCACCGGCTGCAGGCCGGTGCGGTAGCCGGAGGCCAGTTCCGGTGGTGCGGGCAGCACCTGGTCGGCACAGGCCCAGCCGCTGGCAGCTACCAGGCACAAGGCGCCCATCAGGGGGGTGGAGAATGTCATCGTTGTGCTTCCTGCCATTGCCTATTCAGCAAGGCACTGTCTGTCATGCGCAAACTTAACTTCAAGCCCTGGCGTGTTTTTTCTAGGATGCGGGCAGGTCATCGAGGAGCCTGCGCCATGCGTTCACTACTTGCTGCGATGCTGTTCGCACTGTGCACCAGCCTTGCCGCCCACGCCGAGAGCACTGCCATGGACAACCGCCTGCACAACGCTGCCCGTCACGATGATGTGCGCACCCTGCAACAACTGCTGGCACAAGGTGCGCAGCTGGAGAGCCGTGACGAGCAAGGGCGCACTGCCCTGCTGGTGGCCACCCATGGCAACCAGGTTGCGGCCGCGAAAGCGCTGATCGAGGCCGGTGCCGATGTGAATGCCAAGGACAACATCGACGACAGCCCGTACCTGTATGCCGGGGCACGTGGCCTGAACGACATCCTGCGGCTGACCTTGAACCACGGTGCCGACCTCAAGAGCACCAACCGGTACGGAGGCACTGCGCTGATACCCGCCGCCGAACGCGGGCATGTCGAGACCGTGCAGTTGCTGATCGATGCCGGGGTGGACGTGAACCATCTCAACCGCCTGCACTGGACTGCGCTGCTGGAGGCGGTGATCCTCGGTGACGGCGGGCCGCGGCATGTGGAGATCGTGCGCCGGCTGCTGGTGGCCGGGGCAGATAGGCAGATTGCCGACAAGGATGGGATGACCGCGCTGGAGCATGCGCGGCAGCGGGGGTATCGGGAGATGGAGGCGTTACTGGCCCGCTAGGCAAGGTTGCATGGCACGGGCTTCGCCCGTGATCGCCGGCAAGCCAGCTCCCACCCCGACCGCATCGGCCTCGAGCCAGGCGCTATCCCTGTGGGAGCTGGCTTGCCGGCGATGAGGCCAGGACAGGCAGCACAGGACCTCAGGCGACTTCTTCGAACGGCAGCCCTACATAGTTCTCGGCAATGTTCACCAACCCCGCCGGCGAGGTCAGGAAGTACTCGCGGTCGGCCTCCTGCATCTTCTGGTCCCAGGCATCCTTGTGGCTGCCGAAGTCATGCAGCAGCTGGGTCATGAACCAGCTGAATCGCTCGCCTTTCCACACCCGGCGCAGGGCCAGCGGCGAATACTGCTGCAGCAGGTCGGTGCGCCCTTCGCGGTACACCTTGACCAGGATGCGGTACAGGTAGTTGACGTCCGATGCCGCCAGGTTCAGGCCCTTGGCGCCGGTCGGCGGGACGATATGCGCGGCATCCCCGACCAGGAACAGCTGGCCATACTGCATCGGCTCGACCACCAGGCTGCGCAGCGGCGCGATGCTCTTCTCCAGCGCCGGGCCGGTGACCAGGCGCGCAGCCACGTCTTCGGGCAAACGTGCCTTCAGCTCCTCCCAGAAGCGCTCGTCGGACCACGCCTCCACCTGCTCTTCCAGCGGAACCTGCAGGTAGTAGCGGCTACGGGTGTGCGAACGCTGGCTGCACAGCACGAAACCGCGTTCGTGGTGGGCGTAGATCAGTTCGTGGTTGACCGGTGGCGTGTCTGACAGCATGCCCAGCCAGCCAAACGGGTAGACCCGCTCGTACTGCTTGAGAATGCCCTCGGGGATGCTCTGCCGCGAGACACCGTGGAAGCCGTCACAACCGGCAATGTAGTCGCAGTCCACCCGGTGCACCTGGCCGTCTTTTTCATAGGTCAGGTAGGGCCGTTCGCCCTTGAGTTCGTGCGGCTGGACATTGCTTGCCGAATAGATGATCGGCGCGCCGCTTGCTTCACGTGCCTGCATCAGGTCTCGGGTGACTTCGGTCTGGCCGTATACCATCACCGTCTTGCCACCGGTCAGGGCCTTGAGGTCCAGGCGTTGGCGGCGCCCGCCGACCAGCAGTTCGACACCCTCGTGTACCAGGCCTTCACGGTCCATGCGCTCGGCCACACCGGCTTCACGCAGCAGGTCGACCGTGCCTTGCTCCAGCACCCCGGCACGGATGCGGCCTAGCACGTATTCGGGCGTCTGGCGTTCGACGATGACCGTATCGATACCGGCCTTGTGCAGCAGTTGGCCCAGCAGCAGGCCAGACGGACCTGCACCAATAATTGCGACCTGAGTTTTCATTGTTGTTGTCTCTGTGCGGACGATGCCGGCCCTGGACTGGCAGTGGGGCGGCATCTGCTGTTAGGGTTTGCCCTTGCATTTTTACTGGCAAAAACAGCCATTGAAGTGTGCTATTCCATGCATAACCTGCACTTTTACAAAAAACGTTCGATTAACGGACAGGCCTGCACGCATGAAATCCACCCTCCCCGGCGTCCCCTTGTTCAAGCTGTATGGCGAAAACCAGGCCTGGCCCGGCACCGACCTGCTGCACTGCGAGTCGATCCCGGCGCGTAGCCGTTTGCACCACTGGGAAATCAAGCCGCACCAGCATGCCGAGCTGTTCCAGTTGCTGTATGTGCAACGCGGCCGGGCCGAGGTGGAGGTAGAGGGGGTGCGCAGCGCCATCAGCGAAGCGGCGATCCAGGTGGTGCCGCCGATGACCGTGCATGGCTTTCGCTTCAGCGCCGATATCCAGGGGCATGTGCTGACCTTTGGCACGGCACTGGTGGCCAACCTGGAGCAGCGCCTGGGCGCGCCGCTGGCGGTGCTGGCGAAGGCGGCGTGTTACCCGCTGGGCCGGGACCGGGTGCACCTGCGCAGCCTGATCGAGACCCTGCAGCAGGAGTACCAGGGCAACGCCCCGACGCGGGCGGCACTGCTCGAGGCGCTGGTGACGGCGCTGATGGTGTGGATCAGCCGCCGCCAGCAGCTGGGGCAGGCGCCGCGCAACCGCGATGAACGCGACCGCCAGTTGCTGGGGCAGTACCTGCGCCTGGTCGAGGCGCATTACCGTGAGCACCTGTCGGTGGAGGACTTTGCCGCGCGGCTGAATATTCCGAGTTTGCAGCTGAACCAGCTGTGCCGGGCGCTGAGTGGGCAGACCGCGCTGCAGGTGGTGCACCAGCGGTTGCTGCTGGAGGCGCGGCGCAACCTGATCTATACGCGGATGAGCATCGGGCAGTTGTCGGATAGCCTGGGCTTTACCGACCCCACCTATTTTGCCCGGTGGTTCAAGCGGTTGAGTGGGCAGACACCGAATGGGTATCGCAGGTCGGGGTTGTCTGAGTAACTTTTTCGCCTGTTCTGGCCTCTTCGCGGGTGAACCCGCTCCCACAGGGACGGCGGTGCCCTCAAGGCCTGTGCACTTCCTGTGGGAGCGGGTTTACCCGCGAAGAGGCCGGTTCAGGCAACACACATCCCGCCCCCTGCTTGACGTAAACGTCAACCTGCCCTCAGGATACCCGCATACCCCACGCCGAGCCCCAGCATGAGCACCCAGACCTACAGTATCTCCGACCTGTCCCGCGAGCTGGACATCACCACCCGCGCCATCCGCTTCTATGAGGAACAGGGCCTGCTGAGCCCCGAGCGCCGTGGACTGGAGCGTATCTATTCGGCGCGTGACAAGGTCAGCCTGAAGCTCATCCTGCGCGGCAAGCGCATCGGCTTTTCGCTGGCCGAATGCCGCGAGCTGATCGAGCTGTACGATCCCTCCAGCGGCAACCTCAAGCAGCTCAACAGCATGCTGGCGAAAATCGCCGAGCGCCGCGCCCAGCTGGAACAGCAGATGCTCGACATCCACCAGATGCAGCTGGAGCTGGACACCGCCCAGGAGCGCTGCGAACAAGCCCTGGCCGCCACCCTGAACAACAAAGACAACCGCTGAACGCCACAGGAAACCCGCCATGTCCTTGCCCAAACACGTCCGCCTGGTCGAAGTAGGCCCCCGCGACGGCCTGCAGAACGAAGCCCAGCCCATCAGCGTCGCCGACAAGGTGCGCCTGGTGGACGACCTCACCAAAGCGGGCCTGGCCTATATCGAAGTGGGCAGTTTCGTCTCGCCCAAGTGGGTACCACAGATGGCCGGCTCCGCCGAAGTGTTCGCCGGTATCCAGCAGCGCCCGGGTGTCACCTATGCGGCGCTGGCCCCCAACCTGCGCGGTTTCGAGGACGCCCTGGCCGCTGGCGTGAAGGAAGTGGCGGTGTTCGCGGCCGCCTCCGAAGCCTTCTCGCAACGCAACATCAACTGCTCGATCAGCGACAGCCTCAAGCGCTTCGAGCCGATCATGGAAGCCGCGCGCAACCACGGTGTGCGCGTGCGCGGCTATGTGTCGTGCGTGCTCGGCTGCCCCTATGAAGGCAAGGTCAGCGCCGAGCAGGTCGCCCCGGTGGCCCGTGCCCTGCACGACATGGGCTGCTACGAGGTATCGCTGGGCGACACCATCGGCACCGGCACCGCTGGCGAAACCCGGCGCCTGTTCGAGGTGGTCGCGGCACAGGTACCGCGCGAGCAACTGGCCGGGCACTTCCACGATACCTATGGCCAGGCCCTGGCCAACGTGTATGCCAGCCTGCTCGAAGGCATCAGCGTGTTCGACAGCTCGGTGGCCGGGCTGGGCGGCTGCCCCTATGCCAAAGGCGCTACCGGCAATATCGCCAGTGAAGACCTGGTGTACCTGCTGCAGGGGCTGGGCATTGAAACCGGCATCGAACTGGACCTGCTGATCGCCGCCGGCCGCCGCATCAGCAGCGTGCTGGGCCGCGACAACGGGTCGCGGGTAGCGCGGGCGCGCAGCGCGCAATAAGTCATACGGGTGTCACATTGGTGTGGGTGAAGTGTTACCGCCCCCACGTTTTGCAGCAAAAAATCGGGTAACAGGGAAACAAATCGGCAGAATTTCAGGCCGGTCGATTTCGACAGAAATCGCCAAGTGCTTGATTTTAAAAGGTTTTCAAAAGTTGGCACGCACCCTGCTATATCTCTGGTACAACAACAAAAAGAATGTGACACCCAATAAAAACAACAGGTAACGGCTCTGACATAACAAGAACAACACGGCAGAGGCGTAGCAAGCAGATTTTTTTGGAGTCGACACGCTTTTCAGGGGTACGCCCCGCGGTCTGGCACAGAACAATAAAACTACCTCCAGGTAGCGGCAGCCAGGTTCGGATCAGCAATGATGAAGGCAGGTCAGCGCTCAAAAAAATACGTTTGCTCTTGACCCCGCATGGGGGTCGCCCGCAACACCAGGACAGGCTGACAAAAACAACAACAGGCCGGTCCCAATAATAAAAAAAGAGCAGGCAACAACGCTTTGAGGGGAGCTTCGGCTCCCCTCAGTGCTTCCTGCCCTCTTCCTCCTCCTGCTTTCCCTCATCCTGCCCTTCGAGCTTGTCCACCAGCAACGGCATCGTGCCCAGCACCAGCAGGGCCAGTATCGTGCTGATCAACGCCGTGGCTTCACGGCCCATGCCGGCTGCCGTACCGATGGCGGCGGTCATCCACAGCCCGGCGGCAGTGGTCAGGCCCTTCACATGGCTGGCGTCCTGGCCGTTACCCTTGAGAATGGTGCCCGCACCCAGAAAACCGATACCGGCGACAATGCCCTGGATCACCCGGCTCAGCGCCTGCTCATCGGCCCCGGCCATGCTCGGTGCCAGCACGAACAGCGCGGCGCCCAGCGAAACCAGCATATGCGTGCGCACCCCTGCGGCCTTGCCCTTGTGCTCGCGCTCGAAGCCCAGCACGGCGCCGAGCAGGGCTGCCATCAGCAGGCGTACGAGGATTTGCGTGACCTCGCGCTCGTCGGTGATATCGGCGAATTCGGCCTGGATTGCTTGCCAGATGAGGTCCATTGCTTTTCCCCTGCCTGAGTATTGCATTGCCAGGCCCGGCCTCTTCGCGGGTAAACCCGCTCCCACAGGGTTTGCACAGGTTTCAATGCAATGCAGTACCTGTGGGAGCGGGTTTACCCGCGAAGAGGCCGGGCCTGCCATCTGCAAGGGTTGACCTCCGGGCAAATGACAAAGTGCCGCTCAGCTTCCGGATGCAGCAACCCGCCCCGCCCTGTGGTCCACCCCTGTAACCCCCAGGAGGACCACTCCATGCCCATTGAAATCGACGAAACCACCCGCCGCTGCACCCTGATCGCCGAAGACCTGCGCATCGAGGGTGATGGCCCGTCCATCGAAATCGTCACCGACGAACAGCTGCGCATGTCCGTGGCCCTGCTGGCCGGCCAGCGCGTGCCCATCACCGAAGCCGAGGCCGATGCACTGACCGTGGCGGGTGCGGTGGATAGCCGCAGGCATCTGAAGGCCAGCACGCCAGGCTCGGTAATCTGAGGCCTGGCGGGGCCTGCCCGGAAATCTGATACGGTTTTTATCGCAAAATCTGAGCCTGTGCTGATAACAGCCTCAGGGCCATAGTGCTCATGCCTGATCGAGGCCTGATGAGCACCGAGCCATGAACGATAGAATCCCTTTCACAGAGATCGCCACCGCCCCAGCCAGCCCCCAGCCGCGCCGCGCCGACAATGGCATCCATACCCGCAGCTTCACCGGGCTGTACCGCAACCTGCGCATCGGCTTCGCCGGCGCCCTGTTCGTGCTGTTCTTCGGCACCGCCTGGCTGAACTGGAACGGCCGCCAGGCCGTGCTGTGGGACCTGGGCAACAGCAAATTCCACATCTTCGGCGCCACCTTCTGGCCGCAGGACTTCATCCTGCTGTCGGCGCTGTTGATCATCTGCGCCTTTGGCCTGTTCGCCATCACCGTGTATGCCGGCCGCGTGTGGTGCGGCTACAGCTGCCCGCAGAGCACCTGGACCTGGCTGTTCATGTGGTGCGAAAAGGTCACCGAGGGCGACCGCAACCAGCGCATCAAGCTGGCTTCCGCGCCCTGGAGCCTGAACAAACTGGCCCGGCGCACGCTGAAGCACAGCCTGTGGCTGGCCATTGGCGTGCTCACCGGGCTGACCTTCGTCGGCTACTTCACCCCGATCCGCCCACTGGCCGCGGAGCTGTTCACCTTGCAACTGGGCGGCGTGGCGCTGTTCTGGGTGCTGTTCTTCACCGCCGCCACCTACATCAATGCCGGCCTGCTGCGCGAAGCGGTGTGCCTGCACATGTGCCCCTATGCACGCTTCCAGAGCGTGATGTTCGACAAGGACACCCTGGCGGTCGCCTATGACCCGCGGCGCGGCGAAGCCCGTGGCCCGCGCAAGAAAGGCAGCGACCTCCGCGCCCTGGGCCTGGGCGACTGCATCGACTGCACCTTGTGCGTGCAGGTGTGCCCTACCGGCATCGATATCCGCGATGGCCTGCAAATGGCGTGCATCGGTTGTGCGGCGTGCATCGATGCCTGTGACGGGGTAATGGACAAGATGGGCTATGCCCGTGGCCTGATCGGCTACAAGTCCGAACGCAGCCTGCAAGGTGGCACCACCCATTGGCTGCGCCCGCGCCTGCTGGGCTACGCCGCCGCGCTGGGGGTGATGATCGCGGCGCTGGTGGTGGCCTTGCAGCTGCGCCCGATGGTGTCGCTGGATGTGATCAAGGACCGCGGCCTGTTCCGCGAGAATGCCCAGGGCCAGATCGAGAACATCTACCTGCTCAAGGTCATCAACAAGACCGAAAGCACCCGGCACTACCAGCTGCGCCTGCTGGACGCCGACGGCTTCAGCCTGCAGGGCAAGACCTCATTCATGATCCCGGCCGGTGAAATGAGTGAGCTGCCGGTGTCGGTGGCGATGCTCGCCGAGCGCCCGGCCAGCAGCTCGCAGACGCTGAGCTTCGAGATCAGCGAGCGCGACGCCCCCGCCATCCGCAGCGTGGCCCACAGCCGCTTCGTCGCACCGCTGAACCGCTGATCCCTTACACTGACTCCACCTTGCCTGCCAGGCTTCGACAGAAGGCCAGAATGAAACGCTACGAACGCTTTGCCGACGACATCGCCGAACTGATCCGCTCCGGGGTGCTGGGCCCCGGCCAGCGCGTGCCCTCGGTGCGCTATGCCAGCCAGACCCACGGGGTCAGCCCGTCCACCGTGTTCCAGGCCTACTACCTGCTGGAACGGCGCGGTCTGATCCGCGCCCGGCCGCGCTCGGGTTATTTCGTCAACGCCCACGCCCCGCGCCAGTTCAGCGAACCGCAGGCATTGCAGCCGGTCAGCGAGTCCACCGACGTCGACGTCAGCGCGCTGGTGTTCTCGATCCTCGACTCGATCAAGGACCCCAACACCGTGCCGTTCGGCTCGGCCTTCCCCAGCCCCGAGCTGTTTCCGCTGCAACGCCTGTCGCGCTCGCTGGCCAGCGCCAGCCGCAGCATGGACCCGCGCATGGTGGTGACCGACCTGTCACCCGGCAACCCGCAGCTGCGCCGGCAGATTGCCCTGCGCTACATGGTTGGCGGGCTGATGTTGCCGATGGAGGAGCTGCTGATCACCAACGGCGCGCTGGAAGCCTTGAACCTGTGCCTGCAGGCCGTCACCCAGCCCGGTGACCTGGTGGCCATCGAAGCACCCGCTTTCTATGCCTGCCTGCAGGTACTGGAGCGGCTCAAGCTCAAGGCCGTGGAAATTCCTGTGCACCCGCGCGAAGGCATGGACCTGGGCGTGCTGGCGCAAACGCTGGAGAAGCACCCGGTCAAGGCCGTGTGGTGCATGACCAACTTCCAGAACCCGGTGGGCGCCAGCATGCCGGAGGCGAAAAAGCAGGCACTGGTGGAGCTGCTGGCGCGTCATCAGGTGCCATTGATCGAAGACGACGTGTACGCCGAACTGTACTACGCGCAACAGGCACCCAAGCCGGCCAAGGCCTTCGACACCCAGGGCCTGGTGATGCACTGCGGCTCGTTCGCCAAGAGCCTGGCACCCGGCTACCGCATCGGCTGGGTGGCAGCCGGGCGCTTTGCACAGAAGATCGAACGGCTCAAGCTGATGACCTCGCTGTGTGCCTCGATGCCGGCCCAGGCGGCCATCGCCGACTACCTGCAGCACGGTGGCTACGACCGCCACCTGCGCAAGCTGCGCTATGCCCTGGAAGGCCAGCAGGCCAACATGCTGGCGGCCATCGCCCGGCACTTTCCGGCGCAGACGCGGGTCAGCCAGCCGTCCGGCGGCTACTTCCTGTGGCTGGAACTGCCTGAACAGATGGACGCCCTCAAGCTGTTCCACATGGCCTTGGCCCAAGGCATCAGCATCGCCCCCGGGCCGATCTTCTCGCCCACCCGGCGCTTCGGCAACTGCATCCGCCTGAACTACGGCAGCCCCTGGCACGAGGATGCCGAACGGGCCATGGAAACCCTGGGGCGGATCATCCGCTCGTTCTGATGGCTGGTGCCCCGGTGGGCGACTATAGTTGCCCGATCCGCTCACCGGGCCCTCGCCATGCAAGCAGATTCGCTCCCGTCATTGGCACAGCTGCAAGCGCGTGTCGCAGAACTGGAAGCTCGCCTGGCCGAGCGCGACGACACTGCACAGGCCCACAACCGGCTACTGGGCGAATTGCTCGACAACAGCCTGGCCAACGTGTTTGCTGCCGACCGCAGCATGCGCCTGATAGCGATCAACCGCATGGCCCGGGAAACCTTCGCGCATTACCGTGGTTTCGTGCCGCAGATCGGCGATTACGTGCCGCAGTTCCTGCTCAACCAGCCTGACATCATGGGCCGCCTGGCACCGGTGTGGCCACGCGTGCTGGCCGGCGAAGCCTTCATCGACACCATCACCCTCGGCCCACCTGACGCCCCGCGCCATTACGAGATTCGCTACCACCCGTTGCACGATGCGCAGCAGCAAGTCCAGGGCGGGTACCTGTTCGCCTATGACATCACCGAGCGCGTGGCCGAGCAGGAGCGCCTGCGCCAGGCCGAAGAAGCCCTGCGCCAGTCGCAGAAAATGGAGGCGGTCGGCCAGTTGACCGGTGGCATCGCCCACGACTTCAACAACTTGCTGGGCAGCCTGCTTGGCGCACTGGAGCTGGCAGAGCAACGCCTGGGCCAGCAACGCTTTGCCGACACGGCCCGCATGCTCGAGCTCGGCCGTAGCAACGCACTGCGCGCCTCAGCCCTGGTGCAGCGGTTGCTGGCCTTTTCGCGCCAGCAGACGCTGCTGCCACAAGCGGTGGATGTGCAGCGCCTGGTCGCCGACATGCATGACCTGATCCGCAGCTCGACCGGCCGGCACATTGACTTCCAGGACCGCACACTGGCTGCGCAATGGTCGATCCGCATCGACCCGCAACAGCTGGAGAACGCCCTGCTCAACCTGTGCATCAACGCCCGTGACGCCATGCCGCTGGGCGGCACCTTGCGCATCGGTTGCGAAAACGCCGATCTCGCAGCGGCCGAAGCCAAGCGCCTGGACCTGCCGACGGGCCACTACCTGCACATTCAAGTCGAGGACACCGGCGTGGGCATGTCCAGTGAAGTGCTGCAACGCGCCCTCGAACCCTTCTTCACCACCAAGCCACTGGGCCAGGGCACCGGCCTGGGATTGTCCATGGTCTATGGCTTTGTTCGCCAGTCCGGGGGGCAGTTGCTGATCGACAGCGTCGCCGGGCAAGGCACTTGCGTTCACGTGTACCTGCCCCGAGACCGGAGCGCTCCCGCAACCTGCAACGACGAGCCAGCCACATCCGCCACCGCGCCCCTGCATGCGCGCGGGTGCCGGATCATGCTGGTGGAGGACCAACCGGCCTTGCGCCTGGTGCTGGTCGAAGTGCTGACGGAGCTGGGCTACCAGGTGCAAGCTTTCGAGGGCGGCCACCCGGCGCTTGAGTCGTTGCAGGAAGGGCCGCCACCGGACTTGCTGATCACCGATGTCGGCCTGCCTGGGCGGGTTGACGGCTACCAGCTTGCAGAGGCCTACCAAAACCTTGTGGAGCATGCCCCGGTATTGCTGATTACCGGCTACGACGCTGCCGATACGGTGCACTTTGCCCGGCCCGACAGGCGCACCGAACTGCTGCACAAACCCTTCGACCTGAGCACCCTTGGCGAACGGATCGAGCGGCTGCTGGGCATTGCGCCACACCCGCCTTGACTGGCTATTCGCCTGTTGCCGAACACGCTAAAGTCTGGGCTTCATCCACTGTCGGACGTCGGCATGCCCTCCCGCGACCTGCTTTCACTGCGCCAACAAGTCGAAGCCCTGCAGCAACAGAACGCGCTGCTGGAAGCCCGCCTGGCAAGCCATCAGCAACACGACCAGGACTTCTACCGCTCGCTGTTCGACACCATGGACGAGGGCTTCTGCATCATCGAGTTCTTCGACGGCCCTCACGGCCCACTGAGCGACTATGTGCATGTGCTGGCCAATGCGGCCTATGCCAAGCACGCCGGCATCCCCAACGTGGTCGGGCAGAAACTGCGCGAGATGGTGCCCGATGAGGCAGACGACTGGGTCGCTCGTTATGGCGCGGTGCTGCGCACGGGCGAGCCGCTGCATTTCGAGCAGGAGCTGGTCGCCACCGGCCATGTGTTGTCGGTGACCACCTTCCGTGTAGAGCCGGCCGAAAAGCGCCAGGTGGCGGTACTGTTCAAGGACGTCACCGCACGCCGACGGGCAGAGCAGGCCCTGCAGCGCCTGAACGAGGAACTGGAACAACGGGTGAATGCGGCACTGGCAGAACAGGCCAAGGCCGAGGAAGCCCTGCGCCAGGCACAGAAGATGGAGGCGGTCGGCCAGCTCAGTGGCGGCATCGCCCACGACTTCAACAACCTGCTGGGCGGCATCCTCAGTGCCCAGGAGCTGATGCGCCAACGCCTGGAGCAATCCCGTTTCGACGCACTGGAGCCGTTGCTGAAGCTGTCCAGCGACTCGGCGCAGCGGGCCTCTTCGCTGGTACACCGGCTGCTGGCATTCTCCCGTCAGCAGACCCTGCAGCCCTGCTCCACGCAGGTGGCCACGCTGGTGGGCGGCATGGAAGAGCTGCTGCGCCGCACCATCGGCCCCTCCATCACCCTGACCAGCCAATTCCCCTGCCAGCTGTGGCCGACCTTCATCGACCCGCCGCAACTGGAAAGCGCCCTGCTCAACGTGTGCATCAATGCCCGCGATGCCATGCCCGCTGGCGGCGTGATCGATATCCTCGGTGACAACCTGCTGCTCGACGACCAGCAAGCCCGTGCACTGGAACTGCCAGCTGGCGAATATGTACGGCTGAGCATCAGCGACAACGGTAAAGGCATGTCGTCGGAGGTGGCCGAGCGCGCCGTCGACCCGTTCTTCACCACCAAGCCGATGGGCCAGGGCACTGGGCTGGGCTTGTCGATGACCTATGGCTTCGTGCGCCAGTCGGGCGGGCAGCTACGGGTGTTGTCGACACTTGGCGAAGGCACCCGCATCGAGCTGCTGCTTCCCCGCCACCACCAGCACCCCGAAGCCCCGGCACCCAGGCCACCGCGCACACTGCTGGAAAAAAGCAGCGGCGCCACGCAGCGTATCCTGCTGGTCGAAGACCAGGCCGCCTTGCGCGTGGTCGTCTGCGAGGTGCTGGAAGAACTGGGTTATCGGGTCGATGCATTCGAGAACGGCCCGGCCGCCCTCGCCCACCTGCAAGCTGGCGAGCGGCCAGACCTGCTGTTGAGCGATATCGGCCTGCCCGGCGGCCTGAATGGCCGCCAGTTGGCTGAACGTTGCCGCGAGCGCCATCCCGACCTCAGGGTGCTGTTCATCACTGGCTACGACGAAAGCGCGGCGCTCAGTGACGGCCAGTTGCTGCAAGGCACTCAGGTGCTGACCAAGCCGTTCGAGCTGGAAGTGCTGGCCGAACGGGTACGCACGCTGCTGGAGGATTGACCGGCGCGCTCAGCGCCCGCCGCCCAGGTCGATGAAGCTGCCGGTGGAGTACGAGGCTTTGTCCGAGAGCAGCCAGAGGATGGCCTCGGCCACTTCCTCGGGGCGCCCGCCGCGGCCCATGGGCAAGCCGGGCTCGAGCTTGCTGACCCGGTCGGGGTCGCCCGACAGCGCGTGGAACCCGGTATGGATGTAGCCTGGCCGCACACCATTGACCCGCACGCCCTCGCCTGCCACTTCCTTTGCCAGGCCAATGGTGAAGGTGTCGAGGGCGCCCTTGGAAGCGGCATAGTCCACGTATTCGTTGGGCGAGCCCAGGCGTGCGGCCACCGACGACACGTTGACGATGGCCCCGCCCGGCCCGCCGTACCGGCGTGCCATGCGCTTCAGTGCGTGCTTGGCGCAGAGCATGGGGCCGACGACGTTGGTCTTCATGACCTTGAGCAGGCGGAATTCGGACATGTCCTCGACCCGGCTTTGCTGGCCGATGGTGCCTGCGTTGTTGACCAGCGCAGTGACTGGGCCGAGTTCTTCGTCCACGCGCTGGAACAGCTGGATGACCTCATCCTCGACACTGGCGTCGGCGCGCACGGTGATGGCCTTGGCGCCCAGGGCGCGGACCTGGCCGAGGATGTCCTCGGCGGCCTGGTCGTCGGCGTGGTAGTTGATGCAGATGCGGTAGCCCTGGCGGGCGGCCAGCAGCGCCGTGGCGGCGCCGATGCCGCGGCTGGCACCGGTGATGACGATGACTTTCTCCATGGATCTGCCAATCGTTTGGAAAGGGAGCATCGACAATAGGGGAAAAGGCTGCGCGTGGGAATGACCTTTCCTGCTGCTACTGCCTGGGCGTGCCCTGCTGAGGAAACAACGTCTCGAATCGCGGCGTCGCCCGCGCAACGAAACCCAGCCCTTGGTGCATGATGAAGTAGGCAGCTATTTCATGCCGCTCGGCGAAGGCATAGCCTTCCTCCGGGCCGAGCACCATCAACAATGTATCGAGGGCATCGGCACGCAGCACCGAAGGGTCGACCACCGACACTGCCGCCAGCGCGTGCTTGACCGGCCTGCCGACACGGGGGTCGAAGGTGTGCGAATAGCGCTGGCCACCTTCCTTGAAATAGTTGCGGTAATCGCCGGCGGTGGCAACGCCGTAGCCATCCAGGGCGATGGCGCGCTCCACTTGCTGCTCGCCCCCGCCACTCGGCACCTCGAGGGCGATGCGCCAGGGCGAGCCATCCGGCTTGCGGCCGACGCCCTTGAGTTCACCGGTGATCTCGACCAGATAGGCCTGGATACCCAGGGCCGCAAGCCGGTCACCCACCCGATCCACTGCATAACCGGCGAGCATGCTGTCGAAATCCAGCTGCGCCGCCACATCCTTGCACAGCTTTTCTCCATCCAGGTGCAAGTGCTGCAACCCTACCCGTGCCTGCTCCCGTGCCAGTGCGCTGGCGTCCGGCACCTGCCTGCCGCGTGACTGCGGGCCGAAGCCCCAGAGGTTCATCAATGGCAAGACCGTCAGGTCGAAAGCCCCGCCACTCTCGCGGAACAGAGACACACCGTACACCAGCAAATGCTGCATCTCTTCCGGCACCGCCTGACAGGCGCCGGCCGGCAGAGCGTTGAAGCGGGCAACCACGGAATCGCCGCGCCAGTTGGAAAACTGCTTGTCGAGCGCCTCGAGAATCCTCTCGACTTCGGCCTTTACCTGCTGCGCGCCGGGCGCCTGCGCGGTGGGTACGTACTGGATCGAATACGTGCTGCCCATGGTCGGCCCGCCAAAGCGTTCAATCCTATCGCCGCAGCCATACAGCAATGTCACCAGCATCACCAGCAGGCTTGCGCGCATCATTCGACACCTCGCCGACTCTGGCCGCCCGTTCGCGGCGCAGGTTATTTCACCAGAATTGCGAGATGGCAATTGGCCTACCGTTCATCAGCAAACCTGGTCAAAAACCGAACAAAATCCTCATCGAGCACTCTGATCTGCGCGGGTGATCAATCATCCCCCCTCCCTTTCCGCTTAACGTCCCGGAAGCAATAAAACAACCATGTGCATAAGCGCACAGGGGCGTTCATTGCCCAAAAATTGGAGGACAGTAAATGTCTAGCCATTCGTTGCAGAGCGTCGAACGCCTGCAGAGCCGCATCCGCGCCCAGCGTCAGCCGCAACAGAAACCTTTCTGGCGCCGTCTGCTGGCCATCGCCTCATCCTCTCAGCGTAGTTGGCATGGAGGGATCGAGCTCAGGGGATACAAGGAACTGTCCAACGCCACCCCGGTTGCCCCGGTCGCAATCGGAAAAATCCAGCTGGCGATCCCGCTCGGGCGGGGTCGGCGGTTTGTCCAGCCTTGCGTGCAGCCGGGGCAGCATGTTAGCAAGGGCGAAGTGATCGGTATTGGCGACAACACCACCGCCTGGGTGCATGCCAGTACTTCCGGCATCGTGGAACGGATCGATCACGTCTTCGCGGCCGACTCGGCCGAGCCGGTCATGGCCGTCATCCTGAACGCAGATGGCCTGGATGAGTGGCTCGAACGCCCGGCGCCGGGCCTGCCGCAAACGCCAGAGGCGCTGGTCGAGCGCGCATTGCAGATGGGCATAGTCGGCCTTGGTGGTGCGGGGTTCCCGACTGCCCTCAAGCTGGCCGGCGCACAGCAGCCCGATCTGCTGCTGATCAACGGTGCCGAATGCGAGCCCTTCCTTACCTGCGATGACCGCCTCATGCGTGAGAATGCCGAAGCGTTGATCGAGGCCGCCGACTATGTCGCCGCGCTGCTGGGAATAACGACTACCCGTTTCGGCATCGAAACCAACAAGCCGGAGGCGATGACCACGTTACGTGCCGCCGCTCGCCAAGCGCGCACCCGGGTCGAGATTTGTCCACTTCCGGAGCGTTACCCGGCAGGTGGGCAGCCGTTGATGATCAAGAGCCTCAGTGGCCGCAACCTGGCCCCGGGGAGCCGCCCCGCCGATATCGGCGTGCTGGCGCTGAATGTCGCAACCCTCTACGCACTGGGCCGGGCCGTCTTCCAGGGCGAACCACTGACCAGCCGCGTGCTGACCCTGACAGGTGACTGCGAGCGCCCGGGCAATGTGCGGGTGCCGGTGGGTTACCCGGTCAGCGAACTGCGCGCGATTGCTGGCGCGTCCTCCACTGGGCAGCTGACCCAGGTCGGCGGCCCGATGATGGGGCAGCCGCTACCGGACGCCAACGCCTTCGTCAGCAAGACCAGCAGTTGCCTGATATTCGGCGCCGAGCGCTACCTGCCGGCTGCTCGCCCCGCCAGCAGTTGCATTCGCTGCACGCGCTGCGTGGATGTCTGCCCGATGTCGCTGCGGCCGCTGGACCTCTACGCTGCTGCCGAACGCCTGGACAAGGCCAGCCTGCAACAGCTGCGCCTGGACGCCTGCATCGAATGCGGCAGCTGCAGCAGCATCTGCCCGAGCAATATCCCGCTGCGCGAACGCTTCCGCCAGAGCAAGACGGAGGTCCGCGCATGAGCCTGATACGCCACCCCATCCCGCAACGGCTGCGCACGGTGATGCTGCTGGTCGTCCTGTGCCTGCTGCCGGGCACCGTCCTGTATGCCTGGCAATTCGGTGTCGTGGTCTGGTTGCAGACCTTCTGGTGCGTGCTGTTCGCCCTGGGCTTCGAAGCCGCCCTGCTGCGCCTGCGCGGGCATGACGTACGCAAGGGTTTGAGCGACCTCAGCTGGCTGGTGCTGGGCCTGATACTGGCTCGGGCATTGCCGCTGATGGTGCCGTTGTGGATGATCGCCCTGGCCAGCTTTGCCGCTCTGGCACTGTGCAAGCACGCCAGTGGAGGCCTTGGTCGCAACCGCCTCAACCCTGCGATGGTTGGCCTGGGGGTGGTTGCCATCTGCTTCTACCAGCAGTTGTACCCCGCGCCATCGAACCATGCCCCCTGGACCGCAGCCCTGGACGCCAAGGCGGTTCTGCTGCAACAGCTACAGTTGGCGCCACGCCTGGAACTCGATGCGTTCGCCGGCGCCACGCAACTGGCGCAGAACGAGTTCACCCATGTCACCCACAACCTGTCGGGGTACGGCTACATTGCCGGCGGTTTGCTGCTGGCTTCGCTGCGGGTGATCCGCATCGAGATTCCGCTGGCGATGATCGCGAGCACGGTATTGCTGTGCATGGCTGCCGGCCACAGCCTGCAGGAAGCCGTGTACAACCTCAGCCTCGGCGGCTATCTCTTCACCGCCTTCTTCATCGCCACCGATCCGGTCACCAGCCCCGATACCCGCGCCGGTCGCATCCTCTTCGGCGTGACCGTCGGCACGCTGACCGAGCTGATTCGCGAATTCGGGCTGTATGCCGATGGCCTCTGCTTCGCCGTGCTGGCCGGCAACCTGCTGGTGCCGCAAATCGACCGGTTGGTGCTGCGCATGCAGCGGCCCTGGTACGCAGCAGCGAGTGCCTGACCTGGCATTTGGCAAAGAGCCCGGGCCTTGTTCTGGCCCGGCTCAGTGCCCTGCCGACGCCGGCCCCGCCTTGGCGGTAAAGGGCGGTTTGGCGAACCACACCAGCAGGATCAACCCGGCAAACACCCAGGTCATCAGGGTGAAGTAGTCCACCGTCGACATCATGTACGCCTGCCCGTTGAGTATCTGCTCCAGCTGCGCATAGCTCTGTGGGCTGGCCCCGCCCAGCTGCTCCAGGGTATGCCGCGTGGCCGGGTCGAACTGGCTGATGTGCTCGCTCAGGTAGGCATGGTGCTGGTCCGCCCGGCGAATCCAGATCCAGGTGGTCAGCGACGCCGCGAAACTGCCGCCCAAGGTACGCAGGAAGGTCGCCAGGCCCGAGCCATCGGCAATCTGCTGCGGTGGCAGGTCGGACAGCAGGATGCTCAAGGTCGGCATGAAGAACAGCGCCACGCCAATGCCCATGAACAGCTGCACCAGCGCCACATGCTGGAAGTCCACCTCGCTGGTGAACCCGGCACGCATGTAGCAGCTGCTGCCAATCGCCAGGAACGCCAGCCCGGCCAGCACCCGCAGGTCGAAGCGGTGCGCGTACTTGCCCACGAACGGCGACATGAGCACCGGCAACAGGCCGATCGGCGCCACCGCCAGGCCGGCCCAGGTAGCGGTATAGCCCATCTGCGTCTGCAGCCACTGCGGCAGGATCAGGTTGATGCCGAAGAACCCGGCATAGCCCCCTACCAGCACGATGGTGCCGACGCGGAAGTTGCGGTGCGCGAACAGGCGCAGGTTGACCACCGGGTGACGGTCGGTCAGTTCCCAGATCACGAACACCGCCAGGAACACCAGCGAGATCAGGCTGCCGACAATGATGAACGACGACTCGAACCAGTCCAGGTCATTGCCTTTGTCCAGCACCACCTGCAACGCGCCAACGCCGATGACCAGCGTCAGCAGGCCGATGTAGTCCATTGGCTGGCGGCTGGTGACCACCGGCCGGGTGCGCATCTGCTGGCGCACCACGGCGGCGGCGAACAGGCCGATGGGCACGTTGATGAAGAAGATCCACGGCCAGCTGTAGCTGTCGGTGATCCAGCCCCCGAGAATCGGCCCGGCAATCGGCGCCACCACCGTGACCATCGCCAGCAGCGCCAGGGCCATGCCGCGCTTGGCCGGCGGGTAGACGGCGATCAGCAAGGTCTGGGTCATCGGGTACAACGGCCCGGCCACCACGCCCTGCAACACGCGAAAACCGACCAGCTCCGGCATCGACTGGGCAATACCGCACAGGAACGAGGCCAGCACGAACAGCAGCGTGGCCCAGATGAACAGCTTCACCTCGCCAAACCGCCGGCTGAGCCAGCCGGTCAGCGGCAAGGCGATGGCGTTGCTCACCGCGAACGAAGTGATGACCCAGGTGCCCTGCTCGTAGCTCACCCCCAGATTGCCGGAAATGGTCGGCAAGGCCACGTTGGCGATGGTGGTGTCGAGCACCTGCATGAACGTCGCCAGCGACAGGCCGATGGTGGTCAGCAGCAGGCTCGGTGGCGTGAACTGGGCAGCAGCGTTGTTGCTCATCGCTGGGCCGTCTTGCCGGTTGCGCTGTTTTCGTGGATCAGCCGGGCGATCAGGTTGTCGGCTTCGACCAGCTGGCGGTCATACACCTGGGTGGTGTAGCTGGCCTGCTGCGGTGGCTGCTGGGCCAAGGCCGGGCCGCTCTGGTCGTGCAGGTCGACCTCGACCACGGTGGACAGGCCGATGCGCAGCGGGTGGTCCTTGAGCTGGTCGGGGCTGAGGTGGATGCGTACCGGCACGCGCTGGACGATCTTGATCCAGTTACCAGTGGCATTCTGCGCCGGCAACAGGGCGAAGGCGCTGCCGGTGCCGGCGCCAAGGCTGTCGACCGTGCCGCTGTACCTGACCTCGCTGCCGTACAGGTCGGCGCTGATCTGCACCGGCTGGCCGATACGCATGTCGCGTAGCTGGGTTTCCTTGAAGTTGGCGTCGATCCACACCTGGTCCAGCGGGATCACCGCCATGGTCGCGGTGCCCGGTTGCAGGCGCTGGCCCAGCTGCACGGTACGCTTGGCGACGTAGCCGGTGACCGGTGCCACCAGGGTGGTGCGGGCATGGTCGAGGTAGGCCTGGCGCAGGTCGGCGGCGGCGGCCATCACCTCGGGGTGCGAGGACACCACGGTGTCGTCGACCAGCGCGCTGCTGGTGCTGAGCTGCTGGCGCGCACTGTTGACGGCAGCCTCGGCCACGCTCAGGTCATCGCGGGCATGGGACAATTCTTCCGCGGCAATCGCACCGCTGTCGGCCAGCACCTTGCGCCGGTTGAAGTCCTGGCGGGCCTTGCGCAGCTCCGCCTGGCGGGTTTCCAGCTGCGCCTTGAGCGCGTCGACGTTGCTGTACAACCCGCGCACCTGGCGCACGCTGCGCGCCAGTTTGGCTTCGGCGGACTGCAACGCCACCTGGCTGTCGGCCGGGTCGAATTGCAGCAATACCTGGCCGGCGTGGACCAGGTCGCCGTCATCGGCACCGATGCTGGTGACGGTGCCGGTGACCAGCGGGGTGATCTCTACCACGTTGCCGTTGACGTAGGCATCGTCGGTGCTTTCGTGCCAGCGCCCGACCAGGCTGTACCAGGCCCAGGCACCGACGCCGGCAAGGATCAGCAGCAACACCAGGCCAAGCAGCCAGGCCTTGCGCTTGCGCGACGGTTCGGGCGCGGCGGAGGGAGTCGGGGTGTCTGCGGGAGTGGCCATGACAATACCTTGGAAAATTCGTGACAGGGTTCAACGATCGCCGAAGCGGCGGATCGTCAACGGGTCGCCGGCAGCGAGCAGGACCTTGGCCAGCAGGCCTTCCAGGGTCGCGAGCTCTTCGGCTGCCAGCGCGCCGCACAACTCGTTCATGGCCGCCGCGCCGATTTCCGGCAGGCGGTCAGCCAGGCGCTGGCCATCGGCGGTAAGGGCCAGGCGCACCTGGCGACGGTCGTCGGCGCAGCGGTTGCGCACGATCAGCTCCTTCTGCTCGAGGCGGTCGAGCATGCGGGTCATCGACCCGCTGTCCAGGCCCAGGTAGCGGCACAGCTCGGCCGGGGTGTCCACCTGGTACTGGGTGACGATGATCAGCACCTTGAACTGCGCGGCGGTGACGCCTTCGGATTCGAGGTGCCAGTCGAGAATACGGTCCTTGAGGATCGCCGCGCGGCCAAGCAGCATGCCGATGGCGCAGGTCTGGAAGTTTTCGGGGGAGAAATGGGCCATCGGAGGCTGCTCGGGTAATTGTGTAAAAATATTACTGCCTAGGCAGTGAATGTCAAAGCCTTGATTAGGTTGCTATGGAAAATTTCATGATTTTCCCCTTCTCTCGCCTGCCGAGGGAGGCTCTTGTGGGAGCGGCCTTGTGTCGCGAAAGGGCTGCGTAGCAGCCCCCAGCGATCTTTGCTATGGCGCAAATTACTGGGGCTGCTGCGCAGCCCTTTCGCGACACAAGGCCGCTCCCACAGAGACCGCACTAGTCGCAGTCACACCGCTTTCAGGCCCAGTGCCTCCACCGCCCCGCAGGCAATGGCCATGCCCACCAACTCCGCCAGGCTATCGGCCTGCAACCGCTTCATCACCCGCCCCCGGTACAGGTCCACCGTCTTCACGCTGACGCCCAGCCGCTCGGCAATCTCGCGGTTGCTCAACCCTTGGGCCAACGGCACGAACACATCGCGCTCGCGCGGTGTCAGGCCATCGATGCGCAGCTGCACCTCGGCCAGCGCCTGGTCGTCCTGGCGTGCCCGCCCGGCGTTCTCCAGCGCGGCCTGTACGCTGTCGAGCAGCAACTGGTCGTTGTAGGGCTTTTCGATGAAGTCGCAGGCGCCGGCCTTGAATGCCCGCACCACGATCGGCACATCGGCATGGCCGCTGACGAAGATCACCGGCAACCCCAGGCCACGCTCGCGCATCGCCTGCTGCACCGCCAACCCGCCCAGCCCAGGCATGCGCACATCCAGCAGCACACAGGCCGGCCCATCGTCGACGCAGGCGTCGAGAAACGCCTGCCCGCCGGCGAACGGCAAGGCCTGCAAGCCCACCGACTGCAGCAGCCACACCGTCGAGTCGCGCATACCCTGGTCGTCATCGACCACATACACTTTCGCTTGCACCGCCATCTCCCCTTATCCCCTGCTGACCGCCAGGCGGCAGCACAGTACCAGACCGCCATTGTCACCGGCACGCGCCCACAAGCTGCCGCCAAAGCCTTCGATCAGGCTGCGGCTCATGCTCAGGCCAAGGCCCAGGCCGTCGGCCTTGCTGGTGGTGAACGGCGTGAAGATTTCATCCAGGCGCTCGGGCGCCACGCCAGGGCCCTGGTCGGCCACCTCGACCAGCACGCCATCGCCATCGCGCGCAGCGCCCAGCAGGATATGTGACGGCCGCTCGCCATGCTGCTCGCGGTTGGCATCGATGGCGTTGCGCAGCAGGTTCAACAGCACCTGCTCCAGCAGTACCCGGTCGGCATACACCAAGGGCAACTGCGCGCTCATGCGCAACTCGACCACCACCTGGTCACGCGCGGCCTCCCAGGCGCACAGGCGCATGGCTTCGCCGGCCACCTCGGCCACGTCCAGCGCCTGCAGGCGGCGTGGCCCTTTGCGCAGGAAGGCGCGCAGGCGGCGGATCACTTCGGCGGCATGGGTGGCCTGTTCGCTGATGCGTTGCAGGCCCTGCCCCACCCGCTCGCGGGCCTGCGGGTCGCGCTCCAGGCCCTGCAAGTAGCGCTGGCTGGCATTGGCATAGTTGACCACTGCGGCCAACGGCTGGTTGATCTCGTGGGCAATGCCCGAAGCCAGCTCGCCCAAGGTGGCCAACCGGGCACTGTGCGCCAGGCTTTCCTGAGCTTCGATGCGCAGGGTGATGTCGCGGGACACACTGACCACCTCCACCACCGTGCCGGTGTAGGTTTCGCGGATGGCTCGGCTGGCGATCTCGAACCAGCGGTAGCCGCCTGCGGCCTGGCGCACCCGGCAGGTCATGGTGTGGTAGCCGTCCTGGTCCAGCGCGGCGGCGGCCTGGCGCAGCACCTGGCGGCGCTCGCGCGGGTGCAGCAAGGTATGCACGGCCATGCCGCGCAGCTGCTCGGGCCACAGGCCAAGCAGGCGGAATGCCGCCGGCGAGGCATCGAGGAAGCGGCCGTCGGGGCTGTGCCGGGAGATCAGGTCGGTGGTGTTCTCGATGATCAGCCGGTACAGGCGCCGGGCGCGGCTGGCCTCGCGTGCGCCATGGCGCTCGTCGCTGGCGTCGCGGCCACGCGCCAGCACCTGCTGGCCCTGGTCGTCAGGGATGAAACTCCACAGCACGATGCGTTCACCGACCTGCACCTCGACATCGGCGATCGCCCGGCGCTGGCGCAGGCAGGCGCGCACCAGGGCGGCGCAGTTGCCCGGCAGCCAGCTGGCCAGTGCCGGGCCCTCATCGACCCAGGCCTGCAGCGCCGGGTTGAGTGCCAGCGGCCTGGCGTCGCCGGCCAGCATCAGGCTGGGTTGCGGATCCTTGGCGAGCAAGGGATAGGCAGTGTTGTCCACGGTAGGCGGCTCGTTGTTATAGTAGTTTTACTATATTGCTATAGTCGATATTCCTAATACCATAGCGACTCGCGTAAAACTGCGACAAGGGCGAGCGGCCCACCGTCCGCCTCCCTGCACCCTGAACAGAGCTAACAATCAGCCACCGGGGGTCAAGCGCACAGGTTGTGCCTGCCTCCCCTACAGGATTACCGCATGTCGATCTATGCCCAGGGCCTGATGCCCGCTGCCGTCAACCATGTCGCCCTCACCCCGCTGAGTTTCATCGAACGCACCGCTGCCGTATACGGCAACTACCCGGCGGTGATCCACGGTGCCATCCGCCGCAACTGGCAGCAGACCTACCAACGCTGCCGACGCCTGGCCAGCGCCCTGATGGGCAGGGGTATCGGCCGTGGCGACACCGTGGCGGTGATGTTGCCCAATATTCCGGCCATGCTCGAAGCCCATTTTGGCGTGCCCATGACCGGCGCCGTGCTCAATACCCTGAACGTACGCCTGGACGCCGAGGCCATCGCCTTCATGCTGCAGCATGGCGAGGCCAAGGTGTTGATCACCGACCGCGAGTTCCACAGCGTCATCGAGGCGGCCCTGGCCTTGCTCGAGCACCCGCCATTGGTGGTGGATGTGGATGACCCGGAGTACGGCGAAGGCCGTGCGGTCAGCGAACTGGATTATGAGGCGTTCCTCGCCGAAGGCGACCCGGACTTTGCCTGGGAATGGCCCGATGACGAGTGGCAGGCGATCTCGCTCAACTACACCTCCGGCACCACCGGCAACCCCAAGGGCGTGGTCTACCACCACCGTGGCGCTTACCTGAACGCCCTGGGCAACCAGATGGTCTGGGGCATGGGCCATCGCCCGGTGTACCTGTGGACCCTGCCGATGTTCCACTGCAACGGCTGGTGCTACCCATGGACCATCACCGCGCTGGCCGGCACCCATGTGTTCCTGCGCCGGGTCGACCCGCAGAAGATCCTGACCCTGATCCGCGAGCACCGGGTCAGCCACCTGTGCGGCGCGCCGATCGTGCTCAACGCCCTGGTCAACATGCCCGAGGCGGCCAAGGCGGCCATCGAGCACCCGGTGCAGGCCATGGTCGCCGGCGCCGCGCCACCCGCCAAGGTCATCGGCGCCGTGGAAGAGATGGGCATACAGGTCACCCACACCTACGGCCTGACCGAAGTCTACGGCCCGGTGACCGTGTGTGCCTGGCATGACGAATGGGATGAACTGTCGCTGGAAGAGCGCGCACGGATCAAGTCCCGCCAGGGCGTGCGCTACCCGACCCTCGACGGCCTGATGGTCGCCGACCCGCAAACCCTCGAGCCGGTGCCGCGCGACGGCAACACCCTGGGCGAGATCTTCATGCGTGGCAACACGGTGATGAAGGGCTACCTGAAGAACCCCGAGGCCACCGTCGAAGCCTTCCGTGGCGGCTGGTTCCACACCGGTGACCTGGCCGTGTGGCACGCCGATGGCTATGTCGAGATCAAGGACCGGCTCAAGGACATCATCATTTCCGGTGGCGAGAACATCTCCACCATCGAGGTCGAGGACGCCCTGTACAAGCACCCGGCGGTGCTGGAAGCCGCGGTGGTAGCGCGCCCGGATGAAAAATGGGGGGAAACCCCGTGCGCCTTCGTTGCCCTCAAGCCGGGCCGCGAAGACACCCGCGAAGCCGACATCTACAGCTGGTGCCGCGAGCACCTGGCCGGGTTCAAGGTGCCGAAGACCGTGGTGTTCGGCGAACTGCCCAAGACCTCCACCGGCAAGATCCAGAAGTACGTGCTGCGCGACCGGGCCAAAGCCCTCTGATCCAGTGGTGGCCTCTTCGCGGGCATGCCCGCTCCCACAGGTAAAGCACAGGGTTCAAGGCCGGTGCGGTCCCTGTGGGCGCGGGCATGCCCGCTCCCACAGGGACCGCACCGGCCTTGAACCCTGTGCTTTACCTGTGGGAGCGGGCGTGCCCGCGAAGAGGCCAGCCCATGTTTCCCTTATTCCAAGAGCCCCCGATGACCACCTACTCCGCCCCCCTGCGCGACATGCGCTTCGTCCTGCATGATGTGTTCAACGCCCCGGCCCTGTGGGCCCGCCTGCCTGCCCTGGCCGAGCGCATCGACGCCGATACCGCCGATGCCATCCTCGAGGAAGCAGCCAAAGTCACCGGCCAGCTGATTGCCCCGCTCAGCCGCAACGGTGACGAGCAAGGCGTGCGCTTTGCCGCAGGCGAAGTCACTACCCCTGACGGCTTCCGCGAGGCCTGGCACACCTACCGCGAAGGCGGTTGGGTCGGCCTGGGCGGCAACCCCGAACATGGCGGCATGGGCATGCCGAAAATGCTCGGTGTGCTGTTCGAAGAAATGCTCTACGCCGCCGATTGCAGCTTCAGCCTGTATTCGGCGTTGAGCGCCGGCAGCTGCCTGGCGATAGACGCCCACGCCAGCGAAACGCTCAAGGCCACCTACCTGCCGCCCCTGTACGAAGGCCGCTGGGCCGGCACCATGTGCCTCACCGAACCCCATGCCGGCACCGACCTGGGGCTGATCCGCAGCCGCGCCGAGCCCCAGGCCGACGGCAGCTATCGCATCAGCGGCAGCAAGATCTTCATCACCGGCGGCGAACAGGACCTGACGGAGAATATCGTCCACCTGGTGCTGGCCAAGCTGCCGGATGCACCCACCGGCGCCAAGGGCATCTCGCTGTTCCTGGTGCCCAAGTACCTGGTAGAGGCCGATGGCCGCCTGGGCGCGCGCAACGCCGCCCATTGCGGCTCGATCGAACACAAGATGGGCATCAAGGCTTCGGCCACCTGCGTGATGAACTTCGATGGTGCCGTCGGCTACCTGGTGGGCGAACCGAACAAGGGCCTGGCGGCGATGTTCACCATGATGAACTACGAGCGCCTGTCCATCGGCATCCAGGGCATCGGCTGTGCCGAGGCGTCCTACCAGAGCGCCGCCCGCTACGCCAACGAGCGCCTGCAAAGCCGCGCCGCCAGCGGCCCGCAGGCACAAGACAAGGCTGCCGACCCGATCATCCACCACGGCGATGTGCGGCGCATGCTGCTGACCATGCGCACCCTCACCGAAGGTGGGCGGGCGTTTGCCGCCTACGTCGGCCAGCAGCTGGACCTGGCGCGCTACGCCGAAGACGCCGGCGAGCGCGAGCATGCGCAGCGCCTGGTGGCGCTGCTGACGCCGGTGGCCAAGGCGTTCTTCACCGACAACGGCCTGGAAAGCTGCGTGCTCGGCCAGCAGGTGTATGGCGGCCATGGCTACATCCGCGAATGGGGCCAGGAGCAGCGGGTGCGCGACGTGCGCATTGCGCAGATCTATGAAGGCACCAACGGCATCCAGGCCCTCGACCTGCTCGGGCGCAAGGTGCTGGCCGACGGTGGCCAGGCGCTGGCCAGCTTTGCCGCCGAGGTGCGGGCCTTCAGCGTGGATGCGCCGCTGCACCGTGAAGCCCTGCAAGCGAGCCTGGCGCGGCTGGAGGCCACCAGCGCCTGGCTGCGGGCGCGGGCCGGCGAGGATGCCAACCTGGTCAGTGCGGTGGCGGTGGAATACCTGCAGCTGTTCGGGCTGACTGCGTATGCCTACATGTGGGCGCGGATGGCGGCGGTGGCATTGGCCAGGCGTGACGAGGATGCCGCGTTTCATGGGGCCAAACTTGCGTGTGCAGAGTTCTTCTTCCAGCGGGTCTTGCCGCGGGGGTTGGGGCTGGAGGCCAGTATCCGGGCGGGTAGTGGCAGCCTTTATGGTTTGGAGGCGGCGCAGTTCTGATGAGCCGCTGGGGGCGCTATGCGCCCCTTTCGCGACACAAGGCCGCTCCCACAGGTATCGCACCAACCCATCGGGCAGCGCTGTACCTGTGGGAGCGGCCTTGTGTCGCGAAAGGGCTGCGCAGCAGCCCCAACGATTTCAGCCTGAATTTACCTGCGCGAAGGGTTCTCAAACGCTGGAAAACCATCACCAATCCGACGAAAACCGGCACAACTGATAGTCATTCGCCATTACCTCGGTTCTCGGGAGCCCTCCAGCAAGGGTAGAATGCGCAAAACCCGGAGCCGCAATGAACCACGACCGCCTCAATCCCAGCCCAGACGATGCCATCACCGACGCCGCCGCGCACTGGTGCATGCGCCTGCACGCCGAAGATTGCACGGCGGGCGAGCGCGAGGCGTTCGCCCGCTGGCTGGCGGCCGATCCGCGGCATGCCGAGGAATACCAGGCGATGCTGGAAATCTGGCAAACCGCCGACCTGCTGCCGCGCAATGCCACCGTCATCGACTTCAACCCGCCCGTGCAACAGGCCGCACGCCCGCGCAACTGGCGGCCGCTGGCATCCGCTGCCGCGATCGCCCTGGCGGTGCTGCCGCTGGCCGGCTGGGTGGGCTGGGAGCAAGGCTGGCTGCCCAACCACTACCAGCACTTCGAAGCCGGCGCGCACATGCAGACCGTGCAGCTGAGCGACGGCAGCACGGTGCAGCTCAACCTCAACACCGAGCTCACCTACCTCAACTACAAGGACCAACGCCAGGTCACGCTCAAGCGTGGCGAGGCGTTCTTCAAGGTGCAGCACGACAGCAGCCACCCGTTCATCGTGCATGCCGGTCGCGGCCAGACCCGCGTCACCGGCACCCAGTTCAACGTGTGGAAGTACCAGGAGCAGGTCAAGGTCACCCTGGTGGAGGGTTCGGTACTGGTATCCAGCGACGGCAGCGCCGGTGGCTACCGCCTGGGCCCGGGGATGCAGGCCAGCTATCACAAGGGCGACTTCGAGCCGCAACTGGAGCAGAGCGACGACTACGGCAACAGCCTGGCCTGGCGCGACGGCAAGCTGGTACTCGACAACCTGAGCCTGGAACAGGCCCTGCCGATTATCAACCGCTACCTCGACGCACCGCTGTTGCTGGCCGACGCCAGCACCGGCCGCATCCGCATCAGCGGCATCTACAACACCCGTGAGGTGGGGCGCCTGGTCAACAACCTGCCCAAGGTACTGCCGGTCTACCTGACCCGCAGCAAGGACGGCAGCACCGTGCTCAACCGCATCTCGCCGCCGCCCGACAAGGGCTGACGCCCTCCCCGTCTTACAGCGTCATCGCCGCCAACCAGCCGAACGCCAGCAGTGGCAGGTTGTAGTGGATGAAGGTGGGCACCACGGTGTCCCAGATATGGTGGTGCTGGCCATCCACGTTCAAACCCGAGGTCGGGCCCAGGGTCGAGTCCGAGGCAGGCGAGCCGGCGTCGCCCAGCGCACCAGCGGTACCAACGATGCACACCGTGGCCAGCGGGTCGAAGCCCAGCTGCACGCACAGCGGCACGAAGATCGCGGCCAGGATCGGCACGGTGGAGAACGACGAGCCGATGCCCATGGTCACCAGCAGGCCCACCAGCAGCATCAACAAGGCCCCGACGCCCTTGCTGTGGTCGATCCACTGCGCCGAGGTTTCCACCAGGCTCTTCACCTCACCGGTGGCCTTCATCACATCGGCAAAGCCCGAGGCGGCAATCATGATGAAGCCGATCATGGCCATCATCTTCATGCCTTCGGTGAACAGATCGTCAGTGTCCTTCCAGCGCACGATGCCCGACAGCGAGAAGATCAGGAAGCCGACCATGGCGCCGATGATCATCGAGTCCAGCCACAACTGGACGATGAACGCCGAGGCAATCGCCAGGCCGGCCACCAGCAGGGTCAGCGGGTTGTACTGCACGCTCACCTGCTCCACCTGCTCGATGCGCGCCAGGTCGTAGTCACGCTTCTTGCGGTAACTGATGAATACCGCCAGCAACAGGCCTGCCAGCATACCGGCTGCCGGGATGGCCATGGCGTGGGTGACATTCACGCCACTCACGTCGACACCCGCGCGGGCAACGTTGGCCAGCAGGATTTCGTTGAGGAAGATGTTGCCAAAGCCCACCGGCAGGAACATGTACGGGGTGATCAGGCCGAAGGTGATCACGCAGGCGATCAGCCGGCGGTCGATGCGCAGGCGGGTCAGCACGTACAGCAGCGGCGGCACCAGCAAGGGGATGAAGGCGATGTGGATAGGCAGGATGTTCTGCGACGACACCGCCACCACCAGCATCAGGCCGACCAGCAACCATTTGACCTTGCCACCATTGGCATGGCCCTGGCGGTCGATCATGGCCAGGGCGCGGTCGGCCAGGGCATGGGCCAGGCCGGACTTGGCGATGGCCACGGCAAAGGCGCCCAGCAGTGCATAGGACAGGGCCACCGTGGCCCCGCCGCCGAGGCCGCCGTTGAAGGCCTTGAGCGTACCCTCGATACCCAGGCCACCCACCAGCCCACCGGCCAGGGCCCCGATGATCAGGGCGATGACCACGTGCACGCGGGACAGGCTGAGTATCAGCATGATGCCGACCGCGGCGATCACTGCATTCATGGTTGGCTTACCTCATTGCGACGGAAAAAAAGCGCGCACTCTGAAGCAGTGGGCAGCAGATGTCAAAAGCGCCATGTTGCGGCGGATTACCAACGCCTCGCGCGACCTGCGGATTAAATTGAACGTTTGAATAAAGAAAAGCCCGCGCCAGCCGACACATTCGTCAGCCACACTCTTATTACAAGGGACCCACCCCCATGCCTTTGCGACAACTTTCCATCCAGTGGAAGATCACCCTGCTCGCCGGTCTCTGCCTGGCCGGCATCGTCACCCTGCTCGTCGGCCTGTCGCTGTACCGCATGGACCACAGCTCGGACCTGGTCAAGGCCAGCAGCATGCAGATGCTGACCGAGTCGGCGCAGTCGCGCATCGAGTCGCAGGGCGAGGTGCAGGCGCTGAACATCCGCCGCCAGTTCATGGACGCCTACCAGTACGGCGCCGGTTTCGCCCGCCAGGTGCTGTTCCTGCGCGAGCAGGCGGAAAAGCGCTTTCTCGATGCCTTCGACCTGCGCGAGGACATGACCCGCCAGGTGCGCGCCGCCCTGCAGGCCAACCCTGAGCTGCTCGGCCTGTCGCTGGTGTTCGAGCCCAACGCCCTGGACAACAAGGACAGCCTGTTCGCCGGCAAGGCGGAACTGGGCAGCAACGAAACCGGGCGCTTCGCCCTGTACTGGTCGCAGCCGCGTGTCGGCCAGTTGACGGCCATGGCCCTGCCCGAGCATGACATGGCCAACACCGAGATCGGCCCCAGCGGCCAGCCAGCCAATACCTGGTGGGTGTGCCCGCGCACATCCGGCAAGGTGTGCGTGGTGGAGCCCTACTTCTACGACATCGATGGCCAGCAGGTGCTGATGACCAGCATCGTCTTCCCGCTGGCAGTCGACGGCAAGGTGATCGCCACCCTGTCCATCGACATCAACCTCAACAGCCTGCAGGCCCTGAGCCAGGAGGCCAGCCGCAGCCTGTACGAAGGCCGCACCACGGTCGGCATCCTCAGCCCGGTCGGCCTGCTGGCCGGCTACAGCGCCGACGCCAGCAAGCTGGCCCAGCGCTTCGACCAGGTCGATACCGCCAAAGGTGCCGAACTGGTGCGCAAGCTGGCCGATGGCAAGATGACCATCGTGCACGACCAGCAGCGCCTGAAAGTGCTGGCCGCGTTCCGGCCGATCCCGGATGCCCAGCCCTGGGGCGTGCTGCTGGATGTGCCGGAAAACGCCCTGACCGGGCCGGCCGAAGCGCTGAAACAGGAACTGGACGCGCTGAACACCAGCGGCACCCTGCTGGAACTTGGCCTGGGCCTGGCGGCGGCGATTGCCGGCCTGCTGATGGTGTGGCTGATGGCCCGCGGCGTTACCCGGCCGATCCTCGGCGTGGCAAGCATGCTCAAGGACATCGCCAGCGGCGAAGGTGACCTGACCCGCCGCCTGACCTACCAGAAGCAGGACGAACTGGGCGAACTGGCCGGCTGGTTCAACCGCTTCCTCGACAAGCTGCAGCCGACCATCGCCGAGGTCAAACGCTCGGTGCAGGCTGCCCGTGGCACCGCCGACCAGTCTTCGGCAATTGCCACCCAGACCAGCGCCGGCATGGAGCAGCAGTACCGCCAGGTCGACCAGGTGGCCACTGCCTCGCACGAGATGAGTGCCACCGCCCAGGACGTCGCCCGCAGCGCCGCCCAGGCCGCGCAGGCCGCCCGCGACGCCGACCAGGCCACCCGCGAAGGCCTGGCGGTGATCGACCGCACCACCCACAGCATCGATGCCCTGGCCGCCGACATGAGCAACGCCATGGCCGAGGTGGAGGGCCTGGCGCAGAACAGCGAGAAGATCGGTTCGGTGCTGGAAGTGATCCGCTCGATCGCCGAGCAGACCAACCTGCTGGCGCTCAATGCCGCCATCGAGGCGGCCCGTGCCGGTGAAGCCGGCCGTGGCTTTGCCGTGGTCGCGGACGAGGTGCGCAACCTGGCCCAGCGTACCCAGGAATCGGTGGAAGAAACCCGCCAGGTGATCGAGGCTTTGCAGAACGGCACCCGCGAAGTGGTCGGGGCCATGGACAACAGCCACCGCCAGGCCCAGGGCGGCGTGCAGCAGGTTGGCCAGGCCGTCACCGCGCTGCAGCGCATCGGCCAGGCAGTGACGGTGATCACCGACATGAACCTGCAGATCGCCTCGGCCGCCGAGGAGCAGAGCGCAGTGGCCGAGGAGATCAACAGCAACGTGGCAACCATCCGTGATGTCACCGAATCGCTGTCGGGGCAGGCCAACGAGTCGGCGCGCGTAAGCCAGTCGCTGAACAGCCTGGCCAACCAGCAACAGGCGCTGATGGACCAGTTCCGCGTCTGAGTCACTTGCAGGCCGCTGCCAATCGCGTGCAGCGGCCTTCCTGCCGGGCCTGGAGCCGGTCGTCTACACTTGCGGCAACTCAGTAGCGCCACTCCAAGAGGCCCCATGAAAAAGATTCCGACGTTGCTGGCCGGCCTGCTGCTCGCCGTAGGCCTGGCCAGCACCGACAGCGCCGCCTCCGCAGAACGCACCACGCCCATCCGCTTTGGTGCCATCGGCTGGGAAAGCGGTGCCCTCACCACCGAGATCCTGCGGCTGATCGTGGAGCGTGGCTACGGCTACACCACCGACACCCTGCCCGGCAGCACCGTCAGCATGGAAGTGGCGCTCGCACGCAACGACCTGCAGGTAATCGCCGAGGAATGGGCCGGGCGCAGCCCTGCCTGGGTCAAGGCAGAACAGGCCGGCCAGGTGTTCGCCTTGGGCGACACGGTCAAGAACGCCGAAGAAGGCTGGTGGGTGCCGGCCTACGTGATCGAGGGCGATGCGGCACGCAAGCTGAAACCCGTGGCGCCGCAATTGCGCAGCGTCGAGGACCTGAAGCGTTACCCGCAGGTGTTCCGCGACCCCGAGTCACCCGGCAAAGGGCGTTTTCTGAATAGCCCCAGCGGCTGGACATCCGAAACCGTCAACAGCCAGAAACTCAAGGCCTACGGGCTGAATGATCTCTATACCAACTTCCGCAGTGGCTCCGGGGCTGCAATGGATGCCGAAATCGGCTCGGCCATCCGCCGTGGCCAGCCGGTGCTGTTCTACTACTGGAACCCGACCCCTTTGATGGGGCGTTACAAGCTCATACGCCTGCAAGAGCCGCCGTTCGATGCCCAGGCCTGGGCCACCCTCACCGATGCCGGCAACCCCGAGCCCAAGGGCAGCAGCTCGCTGCCGGCCAAGTTGTCGGTTGGCGTATCCAAGGCCTTTCGCGAGGGCTACCCGGAGCTGGTGAGCGTGTTCGAGCGGGTCGACCTGCCCATCGACCGACTGAACAAGGCACTGGCCGACATGAGTGAAAAGCGCACGCCGCCCCGCGACGCTGCCCTCACCTTCCTGCGCGATAACCGCGAGGTGTGGAAAGCCTGGTTGCCTGCGGACATTGCCAGCAAGGTCGAGGGCAGCCTGTGAGCGGCGGCTTCCCCGAAGCCCTGCAATTCTCCTTTGCCGACAGCGTAAACCGGCTGGTCGACTGGCTGGTGCTGCATTACGGCGATCACCTGCGCAGCGTCTCGGACCAGTTGCTGCAACTGCTGGTCGGCCTGGAAACCCTGCTGCGCCTGCTGCCGTGGTGGCTGTTGCTGTTGCTGATCGGCCTGCTCGCCTGGCATGCCAGCCGCAGCGTACTGCGCAGCGCGCTACTGGTGGCGCTGCTGGCCCTGATCGGCATGCTCGGGTTGTGGGACAAACTGCTGCAGACCATGGCGTTGGTGCTGGTCAGTACCGGCCTCTGCGTGCTGGTGGGCGTGCCGCTGGGCATCCTGCTGGCTGCCCGGCCGCTGGCGAAGCGGTTGCTGTTGCCGGTACTGGATGTGATGCAGACCTTGCCGGCCTTTGTTTACCTGATCCCGGTGCTGATGCTGTTCGGCCTGGGCAAGGTGCCCGCCGTGTTCGCCACGCTGATCTATGCCCTGCCACCGCTGGTGCGGCTGACCGAACTGGGCCTGAGCCAGATCGACCCTTCGCTGCTGCAAGCCGCCCATGGCCTGGGGGCCAGCCGCTGGCAGCGGCTGCGGCGCATCGCCCTGCCGCTGGCGCTGCCGAGCATCATGGCCGGGCTCAACCAGTCGGTGATGATGGCCCTGTCGATGGTGGTGGTGGCTTCGATGATTGGCGCCCGCGGGCTGGGCGAGGACGTGCTGTCGGGGATCCAGACCCTGAATGTCGGCCAAGGCGTCGAGGCCGGGCTGGCGATCGTCGCCCTGGCCATGGTGATCGACCGGATCAGCCAGGCTTATGGGCGTGGTGGGCGTTGAGCAGTGCTGCCTGCCCCGGCCCTATCGCCGGCAAGCCAGCTCCCACAGGGTGCCGCAATGGCCACTGCCGGTGGAGTACCTGTGGGAGCTGGCTTGCCGGCGATAGGGCCGGGCCTGACAATGCAGCTCTGTCAGCTTGAAACCGGACCTCACCCGCATGTCCCTCAAAGCCTTGCGCACCCTGGTGGCCATCGCCCGCCACGGCACCTTCGCCCGTGCCGCCGACCTGCTCAGCCTCACCCCTTCGGCGGTAAGCCTGCACATCAAGACCCTCGAAGACGAACTGCAGGTGACCTTGTTCGACCGCAGCCGCAGGCAGGTGTCGCTGACCGAAGCCGGCCAGTTGGCGGTGGCCCGCGCCGAGACCATCCTGGCTAGCTATGACGAACTGGCCGACGCCCTGGCCAGCGGCCCGAGCCTGCGCGGCCGCCTGCGCCTGGGGGCGATCCACACGGTGCTGGCGCGGCGCCTGCCCAAGGCGCTGGTGTGGATCAAGGCGCACCATCCGCAGCTGCATGTCAGCGTGGCCTCCGGCATGTCGGCCGAACTGGCACGGCGGGTGGAAGACGGCGAACTCGATGCGGCGATCACCACCGAGCCGGTCAGCCCCTACCCGCAAAGCCTGGACTTCACACCGTTGTTCGAAGACCGCTTCTGGGCCATCGCCAGCCCCGACCTGGCCGGGCTAAGCGTGCCGCAGTTACTGGCCAGCCAGCCGTTCCTGCGCTTCGACAAGCGAGCCTGGGCCGGGCGGCAGATCGAGCAGGAGCTGCGCCGCCAGCATCTGCAGGTGAGCGAGCAGATGGAGCTGGACAGCCAGGAAGCGCTGGCGCGCATGGCGGTGATGGGCCTGGGCGTGGCAATCATCCCCATGGCCGATGACGACCTGCAACGCTTGCCACCGGCCACCTGCCTGCCGTTTGGCGACCCGCAGCTGACCCGGCGGGTGGTGTTGCTGGAGCATGAGAAAAGCCAGCGGCGGCATTTGAGTGCGGTGCTGAAGACTGCGCTGGAGGCTTGAGATTGCCGGGGCCGCTGCGCGGCCCTTTCGCGACACAAGGCCGCTCCCACAGCGAACGCGTTGCATTTGAAGGCAGTGGCAAACCTGTGGGAGCGGCCTTGTGTCGCGAAAGGGGCGCACAGCGCCCCCAGAGCAACCATGCATTTTTTCTCAACAGTCAGTAAAGAAAACAACGTTTTTACAGATCGATCCGCACCAGTAGTCTGTGCCCCGTACCCGACCACGGAACGTCGATCATGCTCCATCTGCTGCTGACTACGCTGCTGCCGATCATCCTGCTGATTGCCCTAGGCACTTTCCTGCGCCTGCGCGGCTTCCTCGCCGATAGCTTCTGGCCCGGCGCCGAGCGCCTGAGCTATTACGTACTGTTGCCGTCGCTGTTCCTCCATGGCCTGGCCACCGCCAACCTCGATGGCGTGCCGGTGCTGGGCATGGTCGGCGTGCTGATGCTCTCGACTCTGGCCGGGGCCGTGCTGCTGGTGCTGTACCAGGGCGCAATGAACCACGACGGTGCCGACTTCACCTCGGTGTTCCAGGGCGGCATCCGCTTCAACAACTACATCGGCGCCACCCTTGCAGCGGGTATCTACGGCAGCGCCGGCATCGCCCTGGCGGCGGTGGCCAACGCCGCCATCGTGCCACTGGTGAACCTGCTTTGCGTGCTGGTGTTCGCCCGCTTCAGCGCCCGCCATAGCTCACCGGCCACGGTGCTGCGGGCCATCTTCGCCAACCCCTTGATCGTCGGTTGCGCCGGCGGGTTGCTGCTGCGCGCCAGCGGGCTGGGCTTGCCAGCGGGTATCGAACCCACGGTCAAGGCCCTGGGCCAGGCCGCCCTGCCGCTGGGCCTGCTGTGCGTCGGCGCAGCCCTGGGTGGTGCCCGCCTGGGCCATCAGGTGCGCCCGCTGATGGCGGCGTCGGCATTCAAGTTCCTGGTCATGCCGCTGACCACCTGGGGCTTGTGCCGCCTGCTTGGCCTGGGTGGCCAGGCAGCGGTGGTGGCGGTGCTGTTCCAGGCACTGCCGACCGCGTCATCCTCCTATGTGATGGCCCGGCAAATGGGCGGTAACGCACCGCTGATGGCCACCATCATCGCCCTGCAGACCGTGTTGGCCGCCGCCACCCTGCCTTTGGTGCTGATGCTCGCGCTTGGCTAGACTGTGAACCAGCCCACAGTTCGGGAGCTTGCATCATGCGCCTTTCGTGGATGGTGATCGGCCTGGTTTCGGCCCTGCTCGCAGGCCCCTTGCACGCGGCCGACCCGGCCAAGGCTGCCGTCGCCGAGGACAAGGCCGAGGTGCTCGAGGAAAAAGTGGTGAATGACACACCACCCCCGGAAAAGGCCGAGACCCTCACACCGGGCGAAGCGCAGGCAGTGGACCCGGCCGGCCAGGCGCCGCTGGATGACAGCATCACCTGCCTGGCCCGCACCATCTACTGGGAGGCCAAGGGTGCCGACGCCGAAGACATGGCCGCCGTGGCCAACGTCGTGCTCAACCGCCTGGGCCACGATGGCTTCCCGGATACCATCTGCGGCGTGGTCAAGCAGGGTGTAGAAAGCAAGGCCTGCCAGTTCTCCTGGTGGTGCGACGGGCGCCCGGACCAGGTCGAAGAAGCGCAACGCTACGGCATTGCCAAGGAAATCGCGCGCAAGGCGCTCAACCAGCAGTTGAAAGACCGCACCGGGGGGGCCTTGTACTTCCATGACCGCAATGTGCGCCCGGACTGGGCCAAAGCCTACCGCCGGACGGCGCAGACCCGGCATTTTCTGTTCTACAAACCGAACCAGGCGGTGGCGCGCTGATACCCGCCGGGCACCGGCAAACGGGCCGACAGCTGTGGTTCGATAAGAATGATTACCAACTGTTCGCACTTTTCCGATGATCAGTGGTCTACTCCCTCTTTTGCCGCCAGCAACGAATGCCGGCGTTTTCATTGCTTTGCACGATCCCGGGCCAAAAGCCCCGGGCTTGTGTAGGATGAGCAGCGCAAACCACGACGCTGCCAGTCATAGGGAGATCCACATGCGCGTCCTGTCATCCGTTGCCGCCTTGTCGCTGGGCCTGGTCGTCTCGGCCGGGGCACTGGCTGCCACCGGCGAAGAGGCGCAACTGATCGATTCGATCAATGTCTACCGCAGCAAGGCCCAGCCCTGCGGTGGCGAAGCGTCGTTGGAGCTGCCGCCGCTCAACAGCGATACCCGCCTGGCGCTGTCGCCAGAGGGTACCCGCGACCTGCAGCAGGCCATGACCCGCGCCGCCTACCCGATGGTCAACGTGCAGGCCATCAGCCTGTCGGGGCCGCGTGATGCGCGCGCTGCCATGCACGCCATCGAAGAGAGCTTCTGCCAGGTGGTGCTCGACCCGCAGTTCGTCGATATCGGCGTCAGCCAGGAAGGCCGCGACTGGCGCATCGTGCTGGCCCGGCCGCTGCTCAGTGGCCGCCTGGGCGACTGGCAGGCCGAGGGGCAGAAGGTGCTGCAGGAGATCAACGCCGCGCGCAAGGTGCCGCGCCAATGCGGTGGCCAGCCCTTCGCCGCCGCCCCCGCGCTGAGCTGGAGCACGGTGCTGGCCGGGGTTGCCGCCAACCACACCCGGGCCATGGCCAACCAGAACTTCTTCGACCACATCGACAAGGATGGCCGCACCCCCGGTGACCGGGCAGAGCTGGCCGGCTACCTGTACCAGCAGATCGGCGAAAACATCGCCGCCGGGCGGGATACCGCGCGCAAGGTGGTCGATGGCTGGCTGGATAGCCCGGGGCATTGCGCGACGCTGATGAACCCGGACTTCCGCGAGCTGGGCGCTGCGTATGCAGTGGACCCGAAGAGTGACGCGGGGATTTACTGGACAGGGTTGTTCGGGACGCCGCAGTAGGCCGGCTCTCACAGGACTCATTGAAATAGCAGGGACCCTGTGGGAGCGGCTTTAGCCGCAAACACCGGCGCAGCCGGTGCCATGCACCGCGGTGGCTTCTTCGCGGGTAAACCCGCTCCCACAGGGTACGTGGACCGCTTGTGAATTCAGTTCTCTACGTGACAGCGCAGTTCCAGGGCCGTGCAACCAAACCGTCGCCGCACGCACTTGCCCAGGTAACTGGCATCGCCCAGGCCCACTTCTTCGGCAATCTGCGCCAGGCTGTGGCTGGAATTGAGCAAGCGCCAGCGCGCCTGTTGCAGGCGCATCTCCAGCCACCAGGCCTTGGCGCTCATGCCGTGGCTGGCGTGAAACTGCCGGTCCAGCTGGCGCCGGCTGATGCCCAGCTCCGCCGCCAGCTGCTCCGCGGTCAACGGCGTACCCAGGTGATGACGCATCAACGCCTGCGCGCGCTGTACCTGCCGCCCCTGCCCCGCCCCCAGCTCCAGCGAGCGCAAGGCATGGCGGCTATCGCGGGTTTCATCCACCAGCATGTCGGCCAGGCCCTTGAGCGCCCGGGCCCGCCCGCAGGCGCGTGACAACAGGGCGACGGCCAGGTCCATGGCCGCGGTGCCGCCGGCGCAGGTGATGCGGCTACCGTCGATGCAATACAGCTGCTCACTCAGCACCTGCAAATGCGGGAAGGCCGCACGAAATTCGGCTTCGTGGCGCCAATGCACCACTACCTTGTGCCCCTGCAGCAACCCGCAGGCGGCCAACAGGAAAGCACCGTTGTCGACCCCCACCAGCTTGACGCCAGCCTTGCCAGCCTGCCTGAGCAAGGCCCGGTAGCGAGGCGCCAGCGCGGCAGTGGCCATGGCGTTGCGCCCGCCGAACACCACCAGGTAGTCGAAACTGGCCAGCTCGAGCTGGCCAGCGACGGCCTCGACCTGCACCACCGCGCCGCTGCTCGACGGCACCGGGTCGAGGGTCAGCCCTGCCACGGTCCAGCTGCAGTAGCGCTGCTGGCTGTAGTCCTCGTCGTCGGCGCTGAAACGCAACTTGTCGAGAAAGGCGCCGAACGGCAGCAGGGCAAAATCCGGTAACGGCAAGATCAGCAAGCGGATATCGGGCAGCATTGGCATCGCGTCCAGAAACGACCATTCAATGTCCGAATCATACCCTTGCCGGCCAAGGTCGGCGCCATAGACTGACGCCCTCCACATCAACAAGGCATTCCCCACCATGGCACTCGACACCTGGCTCATCTACCTGCTGGCCAGCATCGGCCTGTCGCTGACCCCGGGCCCCAACAGCCTGCTGGCCCTGACCCACGGCGCCCTGTATGGCGCACGCCGGACGTTGTTCACCATCGTCGGCGGGGTGTTTGGCTTCAGCGCCCTGATCGCCTTGGCCATGTTTGGCCTCAGCGCATTGCTGCAGGCCTCGGCCTCGGTGCTGAGCGTGCTCAAGTGGGTGGGTGGCGCCTATCTGATCTGGCTGGGTATCCAGCTGTGGCGCAGCCCGGGTCTGCACCTGGAACTGACCGCGCAAAGCGCGCGGCTGGGCAATGCCGGCCTGTTCCGCCAGGGCCTGCTGTCGGCCATGGCCAACCCCAAGGTGCTGCTGTTCTACGGCGCTTTCCTGCCGCAGTTCATCGACCCGCAGCGCGGGTTGCTGCTGCAGTTCGTGGTGATGGCGGCAACCTTTGCCAGCGTCGAGTTCCTGGTCGAATACCTGTTGGCACGCCTGGCGTTTCGTATCCGGCCATGGCTGGCCAAGGGCGGCAAGGGCTTCAATCGCTGCTGCGGCAGCCTGTTTGCCTTGATTGGTGTGGCGTTGCCGCTTGGGCGGTAGCGTCTGATACAGGCGTGTGCCGTTCTTTTTGTGGGAGCGGCCTTGCGTCGCGAAAGGGGTGCGAAGCGCCCCCACGATCTACGCATCACTTCAGAATTGCCGGGGCCGCTTTGCGGCCCTTTCGCGACACAAGGCCGCTCCCACAGGTGACCGCGCTCGCATTTAACCCCGGCGCGCTTTGGCCAGGAAGATGAGCAAGGCCACACCCGGCAACCCCGCCCCCACCAGCGCCACACCCTGCCAGCCAAACTGGCTGAACACCGCACTGGCCACCGCCGAACCCAGCGCCCCACCGAGGAAGATGCTGGTCATGTACACCGCGTTCAGCCGCCCGCGGCTGGCCGGGTCCAGTGCGTACACTTCGCGCTGGCCGATGACCATGTTCATCTGCACCGCAAAATCCAGCAGCACGCCGGTCAGGCCCAGGCCGATCACGCTGTAGCCCGGCACGGTCAGCCCCAGCAACAGTGCCGCCGGCGCCAGCAACAACGCCAACAGCGAACCGGCCCGGGCATGCCCGGCATCGGCCAGGCGGCCGGCCATGGGTGCGGCAACGGCGCCCACCGCGCCCACCAGGGCGAATACCGCGATCTGGCTCTGCGACAGGCCATGCTCGGTTGCCAGAGCCATCGGCACCGCCGTCCAGTAAAGGCTGAACGCTGCGAACATCAACGCCTGGTACAGCGAGCGCTGGCGCAGCAAGGGATAACGGCGCAGCAGCGTGAGCAGCGACAGCATCAGCCCGGCATAGCTGGCCTTGTGCTCGGGCACCCGCCGCGGCAAGGTCAGGGCCAGCAGCAGGATGATCGCCAGCATCACCCCGGCAGCGCCTATGAACACCACACGCCAGCCGAAGTAGTCGGCCACCAGGCTGGACAACGGCCGCGCCAGCAGGATACCCAGTAGCAGGCCACCCATGATGTTGCCGACCACCCGCCCACGCTGCTGCTCCGGCGCCAGGTGCGCCGCCAGCGGGATGAGCATCTGCACCGCCACGGAACTGAAACCGATCAGCAGTGCATAGCCGAGGAACAGCTGGCCCTGGCCGCTGCTGCTGGTGCCCGCCAGCAGCAGGCTGACGCAGGCCAGCACGGCGGTCGCCACCATCAAGCGGCGGTTTTCCAACAGGTCGGCCAGCGGTACCAGCAACAGCAGGCCCAACGCATAGCCCAGTTGCGTGAGCGAAACGATCAGGCTGGCATGCTCGGTGGACAGCCCCAGGTCCGGGGCGATCAGGCCGACGATGGGTTGGGCATAGTAGATATTGGCGACGATCGCGCCGCAGCAGAACGCCAGCAGGGCGACCAGGGCCCGGCTGAGGCCGGTGACTGCAGGCTGCGCGGCGGCAAGGGAGGGATTCATGCGAGTGTCCTCGGCAATGGCTGGAATATGCCGGCCACCTTACCCAGACGCACTCCTGGCGAGAATCCAGCGCTGGCGCAACAGGGCTTTGCGCACTGCGCAACACTAGGTGCTGCGCTGCAGCAAATTTTCGCAAAAGTCGATAAAGGCATTCACCCGCCGCGAACCACGATGGTTGGGCAGGTACAGGGCGTTGATGCTGTCATTGGCCGCGCCGGGGCTGGCCTGCCAATCGGGGAACAGCCGTTGCAGTCGCCCGGCCGCCACATCCTCACGTACCAGCCAGTCGGCCAACAGCGCGATACCGCTGCCCGCCAGTGCGGTTTCGCGCAACATGTCGGCATTGGCACTGCGCAACGGCCCGCTCACATCCAGTTCCAGACTGTCCTGCCCACGGGACAGGCGCCAGGGGCGCCCTTTCTGCCCGTAGCGAAAGCGCAGGCAAGCGTGCTCGAGCAGCTGCCGCGGATGCTCCAGCGCGTCATGCCCGGCCAGGTAGCCCGGGCTGGCCACCAGCCAACGCTGGAAGCGACCCAGCTGGCGGCATACCAGCTCGTCATTGGGCGAGGGGTCGCCCAGGCGGATCGACAGGTCATAGCGCCCGTCAAGCAGGTCATCCAGGCGGTCGCTGAGGTCGATGTCCAGCTCCAGAGCCGGATGTTGCGCCAAAAACGGCCCCAGGTGCGGGGCAATGACCCGCCTGCCGAACTCCACCGGCAAGCACAGGCGCAGCACACCGACAGGCTCCTCGCCCCGGTCGGCGACACTGGCATCGGCCTCGTCCAGGGCCTCGAAAATACCCCGCGCGCGCTCGTAATAACGGGCGCCGGCCTCGGTCAGGCTGACCTGGCGGGTGGAGCGGTTGAGCAAGGTGGTGCCCAACGCCGCTTCCAGGGCATCGACCAGGCGCGTCACCGACGATGTCGCCAGCCCGAGCCGGCGTGCGGCGGCAGAAAAGCCCTGGGCATCGACGGTGGCCACGAACATCTTCATCGCCAGGAGTTTGTCCATTTGTTGCCCGTCTTCCAAATCCCGGAAAGTTCTTACAAACAGCCGGGCCGGTCAAGAAGCGCGGCGCACGGCAATTGCGTCCATAGTGGAACCACCCCCCTTCCAAACGAGGTTTTCCATGATCCCGACCAACCTGCTGACTGCCCTGCCCCCTTGCGACCCCACCAGCGCCGAATGGGTCGACCAACTGCTCAGCCGCCCGGGCGTGCGCGTGGAACGTATCGTCTCCAGCGGCCAGGCCAGCCCGCCCGGTTTCTGGTACGACCAGGCCGAAGGCGAATGGATCGTGCTGCTCAGTGGCGCCGCCGGCCTGCGCTTCGAGCACGAGAACCACACCCGCCTGCTGGCGCCGGGCGATTGCCTGGATATCCCGCCGCATTACCGCCACCGCGTGGAGTGGACCGCCCCCGGCACCGCCACCATCTGGCTCGCGGTGTTTTACAGCAGCGGCACTCCTTGGCCGGCGTGAATCCGGTAATCGAAACTCGAACGTGGGTTACCCAACCGACATGAACACCCTGTTTACTGCAATTTTAAACGCATGATCTAGACTTTTAGCCACACCTTGCAGAGTTCAGCCCTGCGACAATCCGCCCCACAAAATTATGTACCAACTTGTTAATTAGCAAGCTAAGAGATTACACTGCGCGCATTCCACCTGCTGAGATCCCTGGCATGAAAGAAACACCGCGCGTCTCTGGCGCCACAAACATCATCCTGGTCGGCCTGGGCGTGATCATCGCCCTGCTCGGCCTCCTCCTGGCTGCGGGCGGCGTCAAGCTGGCCGGCCTGGGCGGTTCCTGGTACTTCCTGATCGGCGGCCTGGCCATGGCCATCGCCGGCGTCCTCATCGCTCGTCGCAAACCGGCTGGCGCCTGGCTGTACGCGGCGTTCCTGGTCGGCACTGCCATCTGGGCGCTGATCGACGCTGGCCTGGTGTTCTGGCCGCTGTTCTCGCGCCTGTTCATGTTCGGCGCAATCGGCATGGTGGTGGCGCTGGTCTACCCGCTGCTGGCCCGTGCCAATGGCACCAGCGCCGGCCGCGGTGCCTATGGCGTTGCCGGGGTGATGGCCGTGCTGCTGGTGATCGCCGCCGGCAACATGTTCGTCGCCCACCCAAGCGTCGCCCCCACCGGCAAAGGCCCGGGCATGACCCCGGTCGAGGCCGACAAGGCGCAGAAGGACTGGGCCCACTACGGCAACACCGAAGGCGGCAGCCGCTTCGCCGCGCTGGACCAGATCAACCGCGACAACGTCAACAAGCTGAAGGTAGCCTGGACCTACCACACCGGTGACGTGGCGCTCAGCGACGGCAACGGTGCCGAAGACCAGCTGACCCCGCTGCAGGTCGGCAACAAGGTGTTCATCTGCACCCCGCACAACAACCTGATCGCCCTCGATGCCGACACCGGCAAGGAGCTGTGGAAGAACGCGATCAACGCCCAGTCCAAGGTCTGGCAGCGTTGCCGTGGCATGGCCTACTTCGACGCCACTGCCGCCATCGCCCAGCCGACCCAGCCGAACAGCTCGCCAATCACCGCAGCCAGCGTACCGGCCGGTGCCAACTGCCAGCGTCGCCTGCTGACCAACACCATCGATGGCCGCCTGATTGCCGTCGACGCCGACACCGGCGAGTTCTGCCAGGGCTTCGGCAACAACGGCCAGGTCGACCTCAAGGCCGGCCTGGGCGATGTGCCGGACTCCTACTACCAGCTGTCCTCGGCCCCACTGATGGCCGGTACCACTGTGGTGGTCGGCGGCCGCGTCGCCGACAACGTCCAGACCGACATGCCAGGCGGCGTGATCCGTGGTTTCGACGTGATCACGGGTGAAATGCGCTGGGCCTTCGACCCCGGCAACCCGGAAGATCGCCAGGCGCCGCAGGGCGACAGCACCTATGTGCGCAGCACCCCCAACAGCTGGGCCCCGATGTCCTACGACCCGGCGATGAATACCGTGTTCCTGCCGATGGGCTCGTCGTCCACCGACATCTACGGTGTCGAACGCAGCAAGCTGGACCACACCTATGGCGCTTCGGTACTGGCCCTGGACGCCACCACCGGCAACCAGAAGTGGGTGTTCCAGACCGTGCACAACGACCTGTGGGACTTCGACCTGCCGATGCAGCCGAGCCTGATCGATTTCACCAAGGACGACGGCCAGTCGGTGCCTGCAGTGGTAATCGGCACCAAGGCCGGGCAGATCTACGTGCTCGACCGCGCCACCGGCAAGCCGCTGACCCAGGTCGACGAAGTACCGGTCAAGCCAAGCAACATCCCCAACGAGCCGTACTCGCCAACCCAGCCGAAGTCAGTGGGCATGCCACAGATCGGCGCGCAGACCCTGACCGAATCGGACATGTGGGGCGCAACCCCGTACGACCAGCTGCTGTGCCGCATCGACTTCAAGAAAATGCGCTACGACGGCCTGTACACCGCGCCGGGCACCGACCTGTCGCTGAGCTTCCCGGGTTCGCTGGGTGGCATGAACTGGGGCAGCATTTCCACCGACCCGGTACATGGTTTCATCTTCGTCAACGACATGCGCCTGGGCCTGTGGATCCAGATGATCCCGTCGCAGAACAAGGGCGGCGCCGCTTCCGGTGGCGAAGCGCTGAACACCGGCATGGGCGCAGTACCGCTCAAGGGCACCCCGTATGCGGTGAACAAGAACCGCTTCCTGTCGGTGGCCGGCATCCCGTGCCAGGCGCCGCCATTCGGCACCCTGACCGCCATCGACATGAAGACCCGCCAGGTGGCGTGGCAGGTACCGGTGGGTACCGTCGAGGACACCGGCCCGCTTGGCATCCGCATGCACCTGCCGATCAAGATCGGCCTGCCGACCCTGGGCGGCACCCTGTCGACCCAGGGTGGCCTGGTGTTCATCGCCGGCACCCAGGACTTCTACCTGCGCGCCTACGACAGCAGCAACGGCAACGAAATCTGGAAGGCTCGCCTGCCAGTGGGCAGCCAGGGCGGCCCGATGACCTACGTCTCGCCGAAGACCGGCAAGCAGTACGTGGTGATCACGGCTGGCGGCGCGCGCCAGTCGACTGACCGTGGCGACTACGTGATTTCTTACGCCTTGCCGTAACACCGCGTCGCCCCCTTCGCTGGTAAACCCGCTCCCACAGGAACTGCACAGTTTGCAAGGGCAGTGAAAATCCTGTGGGAGCGGGTTCACCCGCGAAGAGGCCTTAGAAGACAACCCGAGATTCAGCAATGCCATCCGCAATTCGCATCACCCCCACCCTGCTGCTGGCCCTGGCCAGCAGCACCGCCCTGGCCGACGGCGACCTGATGACCCGCAGCACCCTGACCGGTGACTGGGGCGGCCTGCGTCACCAGCTGGAAGAAGACGGCGTCAAGTTCACCGGCGACTACAGCGGCGAAACCGCCTACAACGCCCACGGTGGCCTGCACCGCTCGGCGCGCTACTCGCAAAACCTGAAACTGGGCGTGCAGTTCGACCTGTCGAAACTGTATGGCCTGGACAACGGCGGCAAGGTCCAGCTGACCATCAACGACCGCCGCGGCAACAGCGCCTCGGAAGACCTGGTGGGCAACCGCCTGCCGATCCAGGAAAACTTCGGCGGCCTGTACACCCGCCTGACCGAACTGAGCTACGAGCGCACCCTGTTCACCCCGGCACTCAACGTCAAGCTCGGCTACATGGCCATGGGCAACGACCTCGGCGGCCTGGACAGTGGCATCCTGTGCAACTTCATGAACGCCGGCTTCTGCGGCCACCCGCTTAACATGTCTGGCGGCAGTGGCTGGACCAATTACCCCAATGCCCACCTGGGCGTGCGGGTGAAGTACGACCTGTCGCCGTCCTGGCAGCTGCGTGTGGCGGCGTTCAACGTCGACCCGGAAAGCAACGGCAACTCCAGCCGCGCCTGGCACCTGGGCCCCAAGCACACCACCGGCACCGTGGTACCGGTAGAGCTGGTGTACAAGCTGCAGGGCGAGCTGCCTGGCGAGTACAAACTGGGCTACTACTACGACAGCTCCGATGTGAAGCGCATCGGCAGCGACGAGGAAGTGTCCGGCCGCGGCGGCCACTATCTGCTGGTCGACCAGGCCGTGTGGAACGACCAGGGCTTGGCGGGCCGCAGCCTGCATGCCTTCGGCCAGTACTCGGCGTCGAGCAAGGCTGCCTCGCCGTTCACCAAGTGGTATGGCGCCGGCGTGGTGCTGTACAAGCCGTTCGCAGGCCGCCCGAAGGATACCGTGGCGCTGGGTTATGGCCGTGCCGTGCCCAACCCGCGTAGCCGCGACGTGCTGGAAGATGCCGCGTTCGATGCCGGGCAGCAGTTCCCCGATATCGACAGCGCCGAGCAGCTGGTCGAGCTGAGCTATGGCTACCAGGCCACGCCGTGGCTGAACCTGCGCCCGGATGTGCAGTACATCATCGAGCCGGGCGCGTTCTCCGGGAAGGACATCGACAACGCGCTAGTGGTTGGCCTGCAGGTCAAGGCTACCTTCTGAAACCTTGATTGGGGCTGCTTTGCAGCCCTTCGCGGGCACGCCCGCTCCCACAGGTACTGCACAGCCCTTGAGACTGACGAGATCCTGTGGGAGCGGGCGTGCCCGCGAAGAAGCCAGCGCAATCAACCCTGCCTGAGGTAATCCACCAGCCTCAGCAACATGGCATCACACCCCCGCAACTGCTCGACGCTGACGAACTCATCCGGCTTGTGCCCCTGGTCCATGCTCCCAGGCCCACATACCACAGTCGGGATGCCCGCCTGGTCGAACAGCCCTCCTTCGGTACCAAACGCCACCGTTCCGAACTCATCCGAACCACTAAGCAACCCCACCAGGCGAGCCGCCTCGCTATCCGCTGGCGTGGCCAGCCCTGGATACGCACTCAACGGCTGCAGGCGAATGGCGCTGGCGGCATTGACCTTGCGCATGCGCGGCAGCAATTCGGCCTCGGCATAGGTTTGCAACTGGTCGGCCACTGCCTGCGCCTCGAACCCCGGCAAGGCCCGTACTTCGAAATCGAATTCGCATTCCGCCGGCACGATGTTCAGCGCCCTGCCCCCTTTGATCACACCAGTCTGCACAGTGGAGAACGGAGGGTCGAAGCGCTCGTCGTGATACTCCGGCAACGCCAGGGCATCACCGATATCACCCAGTTTGCCAATCAGCTTCGCCGCATACTCGATGGCATTCACCCCATACGGCGCATACGCCGAGTGGCAGGCCGCGCCATGCACCTGGCAACGCATCGCCAGCTTGCCCTTGTGCCCCAGCACCGGCTTGAGTTCGGTGGGTTCGCCAATCAGGCACAGCCGTGGCTTGTGCGGGCGCTGCTCCAGCGCGGCCAGCATCGAGCGCACCCCCAGGCAGCCGACTTCCTCGTCGTAGGAGAACGCCAGGTGCACCGGCATGCGCAACGGCTGGGCGAGAAACGCCGGTACAGCCGCCAGCATCGAAGCGATGAAGCCCTTCATGTCGGCCGTGCCGCGCCCATACAGGCGCCCGTCGCGCTCACTCAGGGCAAACGGCTCGACTGCCCAGGCCTGGCCGTCCACCGGCACCACATCGGTATGCCCGGACAGCACCACGCCGCCAACGTCCCGGGGGCCGATGGTGGCGAACAGGTTGGCCTTGGTGCCTTCCGGGTTATGGAACAGTTCGCTTTCCACCCCCAGCTCGGCCAGGTAGTCGCGGATGAAGCTGATCAGTTCGAGGTTGGAATCCCGGCTGACGGTGGCAAAGCCGATCAGCCTGGCCAGCAGCGCGCGACTGGCAAATTCACTCATCGCCCGGCACCCCGTAGCTTGGCGCGGCAGTCGGGTTGAGGGCGCGGGTGACGTAGTCCTGCATCTGCGGCCGATACGCCTGCCACAGGCCATCGAGCACACCGATCGGGTCGGCCTCGGCCCAGTCCACGCGCAGGTCTACCAGCGGCCAGGTCAGCTCGCCGGCAATCTTCAACGCCGCCGAGTGCACAGGCCCCGCCTCGCCGCCTGCGGCCATCGCTGCGTGCATGGCCGCCAGCAGGCGGTCGGCCAGATGCCCGCCGGCTTGTTCAAAGGCCTGCACCATCGCCTCGATCACCTGGGTCGAGGCCAACAGGTTGCCTGCCGCCGCACATTGCTCACCGGCCACGGCGTGGTGTGTGCCCAGGGCTTCCTTGCCAGTGAACAGCGCCACCTGGCCATGGCTGTCGATCACCGTGAGCTGGCGGTACTCGCTCCAGCCATTGGCGCTCAGCACCCGGTCCAGCGCAGCGGCAGGCGGCAACTGGCCCTGTTCCAGGGCATCGAGAATCTGCGGGCCCAGCGCCGGCAAGGTGATGTTCTGGGTGACGACCGCACCCACACCGGCACGCACCCACGGGCAGCGGGCGCCCACGGCGATGCTCGAAGAGCTGATGGCGATACCGACCTGGCCGGTTTCCTGGCAACGACCGATGATGGAAAAAGTCATGTCATGGTTCCTGTTGTGCTGTGCGATACACGGCATTCTGGGTGGAACCTTTCGGCCGGCGAAACGACCTTTTTCCGAGGGTTTGCAGAGGAAAAAACTATGACCACGAAACGTTCCGGAAAAACCCCGGCAAAGCTGCTGCGGGAACCGCTGCAGGCGGCAGGAATCAAGGCCTTCGCCGTTTTATCGGCAAGCCCCAGCTAAATACTATTTTCGCCATTTCCACGGCATCCCTAGTCTGGCCCCAGGCAACGGCGGTCCTCCAAACCGACCTGACAAAAACCGCCTGAACAAGGGCTCGGACATGACACTGAACAACCTCGAAATCGACACCCTCGTCGTCGGCGCCGGCCAGGCCGGCGTGGCCATGAGCGAACACCTGAGCAAGCTTGGCGTGCCGCACCTGGTGCTGGAGCGCAAGCGTATCGCCGAGGCCTGGCGCACCGGCCGCTGGGACTCGCTGGTGGCCAACGGCCCGGTCTGGCACGACCGCTTCCCGGGGCTGGAATTCAACCTCGACGCCGACGCCTTCGCCGGCAAGGACCAGGTGGCCGACTACTTCGAGCAGTACGTACGCAAGTACAACCTGCCCGTACGCACCGGCATCGAAGTGAAGAAAGTGCTGCGCAACAGCGACCGCCCCGGTTTTACCATCGAAACCAATGAAGGCGTGATTCGCGCCAACCGCGTGGTCGCCGCCACTGGCCCGTTCCAGAAACCGGTGATCCCGGCCATCGCGCCGAAAGACAGCAACCTGCACCAGATCCACTCCGCTGCCTACTACAACCCCGAGCAGTTGCCAGAAGGCGCTGTGCTGGTGGTCGGCGCCGGTTCCTCGGGCGTGCAGATCGCCGAAGAACTGATGCGTGCCGGGCGCCAGGTGTACCTCTCGGTCGGCGCCCACGATCGCCCGCCACGCGCTTACCGCAACCGCGACTTCTGCTGGTGGCTGGGTGTGCTGGGTGAGTGGGATGCGGAAATCGCCAAGCCTGGCCGCGAGCACGTGACCATTGCCGTCAGTGGCGCCCGTGGCGGCCACACCGTGGACTTCCGCGCCCTCGCCCACCAGGGCATGACCCTGGTCGGCCTGACCCAGTCGTTCGAGAACGGCGTGGCGCGCTTCCAGGACAACCTGGTCGAGAACATCAACCGCGGCGACGAAAACTATCTGGCCCTGCTGGATGCCGCCGATGCCTACATCGAACGCAACGGCCTGGACCTGCCGGAAGAGCCCGAAGCCCGCAAACGCCTGGCCGACCCGGAGTGCATGCGCAACCCGCTGCAGCAACTGGACCTGGCCAAGGCCGGCGTTACCAGCATCATCTGGGCCACTGGTTACGGTGTCGACTTCAGCTGGCTGCAGGTAGACACCTTCGACGCCAACGGCAAACCCCAGCACCAACGCGGCGTGGCCCGCGAGCCGGGTGTGTACTTCCTTGGCCTGCCGTGGCTGTCGCGCCGTGGCTCGTCGTTCATCTGGGGCGTGTGGCACGACGCCAAGCACGTCGCCGGCCACATCGCCACGCAACGCACCTATACCGCCTACCGCGACCGCGAACAACGCGCAGCGGATGAGCAGCAGCAACCCAAGATCAGCAACGTCAGCACCCTCGGAGCCCACTGATGCCTACCCATACTCGCATCCGCATGTTCAACACCAAGGTCACCTACCCCAACCAGACCTTGGACAACGACCTGTGCCAGGCGGTACGCGCCGGCAACACCATCTACGTGCGCGGCCAGGTCGGCACCGACTTCGAAGGCAACCTGGTGGGCCTGGGTGACCCACGGGCGCAGGCCGAGCAGGCGATGAAGAACGTCAAGCAACTGCTCGAAGAAGCCGGCTCGGACCTGTCGCACATCGTCAAGACCACCACCTACATCACCGACCCGCGCTTCCGCGAGCCGGTGTACAAGGAGGTAGGCAAGTGGCTCAAGGGTGTGTTCCCGATTTCCACCGGGCTGGTGGTGGCTGGGTTGGCCCAGGCCGAGTGGCTGATGGAGATCGATGTGATCGCTGTGGTGCCTGATTCGGTCTGACCGATCGGTTCAACCTGTAGGAGCGGCCTTGTGTCGCGAAAGGGCTGCAAAGCAGCCCCAGCAATTTCAGCTGTTGCGCATCAATCCTGGGGCCGCGTTGCGGCCCTTTCGCGACACAAGGCCGCTCCTACAGGGAGCGCGCCAGCTTTTGAAATGGGCTAGAAACCCACTGTCGCCGACAGCAGGTAGGCCCTGCGGTGGCCGCAGAACCAAGCGGTTTGTTACCTGTCAGGCAATCGCCGCATCCACCAGCACCTGCGCTTCCTGCACCAAGCGCTGCAGGTGCGCCTCGTCGATGAAGCTTTCGGCGTAGATCTTGTAGATGTCCTCGGTGCCCGAAGGGCGCGCAGCGAACCAGCCATTGGCGGTCATCACCTTCAGCCCGCCAATCGCCTGGCCGTTGCCCGGTGCATGGCTGAGGATCTGCACGATCGGCTCACCCGCCAACTCGGTCGACTTCACCTGCTCCGGCGCCAGCTTGCTCAACAAAGCCTTTTGCCGGGCATCGGCCTTGGCTTCGACACGGGTGGCGAACGGCTTGCCCAGCGCCTCGGTCAGATCGGCGTAGGCCTGGCTCGGGTTGCGCCCGGTGCGGGCAGTCATCTCGGCAGCCAGCAAGGCCGGGATCAACCCGTCCTTGTCGGTGGCCCAGACCGAGCCATCGCGGCGCAGGAACGAAGCCCCCGCGCTTTCCTCGCCACCAAAGCCCAGCGTGCCGTCGAACAGGCCCTGGGCGAAGAACTTGAAGCCCACCGGCACTTCGTACAGCTCACGGCCCAGGCGCTGGGTGACGCGGTCGATCAGGCCGCTGGAGACCACGGTCTTGCCGACGGCGGCATCGCTGCGCCATTGCGGGCGGTGGCGGTACAGGTAGTCGATGGCCACGGCCAGGTAGTTGTTCGGCTGCAGCAGGCCATCGGGGGTGACGATGCCATGGCGGTCGTGGTCGGGGTCGCAGGCGAAGGCCACGTCGAAGCGTTCGCGCAGGCCGATCAGGCCCTGCATGGCATAGGGCGAGGACGGGTCCATGCGGATCTGGCCGTCCCAGTCGACGGTCATGAAGCGGAAGGTCGGGTCAACCTCGGTGTTCACCACTTCCAGGTCCAACTGGTAATGCTCGGCAATCGCCGACCAGTAGCGCACCCCTGCCCCGCCCAGCGGGTCGACGCCCAGGCGCAGCTTGGCGCTGCGGATGACGTCGAAGTCGATGACGTTTTCCAGGTCGGCCACGTAGTTGCTCACGTAGTCGTGGCGCTGGGTGGTGGATGCCTGCAACGCCTGGGCGTGGTCCATGCGCTTGACGCCCGCCAGGTCAGCGGCCAGCAGTTCGTTGGCCTTGGCCTCGATCCACTTGGTCACATCGCTGTCGGCCGGGCCGCCATTGGGCGGGTTGTACTTGAAGCCACCGCTCTGCGGCGGGTTGTGCGACGGGGTGATGACGATGCCGTCGGCCAGGCCCTGCTGGCGGCCACGGTTGTGGCAGAGGATGGCATGGGAAACAGCCGGCGTCGGCGTGTATTCGTCGTCCTTGGACAGCATTACCTGCACGCCATTGGCCGCCAGCACTTCCAAGGCGCTGGCAGTAGCCGGTGCCGACAGTGCGTGGGTGTCGGCGCCGATGAACAGCGGGCCATCGATGCCCTTCTCCTGGCGATACAGGCAGATGGCCTGGGTAATGGCCAGGACGTGGTACTCGTTGAAGCTCAATTCAAGCGAAGTGCCACGGTGCCCCGAGGTGCCGAAGGCCACCCGCTGGGCCGCCACGGCAGCGTCGGGGCGGCCGGTGTAGTAGGCGGTGAGCAGTCGGGGAATATCGACCAGCACGCTGGCCGGAGCCGGCTTGCCTGCCAAAGGACTGAGCGTCATGCAGAAACCTCGAGTTCAACAGATGTTGGTGTTGGAGCGTGCAGTTTACTGAGAGTTGCTTTGCTGCGCGATGGGCGGCAGCAAAGAATCAGTGAGTACACCGCATACCCTGTGGGAGCGGCCTTGTGTCGCGAAAGGGCCGCAACGCGGCCCCAGGATTGATGCGCAACAGTTGAAATTGCCGGGGCTGCTTTGCAGCCCTTTCGCGACACAAGGCCGCTCCCACAGGGATCGCGCCAACTTTTTGGAATTTGAGCAAAACAGGTGCTCCCAGAGGGTACTTGCCAGCCACCGCGGTGCCTGCTTCGCGGGCTCGCCCGCTCCCACAATGGACCCGGGCATGCCCCTCATCTCTGTAATGACCGTCTAGAGTGGTACCCATACCCCCGAAAACGAGGTTCCATGGCTTTTCACCGCCTGACCCACACCCACCCGCGCCTGAGCATCGCCACTGTGGTCGGCCTGCTCGGCGCCTGGCTGATCCCTGCCGGCGACAGCGTTCAGCACATCCTCGCCGGCTGGAACCTTGGCGTGTGGCTTTACCTGCTGCTGGTGCTCTACCTGAGCTTGAGCGCCAATGCGGAAAAGGTGCGCAAGATCGCCCGTGTCGAAGACGAAAACGCCGGCCTGGTCCTGCTTACCGTGTGCATCGCCGCCATCGCCAGCCTCGCCGCCGTCACCTTGCAACTGGTGTCCAGCCGTGGCCTGCAAGGCACGGCGCTGGCCCTGCACTACCTCTATACCGGCCTGACCGTGGCTGGCTCCTGGCTGCTGATCGGCTGCATTTTCAGCCTGCACTACGCCCGGCTGTTCTATACCGGACAAAACCACGAACCGCCGCTGCGCTTCACCGATGGCGAACGCAACCCCGATTACTGGGACTTTCACTACTTTTCGTTCACCATCAGCATGGCCGTGCAAACCTCCGATGTGGGCGTCGCCGGGCGGGACCTGCGGCGGGTGGTGCTGGCGCATTCGCTGGTGGGGTTCGTTTTCAATACCGCGATTCTGGGGTTCACCATCAACATCGCTGCCGGGCTGCTTGGCTGATCGCACCGCTCGTCCGAAAACATCGCGCAGGAATGTCGATCAAAGTGGCAGAACCTGGCGGGTTATCTGCCGTCAACATGCCGGGAAAACGTTTGCCTTGCGGCCCTGCGCCAAATTCCCTCCATGACAAGGATGTGACCGCTGTCATGCATTAGCACATTTGTCGTATTTGCAGCCGAGAATGCTCCGTGGCAGGTGCTATGGTTACTTTCCCGGCGGCCGCATCGATGTGGCCACTCGCTCACCACGTCCAGGTACGGACAAGGAGGCTGGCATGAACAAGATGACGTTCCCCAACGCCTGCCAGGTGATGCGCTGGCATTTCCACCCGCTGGGCTTCGAAGCCAGCATGGATGCGCCGCGCAGCATGGTCGCGCGGCTGTTCGACCGCGCCACCGGCGAAACCCTGCTGGCGATTGCCGGCATCCCCTGCTCGGCGATCATGGCCGCCGCCGATGTAGAGCGCATCATCGAGGCCGTCGAGGCGGAGATGGATACCTTCATGCCCGCCTTCACCCTGCGCGACGCGGTCTAGCCCGCTGCGGTACTTTCCTGGCGCATGGCCTGCAACTTGCCCATGAACTGCTCGGCCGGCACCGGCTGGCCCAGCAGGTAGCCTTGCAGCGAATCGCAGCCCAGGCGGGTCAGGAAGTCCTGCTGCCTGTCAGTCTCCACCCCTTCGGCGACGATGCGCAGGCCCAGCGCCTGGCCCAGCGCCACGATTGCCGAAACGATCGCCGCATCGTCGCTGTCCTGCTCCAGGTCGCGCACGAAACCGCGGTCGATCTTCAGCTCGTTGGCCGGCAGGCGCTTGAGGTACATCAGGCTGGAATAGCCGGTGCCAAAGTCATCGATGGACAGGTCCACGCCCATGTCGGACAGCCGCTGCAGCACCGTCAGGCTGGCATCGGCGTCGTGCATGGCGGTGGTTTCGGTAATTTCCAGGGTCAGGCAGTTGGCCGGCAGGCTGTTCTGCTGCAGGGCCCGGGCCACGCTTTCGACCAGCCCGGCATGGCAGAACTGGATGGCAGACAGGTTCACCGCCATGCGCCAGCCGTGGTGCCCCTGGTCCAGCCACTGGCGCATCTGCCGGCAGGCCTCGATGAGCACCCATTCGCCAATGGGAATGATCAGGCCGGTCTTTTCCGCCAGGCCGATGAAACGGTCGGGCAGCAACAGGCCCTGCTGCGGGTGCTCCCAGCGCAGCAAGGCCTCGGCACCGATCGGCTGGCAATTCTGGGCGTCGAACTTGGGCTGGTAGTGCAGGCGGAACTGGCGCTGCTCCAGGGCCTGGCGCAGATCCTGCAGTAGCTGCAATTGCTGGCGGGCGTTGCTGTTCATCGACACGTCGAAGAAGCTGTAGCCATTCTTGCCGGCGCTCTTGGCGTGGTACATGGCGGCGTCGGCATTGCGCAACAGCTCGTGCTGGTCCTGGCCATTGCCCGGGTACAGGACGATGCCCAGGCTCGCCGTCAGCTGCAGGTCATGCTCGGCCACGCGGAACGGCCGTGATACCAGGTTGACCTGCTTGACCGCCACATCCATGGCATCGTTCGGCTCGCGCAGCTGCACCAGCAGCACGAATTCGTCGCCGCCGATGCGCGCCAGCGTGTCCTGGCTGTGCAGGTGCCCGCGCAGGCGTGTCGCCACTGCCTTGAGCAGCAAGTCGCCGACGTGGTGGCCGAAGGCATCGTTGACGGGCTTGAAGCCGTCCAGGTCGATGAACATCAGGGCAAAGCAGCCGCCCTGCTCCGCTACCTTGGCGATGGCCTGCTCGATGCGGTCGGCCAGCAAAGTACGGTTGGGCAGGTCGGTGAGGGTGTCGTGCAGGGCCAGCTGGGTCAGTTCCTGGTTGGCCAGGGTCAGCGAACGGGCCAGCTCGGCGGTGCGTGCCTCCAGGCGGGCGTCCAGCACCGAGGTGAGCAAGGCTACCGCCAGTACCGCCAGGGTGGTGATCAGCACCAGGTAGACCAGGCCGTCGCCTTGCAGGCCTCCCCCGGCCAGCGCACCGCAGAAGCTGCCTTCGGGGAAATTCGCCGCAGCCATGCCGGTGTAATGCATGCCGACGATGGCAAAGCCCATCACCACCGCCGCCAGGCCGCGAATCTGCCGGACATAAGGGGTGTGCGCGCGCAGCCGGAAGGCGATCCACAAGGCCGCTGCCGAGGCGCCCACGGCAATCAGCAGCGAGGCCCCAAACAGCGTCGGGTCATAGTCGATGCCCGGCAGCATGCGCAGCGCGGCCATGCCGGTGTAGTGCATGCAGGCGATGCCGGCGCCCATGATCAGCGCGCCAAACGCCAGCTGCTGCCACGGCAGGCTCGGCTGGCTGACCAGCCACAAGGCAAAGCCCGAGGACAACACGGCAATCAGCAGCGAGAACGCGGTCAGGGCAAGGTCGTAGCCCAGGTCGATGGGCAGGCTGAAGGCGAGCATGCCGATGAAGTGCATCGACCACACGCCGATGCCCATGGCCAGCGCGCCACCCCCCATCCACAGGCAGGCAGCCCGGCCTTTGGCCGTGGCAATGCGGCCGGTCAGGTCAAGGGCGGTATAGGACGCCAGGATCGCCACGCACAGCGAAATCAACACCAGCGAAGAGGAGTAGCTACCGGTCAGCATTGGGAGTTCCAGCGACGGGACGGGAGGCCCGGAAAAAGCTGACGATTGTACTCAAGCTTAGGCGAAACGCACGGGGTTTTTGCGAATGGGAATGGATCCAAAGCCCGCATGGGGCTGCTGCGCAGCCCATCGCCGGCAAGCCGGCTCCCACCTCGACCGCATCGACCTCAGGGCTTGCACAGTACCTGTGGGAGCCGGCTTGCCGGCGATGGGGCCGGTACAGCAATTCGCTGTACTAGAGGCCCAATCAATCCTGCTCGGCAAACGCCTGTTCCGCATCCCAACCACCACCCAGCGCGGCAACCAGCTGCACGCTTGCCACCAGGCGCCCCTGCAGCAGGTTCAACACACTGCGCTCGTTGCTCAGCGCCGTGGTCTGCACGTTGACCACATCCAGGTAGCCGATCAGCCCGGCGCGGTATTGGTTCTCGGTCAGGCGCAGCGACTCGCGCGCGGCATCCAGTGCCTCCTGGCGCACCACCGCCTCATCGCCATACACCTTCAACTGCACCAGCAGGTTTTCCACTTCCTTGAAGCCGTCGAGCACGGTCTGGCGGTACTGCGCCACGGTCTGGTCATACACCGCCACCGTACGGTCCACCTCGGCACTGCGCTTGCCAGCGTCGAACAAGGTCAGCGCCAGCTGCGGGCCCACCGACCAGTAGCGGTTGGGCAGTTCGATCCAGTTGCTGAAGCTGCTGCTGGAGTAACCGCCACTCATGCTCAGGCTCAGGTCCGGGAAGTACGCCGCCCGCGACACGCCGATGTTGGCGTTGGCAGCCATCACGTTGCGCTCGGCCGCAGCGATGTCCGGGCGTCGCTCCAGCAACTGCGAAGGCAAGGCCACCGGAATTTGCGGCAGCGCCGGAATGGCCTTGCTGTCGGCCAGGGCGAAGTCCGCCGGGGCCTTGCCCAGCAACACGGCAATGGCGTTCTCAAACTGCGCGCGCTGCCAGATCAGGTCGATCAGGTCGGCCTGGGTGCTCTTGAGCTGGGTACGCGCCTGGGCCACCGCATCCGGGCCGGCGACGCCGGCGCGGTACTGGTTTTCGTTCATCCGCAGGGAACGCTCATAAGCTGCCACGGTGGCTTCCAACAGGCGCTTCTGCTCGTCGATCACCCGCAACTGCAGGTAGTTCTGCACCAGTTCCGACTGCTGGCTGAGGCGGATCGAGGCCAGGTCGGCCAGGCTGGCTTCGGCACTGGCTTCGTTGGCATTGAGGGTTTCGCGCAGTTTGCCCCACAGGTCGATTTCCCAGCTGACGCCGAGCTGGGCGTTGTAGGTGTTGCGAATGCCGCTGCTGTTGTTGGACAGGCTCGAGCTGGAGCTGCCGGTGCCCTGGGCCGAGCGGTTCTTGCTGACGCTCAGGTCCAGGCTGGGGAACAGTGCCGCCCGGCTGCTGCGCACCAGCGCCTGGGCCTGGCGGTACTGGGCCTCCGATTGCGCCACGGTCTGGTTGCTGCGGTTGAGCTCTTCGACCAGCGCATTGAGCCCGGCATCGCCGTAGATTTCCCACCAGGCGCCGCGGGCGATGGCATCGGACGGCGTGGCCTGGGTCCAGCCTTCGGCGTGCTTGAACTGCGCCGTGCTGCTCAGCTCCGGGCGGTGGTAGTCCGGGCTCAGGGTGCAGGCGCTGAGCAAGGCGACGCACAACCCGGCGCCGAGCAGGCGCGAGCCACGCCCACGGGTCAGCGTCTGCAGGGCGCGGTGAAGTGGGGTCTGGGCAAAAGTCATAGCGGGGTTTCCAGGGCGGCGTCGGTGCGCACGCCACGCCAACGGTTGAAACGGTGACGCAGGCGGTCCAGGTACAGGTAGACCACCGGTGTCGTGTAAAGGGTGAGGATCTGGCTGAACACCAGGCCGCCAATGATGGTCAGGCCCAGTGGCTGGCGCATTTCCGCACCTTCGGCGCGGCTCAGCAGCAGCGGCAAGGCACCGAGGATGGCCGCCAGGGTAGTCATCAGGATCGGCCGCAGGCGCAGCAGGCAGGCCCGGCGGATCGACTCTTCCGGTGTCAGGCCCTGGTGGCGCTCCAGCTGCAAGGCCAGGTCGATCATCAGGATGGCGTTCTTCTTCACCACGCCGATCAGCAGGAACAGCCCCAGCAGCGAGATCAGGCTGAACTCGCCGCCGGTGACGTACAGCGCCAGCAAGGCACCGACGCCGGCCGAGGGCAGTGTCGAGAGGATGGTCAGCGGGTGAATGTAGCTTTCGTAGAGGATGCCCAGCACCAGGTAGACCAGCACCAGCGCGCCAAGGATCATCAGCGGCTGGCCTTCCTGGGTCTTGGCGAAGGCATCGGCGGTACCACCAAGCTTGGCGATCACTTCCTCGGGCAAGCCCAGCTTGGCCACCGCACGCTCCAGCGCCGCCATGGCCTGGTCGGGGCTGTAGCCTTCGGCGACGTCGAAGGCGATGCTTTCGGCGGCGAATTGGCCTTCGTGGCTGACCCGGTCGTTGGCCAGGCTGTTCTCGTAGTGGGCAATGGTCGAGAGCGGTACGCGGGCACCGTCGGCGGTAATCACCTGTACCTGCTCGAGGGTGCTCGGGTCCCAGGCGTACTTCGGGTTGATCTCCAGCACTACCTGGTACTGGTTGAGGCTGTCGTAGATGGTGGAGATCTGGCGCTGGCTGTAGGCGTTGTTCAGCACCGTGGTGACCATGTCCATGTCGATGCCCAGGCGCTTGGCCTGGTCGCGGTCGACCACCAGGGTCACCTGCTGGGTGCCGGCACCGTCGCGGGCGTCGATGGCCGTCAGTTGCGGCAGTGCACGCAGCGCCGCCACCACCTTCGGGAACCATTCGCGCAGGGCCGTCAGGTCACCGCTCTGCAGGGAGTACAGGTACTGCGAGGAGGTCTGGTCACGGCCCCCGCCGCCCAGTTGCAGGTCCTGGTCGGCCATCAGGAACAGGCGCCCGCCGGGTACCTTGGGCATTTCCTTGCGCAGGCGCTCGATCACCTTCTGCGCGTCGATCTTGCGCTCGTTGATCGGTTTCAGGCGCACCAGCACCATGGCGTTGTTGGTGCCGCTGTTGCCGCCGATGAAGCCGGCAACGCTCTGCACCGCCGGGTCGGCCAGCAAGGCGCGGCGGTAGATTTCCATTTTCGGCTGCATCACGCTGAACGACAGGCCGTCGTCGCCGCGGATGAAGCCCATCAGCTGGCCGGTGTCCTGCTGCGGCATCAGCGTTTTGGGCACCACCACGTACAGGGCGATGTTGATGCCGATGGTGGCCAGCAGGCTGATCAGCGTCAGGCGCTTGTGGCGCAAGGCCCAGCCCAGGCTGCGGTCATAGGCATCGACCATGCGCTGGTGCAGCTGGTCGCTCCAGCGCTGCAGGCGGTTCTGCTCGGCCTGGTGCGGCTTGAGCCAGCGGGCGCACAGCATCGGCGTGAGGGTCAGCGACACCACCAGCGACACGATGATCGCCGCCGCCAGGGTGATGGAGAACTCCTGGAACAGGTTGCGCACGATGCCGCCCATGAACAGGATGGAGACGAACACCGCCACCAGCGACACGTTCATCGACAGCAAGGTGAAGCCCACCTCCTTGGCACCCAGGAAGGCCGCCTTCATCGGCGGCTGGCCGTCCTCGATGTGCCGGGAGATGTTCTCCAGCACCACGATGGCGTCGTCCACCACCAGGCCGGTGGCAAGAATAAGCGCCATCAGCGACAGGTTGTTGAGCGAGAACCCGCACAGGTACATGACCGCGAAGGTGCCCACCAGCGACACCGGCACTGCCAGGCTGGGGATCAGCGAGGCCCGCAGGCTGCCGAGGAACAGGTAGACCACCAGGATCACCAGCACCACGGCGATCAGCAGGGTGTGCTCGGCTTCCTTGAGGGTTGCCTTGATCACTGGCGAGCGGTCCATGGCCACGTTCAGTTGCACGCTGGCCGGCAGCAGCGACTGCAGGGCCGGCAGCTGCGCCTTGATCTGGTCGACTGTTTCGATGATGTTGGCGCCGGTCTGGCGGTTGACCACCAGCAGCACCGCGCTCTGGTCATTGAAGAAGCCGCTGTTGTAGCGGTTCTCGACACCGTCGGTGATGGTCGCCACGTCGGACAGGCGCAGGATGGTGCCGTTCTGCTGGCGGATCACCACGGGCTCGTAGTCCTTGGCGCTTTCCAGCTGGTCGTTGGCACGCACCTGCCAGTTGCGCTCGGCGTCCTCGACAAAGCCCATCGGCCGGCGCTGGTTGGCGTTGGACACCGCAGTGCGCACTTCATCGAGCGACAGGCCGTACTGGTTGAGCAATTGCGGCTCCACGGCAATGCGCACTGCCGGCAACGAACTGCCGCCGATCTGCACCTCCCCTACCCCGGGCACCTGGGCCAGGCTCTGCGACAGGATGGTGTCGGCCAGGTCGTACAGCTGGCCCTTCTGCAGCACGTCCGAGGTCAGCGACAGCACCATGATCGGTGCCTGCGACGGGTTGATCTTCTTGTAGGTGGGCATGCTGCGCATACCGCTGGGCAGCAGGTTGCGGGTGGCGTTGATCGCCGCCTGCACCTCGCGCGCCGCACCGTCGATGTCGCGGCCCATCTCGAAGCCGATGATCACCCGTGTGGAGCCCTGGTTGGAGCTGCTGGTCAGGGTGGTCACGCCGGCAATGCTGCCCAGCTTGCGCTCCAGCGGCGTGGCCACGGTGGAGGCCATCACTTCCGGGCTGGCGCCGGACAGGTTGGCCGACACCACGATCACCGGGAAGTCCATTTGCGGCAGCGGCGCCACCGGCAGCAGGCCGAAGCTGACCCCGCCCAGCAGCATGATCGCCAGGCTCAACAGCATGGTCGCCACCGGGCGACGGATGAAAGGACCGGACAGGTTCATGCCTCGGCCTGCTTCACGTCAGTGGCCGGGCGCCAGCGGCGGGCCAGGCGGTCGAAGTACAGGTAGATGACCGGGGTGGTGAACAGCGTCAGCACCTGACTGACCAGCAGCCCGCCGACCATCACCAGGCCCAGCGGCTGGCGCAGCTCGGCGCCGGAACCGGTGGCGAGCATCAGCGGCACGGCGCCGAACAGCGCGGCCAGGGTGGTCATCAGGATCGGCCGGAAGCGCAGCAGCGCCGCCTGGTAGATGGCATCACGCGGGCTCATGCCCTGCTGGCGCTCGGCTTCGAGAGCGAAGTCGATCATCATGATCGCGTTCTTCTTGACGATGCCGATCAGCAGGATGATGCCGATGATGGCGATCATGCCCAGGTCGTTACCGCTGATGAGCAAGGCCAGCAAGGCGCCGACCGCCGCCGACGGCAGGGTCGAAAGAATGGTCACCGGGTGGATGTAGCTCTCGTACAGCACGCCCAGCACGATGTACATGGTCACCACCGCCGCCAGGATCAACAGCAAGGTGCTCGACAGCGATGCCTGGAAGGCTTCCGCCGCGCCCTGGAAGCGGGTTTGCACGCCCAGCGGCATGCCGATGTCCTTCTGCACCTGCTCGATCACCTGCACCGCCTCGCCCAGCGAAGCGCCGTGGGCCAGGTTGAACGACAAGGTCACCGCCGGGAACTGGCCAATGTGGGAAATGGCCAGCTGGGCCTGGCGCTGCTCGATGCGCGCCAGCGCCGACAGGCGCACCTGGCCGCCATCGGTGGCCTTGACGTGGATCGACTCCAGCGCCTGCGGGCCGATCACCGCCGCATCCTGCGACTGCAGCACCACGCGGTACTGGCTGGCCTGGGTGTAGATGGTCGAGATCTGGCGCTGGCCGAAGGCGTCGTACAGGGCGTTGGTGATCTGCGACACGCTGATGCCCAGGCGGCTGGCCATGTCGCGGTCGATCACCAGGTACACCTGCAGGCCCTTGTCCTGCAGGTCGCTGGCCACGTCGGCCAGTTCCGGGCGCTGCTGCAGCGCCTGCACCAGCTTGCCGCTCCACTGCGCCAGCAGGTCGGCGTCCGGCGACGACAGGCTGAACTGGTACTGGGTACGGCTGACCCGGTCTTCGATGCTCAGGTCCTGCACCGGCTGCATGAACAGGCGGATGCCCACCAGCCGGTCGAGTTGCGGCTGCAGGCGGTTGATCACCTCGCTGGCAGTGACATCACGCTCGCCATGGGGCTTGAGGTTGATCAGCAGGCGGCCGCTGTTGAGCGTGGCGTTGTCGCCATCGACACCGATGTAGGACGACAGGCTCTGCACCGCCGGGTCCTGCAGGATCACCTTGCTCAGGGCTTGCTGGCGTTCGCTCATGGCGGCGAACGAGGTGGACTGCGGCGCTTCGGAAATGCCCTGGATCACCCCGGTGTCCTGCACCGGGAAGAAGCCCTTGGGCACCACCATGTACAGGAATACGGTGAGCGCCAGGCTGGCCACGGCCACCAGCAGCGTCAGCGGCTGGCGCTTGAGTACCCACTGCAGGGCGCTGCCGTAGTGCCTGATCAGCCAGTCGATCCAGGCGCCACTGGCGCGGTAGAACCGGCCCTGTTCCTCTTCCTTGGGCTCACGCTTGAGCAGGCGCGCGCACATCATCGGCGTGAGGGTCAGCGATACCACCAGGGAAATCAGGATGGCCACCGCCAGGGTAATGGCGAACTCGCGGAACAGGCGGCCGACCACATCGGCCATGAACAGCAGCGGGATCAGTACCGCAATCAGCGAGAAGGTCAGCGAGATCAGGGTGAAGCCGATTTGCCGGGCGCCCTTGAGCGCAGCCTGCATGGGCGTTTCGCCCTCCTCGATGTGCCGGGAGATGTTCTCCAGCATGACGATGGCGTCGTCGACCACGAAACCGGTGGCGATGGTCAGGGCCATCAGCGTCAGGTTGTTGACCGAGAAGCCGGCCAGGTACATCACGCCGAAGGTGCCGATCAGCGACAACGGCACGGCGATCGACGGAATGAGGGTGGCACTGAAACGGCGCAGGAACACGAACGTGACCATAACCACCAGGGCGATGGCGATCAGCAGTTCGTGCTGCACGTCCTTGACCGCGGCGCGGATGGTCTGGGTGCGGTCGGTGAGTACCGAAACATCCAGGCCGGCCGGCAGGTTGTCGGTGATCGACGGCAGCAGGGCCTTGATGCGGTCGACCACTTCGATGACGTTGGCGCCCGGCTGGCGCTGGATGTTCAGCAGCACCGCATGGTTTTCATTGGCCCAGGCAGCCAGGCGCTCGTTTTCGGCGCCGTCGACGATTTCCGCGACGTCCTTCAGGCGCAGCGGTGCACCGTTGTTGTAGGCCAGGATCAGGTTGGCGTACTCCTCAGGAGAGCGCAGCTGGTCGTTGGCATCGAGCATCGACACCCGGGTCGGGCCGTCGAAGTTGCCCTTGGGCTGGTTGACGTTGGAGGCGCCGATCAGGGTGCGTACGTCCTCCAGGTTCAGGCCGTTGGCGGACAGGGCATCGACGTTGACCTTGATCCGCACCGCCTGGCGCTGGCCGCCGGCGATGCTGACCATGCCCACACCGCTGATCTGCGCGAGCTTCTGGGCCACGCGGGTATCGACCAGGTCGTTGAGCTTGGGCAGCGGCATGGTCTTGCTGGAGATGGCCAGGGTCAGCACCGGGGTGTCGGCCGGGTTGACCTTGTTGTACACCGGCGGCGCCGGCAGGTCGCTGGGCAGCAGGTTGCTGGCGGCGTTGATCGCGGCCTGCACCTGTTGCTCGGCAACGTCCATGTTCATGTCGAGGTTGAAGCGCAGGGTCAGCACCGAGGCGCCGCCGGAGCTGGTCGAAGCCATCTGCTCCAGGCCCGGCATCTGCCCGAACTGGCGTTCCAGCGGTGCGGTAACGGCGCTGGTCATGACCTGCGGGCTGGCACCGGGGTACAGGGTCATGACCCGGATGGTCGGGTAATCCACCTGCGGCAAGGCGGAAACCGGCAGCAGCTTGTAGGCGATCAGGCCGGCCAGGACGATGGCCAGCATGCTCAGCGTGGTGGCAACCGGCCGCAGGATGAACAGACGCGAGAGGTTCATGCGCCCGCCTTGCCTGCTGCGCTACCAGGCTGGGCTTTACCGGGCTGCACATCACCAGCGCTTGCCGAACCCTTGGCTTCCTGGCCTTGCAGGTGCTGGCCCGGGGTGGTCGGCACTTGCGAGCTGTCTTCGACCACTTCCACCTTGGTGCCTTCGCGCAGGCGGTCGGTGCCTTCCAGCACCAGGCGGTCGCCGGCCTTCAGGCCCTCGAGAATGACGCTGTTCTCGCCGTCGCTGGCGCCGACCTTGAGCTTGCGGATGTTGACCGTGTTCTGGTCATTGACCACGTAGGCGAAGGAGCCGTCGTTGCCGAACTGGATGGCCGCCGCCGGGGCCATGGTCACCTGCTTGAGGGTGTCGGCCAGCAGGCGCACGTTGACGAACTGGTTGGGGAACAGGGCCAGGTCCTTGTTCTCGAAGCGGCCCTTGAACTTGAGGGTGCCGGTGGTGGTGTCGATCTGGTTGTCGATGCTGCCCAGCACGCCGGTGGACTGCAGCTTGCTGTCACTGCGGTCCCAGGCCTCGACCGGCAGGCTGGCGCCGCTGCGGTAGCGTTCCAGCACGGTGCTCAACTCGGTTTCCGGCAAGGTGAAGGCAACGCTGATCGGCTCGGTCTGGGTGATCACCACCAGCGCGGTGGTGTCGTTGGCCGCCACCAGGTTGCCCAGGTCGAGCTGGCGCAGGCCCACGCGGCCATTGATCGGCGCGCGGATCTGGGTGAAATCGAGGTTCAGGCGGGCGTCGTTGACCTGCGCCTGGTTGGTCTTCACCAGCCCCTGGAACTGCGCCACCTGCGCTTCGGCGGTGTCCAGGGTTTGCTTGGCGATGCTGTCTTCGGCGTACAGGCCTTTATAGCGGGCCAGGTCGACCTGGGCGTTCTTCAGCTGCGCCTGGTTCTGCGCCAGGGTGCCTTCGGCCTGTTGCAGGGCGATGCGGTACGAGCGCGGGTCGATCTCGGCGAGCAGGTCGCCGGCCTTGACCTGCTGGCCTTCCTTGAAGTGGATCTTGACCAGCTCGCCAGCCACGCGGCTGCGCACGTTGACGGTGTTGGTCGCGGTGACGGTGCCCAGGGCCTTGTAGTACAGCGGGAAGTCGCCCACCCGCACCGGCTCGACGCGCACCGGCACCGGGTCGCTGGAGCCGCCGAAGCCCGGGCGACCGCCCATCATGCCCATGCCCTTGCCACCGCGCCCGCCACCGGCTTCTTTAGGCGCAGGCGCCGCTGCGGGCCACAGCCACCAGGCCAGTGCAGCCACCAGCAGCAGGATCAGCAGGCCTACGAGCCAGCGACGAGGGAAACGGGAATTGGACGCTTGCATGGGTTGAACGAACCTTGTTCGGAATGACGACTTGGGGAGGATGAACGATAAGCACTGGCATCGTTTTAGCAAAGCGCCTTTACCAGAGGTTTACCTTTGCCTGACGTTGCCAAGGGGTTGAACTTTAAATGAAAACGGCCCGGAACGCGTTCCGGGCCGTTTACAGGGTGTTGCTTGGAGCGGTGGCGGGCTGAAAGGTTTCGGTTGCCTGTGCCGGCCCCTTCGCGGGTAAACCCGCTCCCACAGGGATATCACAGCTTTTGAAACCTGTGCCGTACCTGTGGGAGCGGGTTTACCCGCGAAGAGGCCGGTACAGGACTCAGCCGACCTACCCCACAACCCTTACTTCAGCACAGCCAGCGCTGCATCGTAGTTCGGCTCGTCAGCAATTTCGCCAACCAGCTCGCTGTGCAGCACCTTGTCGTTTTCGTCCAGCACCACCACGGCACGGGCAGCCAGGCCGGCCAGCGGGCCATCGGCGATGGCCACGCCGTAGTTTTCGAGGAACTCGCGGCCACGCAGGGTCGACAGGTTCTTCACGTTGTCCAGGCCTTCGGCGCCGCAGAAGCGTGCCTGGGCGAACGGCAGGTCGGCGGAGATGCACAGCACCACGGTGTTGGCCACATCGTTGGCCTGGGCGTTGAACTTGCGCACGGAGGTAGCGCAGGTCGGGGTGTCGACGCTCGGGAAGATGTTCAGCACCTTGCGCTTGCCGGCGTAGTCTTTCAGCGACTTGTCAGCCAGGCCTTCACCTACCAGGGAGAAAGCCGGAGCCTGGGCGCCGGTTTTCGGCAGTTCGCCGTTGACCTGAACCGGGTTGCCTTTGAGAGTCACTTGAGCCATGACGAAATCCTTATGCGGGGTTTGAAAAGGACACTGAGTTAAGCATGAAGGCGGCCGGGTGCCTATGGGGGCAGGTGAAATTGTTCTGTTGCCGGACAATTCTTGTGGACAAAAAAATGCCCGGGTGGCAACAAGCGACCCGGGCATTACTGTTGCAGATGGCGTATCAGCCCAGCAGGCCGTATACCACCGAGGTCAGCGCAACCAGGCCGACTACCACCACGAACACGTTGGAGGCAGCACCGCTGTACTTGCGCATGGATGGCACGCGGCGAATGGCGTACATCGGCATCAGGAACAGCAGCACCGCGAGGATCGGGCCACCGAGCGACTCGATCATGCCGAGGATGCTTGGGTTGAGGGTGGCGACGATCCAGCACACCACCAGCATCAGCGCGGCGACCACGCGGTCCAGGGCCTTGGCGCTCGGGCGAGCACCGGCCTTGGTGATGATGCCTTTCAGGCCTTCGCTGGCGCCGATGTAGTGGCCGAGGAACGACTTGGCGATGGCCACGAAAGCAATCAGCGGTGCAGCGAACGCGATGGTCGGGTTGCTGAAGTGGTTGGCCAGGTAGGACAGGATCGACAGGTTCTGCGCCTTGGCCTCGGCCAGCTGGGCGCTGCTCAGGGTGAGCACGCAGCTGAACACGAAGAACAGCACCATCACCACCATCAGCAGGTGGGCACGGCGCAGGATCTGGCCGCTACGCTCATCGGCATGCTCGCCGTAGCGGCGCTTCTGGTCGACGGCAAAGGCGGAGATGATCGGCGAGTGGTTGAACGAGAACACCATCACCGGAATCGCCAGCCACAGGGTATGCAGGAAGGCCGAGGCCGGTGGCACCTGGGTGGCGCTGTCGAGAATGCCACCGGTCCAGTGCGGCACCAGGTACAGGCCCAGCAATGCCAGGGCGACGATGAACGGGTAGACCAGCAGGCTCATGACCTTGACCGTGGCCTGCTCCCCGCAGCGCACGATGGCCAGCAGGCCGAGGATCAGCACGAACGACAGGATGGCCCGTGGCGGCGGCTGCATGTGCAGCTGGTGCTCCATGAAGCTGGACACGGTGTTGGTCAGCGCCACGCTATAGATAAGCAGGATCGGGAAGATCGCGAAGAAGTACAGCACGGTGATCGAGGCGCCGGCGGTAATGCCGAAGTGCTCCTTGACCACCTCGGTGATATCGCCGTCATTGCGCCCGGAAAGGACGAAACGGGTCAGCCCGCGGTGAGCGAAATAGGTCATCGGGAAGGCCAGTATGGCCAGGATCAGCAACGGCCAGAAGCCGCCAAGGCCGGCGTTGATCGGCAGGAACAGGGTTCCGGCGCCGATCGCTGTGCCGAACAGGCCCAGCATCCAGGTGGTGTCGTGACGCGACCAGCTGCCGAGAGTGGCGGGGGTCGATTCTGCAAAGCGTTGTTCAACGCTTGGGGCCTGCTCATTCATTCCGGGTGAAGCTCCACTCGCAAGACTGCAACAGGCTGAGAATGGCGAAATAGACGTTTCGCCCAACTCAACCGAAAAAGGGAGCGCGATTGTGCACGGAAAGGTTGCACTTGCGAAGCCCTTTTCCGAGGAGCGGTTGCACTTGTCTTTACAAGCGGATTGCAACCAGAGGCTGCGTGCAGCCTGATCGCCGGCAAGCCGGCTCCCACACCGACCGCGCAGTGCTTGAGCCTAGCGCTATCTCTGTGGGAGCCGGCTTGCCGGCGAAAGGGCCGCAAAGCGGCCCCGTGCGGTGTTACTTCTGGACGGCGGCGAAGGCTTCGGCAACCCGTTGCAGGTTGGCCGGGCGCAGGCCGGACATGCATACGCGACCGCTGTCGATCAGGTACACGCCGAACTCGTCACGCAGGCGGCGCACCTGCTCGACGCTGAAGCCGGTGTAGCTGAACATGCCGCGCTGGCGCAGGAAGAACTGGAAGTCCTGGCCTGGCAGCAGCACGGCCAGGGCATCGACCAGCGCCTGGCGCATGTCGAGGATACGTTTGCGCATCACTTCGACTTCCTCGGCCCACTGGGCATTGAGGGCGGCATCGCTGAGCACGCCAGCAACCAGCTGGGCGCCGAAGTTGGGCGGGCTGGAGTAGTTGCGGCGCACGGTAGCCTTGAGCTGGCCGAGCACGCTCTGGGCAGTGGCGTCATCGTCGCAGACCACCGACAGGCCGCCGACACGCTCGCCGTACAGCGAGAAGATCTTCGAGAACGAGTTGCTGACCAGGCACGGCACGCCGGCGCGGGCCATTTCACGGATGGCGTAGGCGTCTTCCACCAGGCCTTCGGCGAAGCCCTGGTAGGCGATGTCGAGGAACGGGATCAGCTGGCGTGCCTTGACCACTTCAACCACCTGTTGCCACTGGTGCTGTTCCAGGTCGGCGCCGGTGGGGTTGTGGCAGCACGGGTGCAGCAGCACCACGCTGTTGGCCGGCAGGGTCTGCAGGGTGGCCAGCATGCCGTCGAAGTCCACGCCACGGGTGGCCTGGTCGAAGTACGGGTAGGTGTGCACCTTGAAGCCGGCGCCTTCGAAGATGGCGCGGTGGTTGTCCCAGGTCGGGTTGCTGACCCAGACTTCGGACTGCGGGAAGTAGCGCTTGAGGAAGTCGGCACCGACCTTGAGGGCGCCGGAACCGCCCACGGTCTGCACGGTGGCCACGCGCCCGCCGGTCACGGCTGGGTGATCGGCACCGAACAGCAGTGCCTGGATCGCCTGGCGATAGCTGGCCAGGCCTTCCATCGGCAGGTACAGCGAGGCTTCGTGGTCCTGGCCGGCGATGCGTTTTTCCACCGCATCCACAGCCGCCAGTTGCGGCACCACGCCGGCCTCATCGTAGTACAGGCCGATACTCAGGTTGACCTTGTCGGCGCGCGGGTCGGCCTTGAAGGTTTCCATCAACGAGAGGATCGGGTCGCCGGCATAGGCATCGACATGTTTGAACACAGCGTGCAGCTCCTTGGATCAGGACAGTTCGAAAAGGCAGCCCTGAGCATACCCGGAGTGCGGGCTCAGGAACATCAACTATTGTGCAAGGTTGTCTATGCAACATTGCATGGCTGAGGATTGGCGCAGGCAGTGAGGGCCTCATCGCCGGCAAGCCAGCTCCCACAGGTACACCACAGGCCTTGAGGTTTGTGGTGTACCTGTGGGAGCTGGCTTGCCGGCGATAGGGCCAGGTCAGCCAAGCAGCTCTTTCAGGCCTTGCAACTCCTGCTCGGTCAACGCCACCCCCTCCTCCTCGGCCACCTCGCGCTCGCGGTAACGCCGCTCGCCCGGCATGCGCGTCAGCCCTACCGCCTGCATCTGCTCGACCAGTTCGCGGCTGCGCTGGGCAAACCGCACGCCCTCGGCCTTGTTCGGGTCGATGACGATGATCAGCTGCCCGGTCCACGGCGTCTTCGCCCCCGGGTGCCCCGACCAGTCGAACTCCCAGGAGAAATGCCCGCCGGTCAGCGCCGCCGCCAGCAACTCGACCATCATCGACAAGGCCGAGCCCTTGTGCCCGCCAAATGGCAGCAAGGCGCCGCCTTCCAGAATCGCCTTGGGGTCGGTGGTCGGCTCACCATTGGCATCCACCCCCATGCCCTGCGGCAATTGCTGGCCAGCGCGCGCGGCAATCTGCACGTCGCCATGGGCCATGGCGCTGGTGGCCATGTCGAAGACGATCGGGTCATGTTCGGCGCAAGGTGCGGCAAAGGCGATGGGGTTGGTGCCGAACAGCGGCTTGCGGGCGCCGTGCGGCACCACGCAGGTCATGCTGTTGACCACGCTCAGGGCTACCAGGCCTTCGTCGGCGAATGGCTCCACATCCGGCCACAGCGCGGCGAAGTGGTGCGAGTTGTGGATCGCCAGCACGGCGATACCAGCGTTGCGCGCCTTCGCCACCAGAAGTTCACGGGCCGCCGCCAGCGCCGGCTGGGCGAAACCGCCTGCGGCATCGACGCGAACATAACCGGGCGCCACGTCGCTGACCTTCGGCGTGGCCTGGCCATCGACCCAGCCGCTGGCCAATGTCGAAACATAGCCAGGCATGCGGAACACCCCATGGCTATGGGCACCATCGCGCTGGGCGCTGGCGCAGTTGTGGGCCAGCACCCGGGCCACGCTTTCGCTGCAGCCATGGCGCTGGAAGATCCTCTGCAACAGGCCCTGCAGCTCGGTAAAAGGCACACGCACGACGGTGCTGGTGGAAGGTGCCGACATCTGAAGCTCCTTGTTGGAATTGGAATGGCTACAGCGTTGCAACGACAAAAACTTTCCTGCATGTGACAGCTATCTGTCAAATGTTGACTTGATGACAGAAAACAGCCATTTTCTTTCGCAAGCCTTACCCCTGGAGCCGCAGCATGAGCCAACCGATCAAGCAACGCCTGGAAAACAGCCTCGAAGGGGCCGCTGCTTCGGGCCGCAAGATCGCCAGCTACATGCTCGCCAACCTGCATGAACTGCCGTTCCAGACCTCGGCCAGCATTGCCGTCAAGCTGGGCGTCAGCGAATCCAGCGTTGGCCGTTTCTGCCGCTCATTGGGTTATGCCCATCTCAAGGCGTTGAAGCAAGACCTGCAGAACGACCTGGGCGATGGCCCGTGGCTGGTGGGCGACCGCCTGCAAGATTACCGCCAGAACCAGGACGCCAGCGACAACGCCGGCAGCCTGGAGCTGGAAATCGCCGCCCTGGTGCGCGTGCACGAGTATCGCCAGAGCAGCGCCTGGCACAGCGTCGCCCAGCGCCTGGCAAGCAAGCAGCGGGTATTCATCGCCGGCTTCCAGACCGAGCGCGGCATCGCCATGTGCATGAGCCACCTGCTGCAGTACCTGCGCGATGGCGTGCAGCTGGTGGATATGAGTGCCGGGCACTTTGGCGAAGTATTGCTGGGCCGCGCCGAAGACAGCGCCCTGGTGGTGTTCGAAGCCCGCCGTTATTCCCGCCATGCCCTGCTGTTGTGCCAGAAGGCACGCGAGGCTGGCATTGCGGTCACCCTGGTGACCGACCCCTTCTGTGACTGGGCCGATGCCAACGCCGACGAGGTGTTCCGCATTCCCACCGAGTTCAACCTGTTCTGGGAGTCCACCTCGACCATGCTGTCGTGGGTGCACCTGATGGTCAACGAGGTCTGCAAGAAGCTCGGGCCGGATGTTGAAAAACGCTTGGAAGCAACTGCCGCTCTACATAACGAATTCGTCGGCTACACCTCGTGGTCGACGGGAAAACAACAATAGCAAGAGTGCAATGAGGTGCGAGATGAACAAGACCATGGCCTTGGTGGGTGCGTGCGCCCTGCTGCTGTCGGGTGCCGCCAGTGCCGAAACCCTGCGCTTCGCCACCGAGGGCGCCTACCCGCCCTTCAACTATGTCGACGCCAATAATCAGTTGCACGGCTTCGACGTCGACATCACCCACGCCCTGTGCGAGCAGATGAAAGTCGAGTGCACGCTGGTGGCCCAGGACTGGGAAGGCATCATTCCGGCGCTGATGGCACGCAAATACGACGCGGTGGTCGCATCGATGATCAACACCGAAGAACGGCGCAAGAAAATCGCCTTCACCGACCACTACTACCGCACCCCGCTGACCGTCGCCGTGGCCAAGGACAGCAAGATCAGCGACGCCCAGACCACCTTCGACGGCTACACCGTTGGCGCCCAGTCGTCCTCTACCCAGGCCATCTACGCCGAAGACGTCTACGCCAAGGCCGGTGCCGACGTGAAACTGTACCCGACCATGGACGAAGCCAACGCCGACCTGGCCGCCGGCCGCCTGGACGGGGTGATTGCCGACAAATTCCCGCTGCACGAGTGGATGACCAAGAACGGCGGGGACTGCTGCAAGATCCTCGGTGACGTGGCCGACACCAAGGCCGATGCCGCCATTGCCGTGCGCAAGGACGACGAAGCCCTGCGCCAGCGCCTGAACACCGCGCTGCAGCAGATCGTCGCCAACGGCACCTACCAGAAGATCGCCAGCAAGTACTTCGCTTTCGATATCTACAACTGACCTTCAAGGCCTCATTGCCTGACCGGGCCCTATCGCCGACAAGCCAGCTCCCACAGGTAGCTCACTGACCTGAAGAACAGAGGTGTACCTGTGGGAGCCGGCTTGCCGGCGATGAGGCCGGTAAGGTCAACACAAGGTGTTCGTCATGCTCGATCAATTGTCCTTGCTGTCCTTCGCCAGTGGAGGCTGGGGCCAGGCGCTGCTGGCCGGCGCGCTGGTCACCCTTTCCCTGGCCCTGGCCTGCCTGCCCATCGGCCTGCCGCTGGGCCTGGTCGTCGCCCTTGCTGCACGCTCGCGCAAGCGCTTGCCGCGCGCCTGGGCCACCACCTTCTCCACCGTGTTCCGTGGCCTGCCCGAACTGCTGACGCTACTGATCATCTATTACGGCTGCCAGATCGCCGCACAGAAGATCCTCGCAGCCATGGGCTACCAGGGTGAGTTCCTGATCAATACCTTCCTCGCCGCGATGATCGCCTTCAGCCTGGTGTTCGCCGCGTTCTCCAGCGAGATCTGGCTGGCAGCCTTCAAGACCCTACCCAAGGGCCAGCTGGAAGCCTGCTCGGCGCTGGGCCTGAGCAAGCGCACCGGTTTCTTCAAGGTGCTGCTGCCGCAACTGACCCGCATCGCCCTGCCCGGCCTGTCCAACAACTGGCTGTCGCTGCTCAAGGACACCTCGCTGGTCTCGACTATCTCGCTGGTCGACCTGATGCGCCAGACCAACCTGGCCGTCAGCGTGACCAAGGAGCCGATGTTCTTCTATGGCGTGGCCTGCCTGGGCTACCTGCTGTTCGCCGCCATTTCCGGGCGCGTGTTCGCCTTCATCGAACGGCGCAGCAACCGCCACCTGCAAGGAGCACGCGCATGAGCTTCGAACAACTGCTGGCGCTGGTCCTCGACCCCGACCTGCTGGACCGCTACGGCCCGCGCTTCCTCGATGGCCTGCTGGTAACGGCCAAGCTGGTGGCGATTTCCTTCAGCCTGGGTGCCGTACTCGGCCTGTTGCTGGCCCTGGCGCGCATGTCGCGCAGCCTGCTGCTGCAGCGCATGGCCGCCGGCTACGTGTACTTCTTCCGCGGCTCGCCGCTGCTGGCCCAGCTGTTCCTGCTGTATTACGGCCTGGGCTCGCTCAAGGGCTTCTGGCAGGACGTCGGCCTGTGGTGGTTCTTCCGCGAGGCGTGGTTCTGCACGCTGCTGGCGTTCACCCTGAACACCGCCGCCTACCAGGCCGAAATCTTCCGCGGCAGCCTGATGGCCGTCGCCCCCGGCCAGCATGAGGCGGCGCGGGCGCTGAACCTGAAGCGCTCGACCACCTTCTTCAAGGTGATCCTGCCGCAGTCGCTGCTGGTGGCCATCGGCCCGCTGGGCAACGAACTGATCCTGATGATCAAGGCCAGCGCGATCGCCTCGCTGGTGACCATCTACGACCTGATGGGCGTGACCAAACTGGCCTTCTCGCGCAGTTTCGACTTCCAGATCTACCTGTGGGCCGCCGTGCTCTACCTGCTGATCGTCGAACTGGTGCGGCGCCTGCTGAAACACCTGGAAGCCCGCCTGGGCCGCCACCTGAACTGACCGAAGGATACGTTCCATGCATTGCCAGACCCTTGTCCTCGGCGCCGGCATCGTCGGCGTCAGCACCGCCCTGCACCTGCAGGCCCGCGGGCGCCAGGTGATCCTGATCGACCGCGACGAACCGGGCAGCGGCACCAGCCACGGCAATGCCGGGCTGATCGAGCGCTCCAGCGTGATCCCCTATGCCTTCCCGCGGCAACTGGGCGCGCTGCTGCGCTATGGCCTGAACCGCCAGCCCGATGTGCGCTACAGCCTGCTGCACCTGCCCAAGGCCGCCCCCTGGCTGTGGCGCTACTGGCGCCAGTCGGCCCCCGGTCGCCTGGCCGGGGCCGCCGCCGACATGCTGCCGCTGGTGCAGCGCTGCGTCGAGGAGCACGACGCATTCATTGCTGCCGCCGGCCTGGAAGGGCTGGTGCAGGCCAAAGGCTGGATCGAAGTGTTCCGTGACCCGGCGCTGTTCGAGCAGGCCAAGGCCGACGCCAAGGGCCTGAGCCGTTATGGCCTGCAGTTCGAAATCCTCGAATGCGGGCAATTGCAGGCCCGCGAGCACCAGCTGGACGCCAGCGTGGTCGGCGGCATTCACTGGCTCGACCCCAAGACCGTGAACAACCCCGGCGCCCTCACCCGCGGCTACGCCACCCTGTTCACGCAGCGCGGCGGGCAGTTCCTGCATGGCGATGCGCGCAGCCTGCGCCAGGTCGACGGCCAATGGCGGGTCGACAGCCGCCGCGGCCCGATCACCGCCAACGAGGTGGTGGCCTGCCTCGGCCCGCAGTCGGCCGACCTGTTCAGCGGCCTTGGCTACCAGATCCCGCTGGCTATCAAGCGTGGCTACCACATGCACTACAGCACCCGTGACGGCGCGCAACTGGAGCATTCCATCTGCGACACCCAGGGCGGCTACGTGCTGGCGCCAATGGCTCGCGGCGTGCGCCTGACCACCGGCATCGAGTTCGACGCCAGCAGCGCGCCGGGCAACCAGATCCAGCTGGGCCGCTGCGAAGCCCTGGCGCGCAAGCTGTTCCCGGCCCTTGGCGAGCGCCTGGACGACACCCCCTGGCTGGGCCGCCGCCCATGCCTGCCCGACATGCGCCCGGTGATCGGCCCGGCGCCGCGCCACCCGGGGCTGTGGTTCAACTTCGGCCACGCCCACCACGGCCTCACCCTGGGCCCGGTCAGCGGCCGGCTGGTGGCCGAACTGGTCACCGGCGAACGCCCCTTCACCGACCCCGCGCCCTACAGCGCGACTCGTTTCGACTGAACCCCTGCGGGAGAACAACAAGATGACCGCACCACTGAGCCTTGCCACCCTTGCCCCCGAACCCGACCCACGCCCGGTGCTGATCCGCATCGAAGGCCTGAACAAGCACTACGGCGCGTTCCACGTGCTGCGCGACATCGACCTGCAGGTGCGCGAAGGCGAACGCATCGTGCTGTGCGGGCCGTCCGGCTCGGGCAAGTCGACCCTGATCCGCTGCATCAACCGCCTGGAAGTGGCCCAGCAGGGCAGCATCAAGGTGGATGGCATCGACCTGGCATCCACCACCCGCGAAGCGGCGCAGGTGCGCAGCGACATCGGCATGGTGTTCCAGCACTTCAACCTGTTCCCGCACATGAGCGTGCTCGACAACTGCCTGCTGGCCCCCACCAGCGTGCGCGGGTTGTCGCGCAAGGACGCCGAGGAGCGGGCGCGCATGTACCTGAGCAAGGTCGGCATCGAAAGCCAGGCGCACAAGTACCCCAGCCAGCTGTCCGGCGGCCAGCAGCAACGCGTGGCGATTGCCCGGGCGCTGTGCATGAAGCCGCGGATCATGCTGTTCGACGAGCCCACCTCGGCGCTTGACCCGGAGATGGTCGCCGAGGTGCTGGATGTGCTGGTGCAGCTGGCCGGCACTGGCATGACCATGCTTTGCGTCACCCATGAAATGGGCTTTGCCCGCCAAGTGGCCGAGCGGGTGCTGTTCCTCGAGGGCGGGCAGATCATCGAAGACAGCCCGCCGCAGGTGTTCTTCAACCAGCCGCGTACCGAGCGGGCCAAGGGGTTCCTGGCGCAGATACTGCACTGAGTAATGGAGTTATGCCTGTACTGGCCCTATCGCCGGCAAGCCAGCTCCCACAGGGTATCTGCAGCTTTCAAGCCCGGTGCAGTACTTGTGGGAGCTGGCTTGCCGGCGATAGGGCCAGTAGCACAAACACAAAACCACCTTCATTGCACCGCTGCAAAGACCCAACTGCATCGTTAAATATTATTGACCTTAACCCCCGCCAAACCCACGCCGCCACAGGCCCGCATCGGTTTCAGCCCCCAAAAACCGGCGCATTCCCGGCCATCAAGCCCTACTCCGTCGTTTGACATATCGAACGGCTCTGGCAAGCTATCTACAAGCCCCGACCGGAATCGTCGCCTCCGACGAGCCGGCAGTGCTCGGGGCTACAGGTTGCACCCATGGCCCCGCGCCGTGCACCTGCACAACAACGACAGGCCGAACCTGTCCCAAGGTGACATATGTCCAACAGCAACATTGGCAACAAGCAACCCTCCCTGCGCAAACCCGTCGTCCTGATGACCATGGGCAGCCAAGAGCGCAAAGGCCATGACTACCAGGTCATGACCCACAAATACATCACCCCGCTGGTCGAGTTTTCCGATTGCGTCCCGGTGCTGGTGCCCACCTGCTGCGGCATCGAAGACCTCGAGACCTATCTGGACATGGCCGACGGCGTGTACCTGACCGGCGCCGGCAGCAACATCGACCCGGCCCTGTACGGCCAGGAAAACGAGACCCCCGGCAAAGGCCAGGACCAGAACCGCGACCTGTTCGACATCCCGCTGGTCAAGGCCGCGATCAAGCGTGGCCTGCCGATCTTCGGCATCTGCCGTGGCATGCAGGAAATCAACGTGGCCCTGGGTGGCGACATCTACCAGAAGGTGTACGCCGAGCCTGGCTTCAACGACCACCGGGAAAACCCGGAAGACCCGGTCGAGGTGCAATACGCCCAGGTGCACGGCGTGAAGATCAAGCCGGACAGCTGGCTGCGCGACACCCTGGGTACCGACGAGATTCGCGTCAACTCGCTGCATGGCCAAGGCCTGCACAAGCTCGGCGCCGGCATCGAGGCCATCGCCCACGCCGAAGACGGCCTGGTCGAGGCGATCCATGCCCCGAGCATCTCGCCGTTCCTGTTCGCCGTGCAGTGGCACCCGGAGTGGCAAGCGGCGAAGAACCCGGATTCGATCAAGATCTTCCAGGCTTTCGGCGACGCTTGCCGGGCCCAGGTACGCAAGGCGCAGATCAAGCGCCAGCACGCTGCCTGACCCCAGTTTCCTCTGCTTTGATCGCGGGGCGGCGCAAGGCCGCCCCCGTTTTCCCCGGTCACCCTCTGCTGGTCCCAGAACACTTCCCGTGGAAACGGGCGGCGGGCTTGTGCCTGTCTCCGCGATCTTTTTTCCTGCCCCTCAAGAGATACGATGACTGCTCGCGATTGGTCTGCCATCTGCGTCTCGTGCATCTGTTGTTGTCGCCTGTTCTGGCCTCTTCGCGGGTAAACCCGCTCCTACAGGGATCTCCGCAAATTTCAAGCGCGGCGCGGTCCCTGTGGGAGCGGGTTTACCCGCGAAGAGGCCGGCACAGGCAATAACACTCCTTCCGCCCCTCCACAAAAAAATCTCCCAAAGGACTAGTCATCGTACAAGTTGTACGATAACTTACCTCCAACGCAAAACAACACCCTTCACCCAAGCGCCACAGGATGCCAACAACAATGACCCCACAAGAACTCAAATCCATCCTCTCCCACGGCCTGCTGTCTTTCCCGGTCACCGACTTCAACGCCCAGGGCGACTTCAATCCGGCTGGCTACGTCAAGCGCCTGGAATGGCTGGCCCCGTATGGCGCCAGCGCCCTGTTCGCCGCCGGCGGCACCGGTGAGTTCTTCTCCCTGGCTGCCAGCGAATACAGCCAGGTGATCAAGACCGCCGTCGACACCTGCGCCAAGTCGGTACCCATCCTCGCCGGCGTCGGTGGCTCCACCCGCCAGGCCATCGAATACGCGCAAGAAGCCGAGCGCCTGGGTGCCAAGGGCCTGCTGCTGCTGCCGCACTACCTGACCGAAGCCAGCCAGGAAGGTGTCGCCGCCCACGTCGAAGCAGTGTGCAAATCGGTAAACATCGGCGTAGTCGTCTACAACCGCAACGTCTGCCGCCTGAACGCCGACCTGCTGGAAAAACTGGCCGAGCGCTGCCCGAACCTGATCGGCTACAAGGACGGCCTGGGTGACATCGAGCTGATGGTGTCGATCCGTCGCCGCCTGGGCGACCGCTTCAGCTACCTGGGTGGCCTGCCGACCGCCGAGGTGTATGCTGCTGCCTACAAGGCCCTGGGCGTGCCGGTGTACTCCTCCGCCGTGTTCAACTTCGTGCCGAAGACCGCCATGGACTTCTACAACGCCATCGCCCGTGACGACCACGCCACCGTGGCCAAGCTGATCGACGACTTCTTCCTGCCGTACCTGGACATCCGCAACCGCAAGGCCGGCTACGCCGTGAGCATCGTCAAGGCCGGCGCCAAAATCGCCGGTTACGACGCCGGCCCGGTGCGTACGCCGCTTACCGACCTCACCGCCGACGAGTACGAAAAGCTCGCCGCGCTGATGGACAAGATGGGCCCGCAGTAAGCGCCGCCCGCGGCCTGCCAGATGCCGCGCCCGGAGTGGGCCAACCCCACTCCGGTTACAATTCGTGAGCCCGCACAAAAATAACTAGTGGGAGTACTACCAGCATGCAAGCGACGAAGAAGACGCATGTGCGCTACCTGATCCTGTTCATGCTGTTCCTGGTGACCACGATCAACTACGCTGACCGCGCCACCATTGCAATCGCGGGCTCCAGCCTGCAGAAAGACCTCGGCATCGATGCCGTGACCCTCGGCTACATCTTCTCCGCCTTCGGATGGGCATACGTGGCTGGCCAGATTCCTGGTGGCTGGCTGCTCGACCGCTTCGGTTCCAAGAACGTCTACGCCTTCAGCATCTTCACCTGGTCGCTGTTCACCCTGCTGCAGGGCTTTGTCGGTGGCCTGCCGGTGGCCTGGGCGGTGGTGACGCTGTTCACCCTGCGCTTTCTGGTCGGTTTTGCCGAAGCCCCGTCGTTCCCGGGCAACGCGCGCATCGTCGCGGCCTGGTTCCCGACCCAGGAACGCGGCACCGCCTCGGCCATCTTCAACTCGGCGCAGTACTTCGCCACCGCACTGTTCGCACCGATCATGGGCTGGATCGTGTTCAGCTTCGGCTGGGAGCACGTGTTCGTGGTCATGGGCGCACTGGGCATCGTGTTCTCCATGGTGTGGCTGAAGACCATCTACAACCCGCGCCAACACCCACGCATCAGCCCGGGTGAACTCGAGCACATCGAGCAGAACGGCGGCCTGGTGGACATGGACCAGAAGCGCGGCAACGACGGCCCGAAATGGGGCTACATCAAGCAACTGCTGACCAGCCGCATGCTGCTGGGCGTGTACCTGGGCCAATACTGCATCAACGCCATCACCTACTTCTTCCTCACCTGGTTCCCGGTGTACCTGGTGCAGGAGCGCGGCATGACCATCCTCAAGGCCGGCTTCATCGCCTCGCTGCCGGCGGTCTGCGGCTTCATCGGTGGTGTGCTGGGCGGGGTGATCTCCGACTGGCTGCTGCGCCGCGGCAACTCGCTGACCTTCTCGCGCAAGCTGCCGATCGTCTGCGGTCTGCTGCTGTCGACCACCATGGTGTTCTGCAACTACGTCGACGCCGAGTGGATGGTGGTCGGTTTCATGACCCTGGCGTTCTTCGGCAAAGGCATCGGCGCGCTGGGCTGGGCGGTGGTCGCCGACACCTCGCCGAAACAGATCGCCGGGCTGTCGGGCGGGCTGTTCAACACCTTCGGCAACATCGCCTCGATCACCACGCCAATCGTGATCGGCTACATCATCAGCGCCACTGGCTCGTTCAAGTGGGCCCTGGTGTATGTCGGTGCCAACGCCCTGGTGGCGGTGTTCAGCTACCTGGTGATCGTCGGCCCGATCAAGCGCATCGAGCTGCGTGAAAGCCCAAAGCCTGACGCCGAGCCAGCGACCGGCAGCGAACTGGCCGGCTCGCGCCACTGAGTGAACACGCCCGCGTCGGCCACCCCGCTGCGGGCGGATGTACAAAAGCCTGAGAACCTGACAAGTAGGGCCCGAACATGCAGTTGATCGAACATTCCGACTCGCCCCGCTACGTCCGCCTGCACGACGACGACAATGTCGTGGTGGTGGTCAACGATGGCGGCCTGGGCGAAGGCGCCCGCTTCGCCGACGGCCTGACCCTGGTCGAAGGCGTGCCACAGAGCCACAAGGTGGCCACCGTAGCCATCGCCAAGGGCGAACCGGTGCGCCGCTACGGGCAGATCATAGGCTACGCGCTGGAAGACCTGCGCCAGGGCAGCTGGGTGCAGGAGAGCCAGCTGGCCATGCCGGCCGCGCCGGAGCTGGACAGCCTGCCACGCTGCGACGCCGTCCCGCAGCCGCTGCCGCCGCTCGAAGGCTTCACCTTCGAAGGCTACCGCAACGCCGACGGCACCGTCGGCACCCGCAACATCCTCGGCATCACCACCACCGTGCAGTGCGTGGCCGGCGTGCTGGAGCATGCGGTAAAGCGCATTCGCAGCGAGTTGCTGCCCAAGTACCCCAATGTCGATGACGTGGTGGCCATCACCCACAGCTATGGCTGCGGCGTGGCGATCAACGCGCGCGATGCCTACATCCCGATCCGCACGGTGCGCAACCTGGCGCGCAACCCCAACCTGGGCGGCGAGGCCCTGGTCATCAGCCTGGGCTGCGAAAAGCTGCAGGCCGGCCAGGTGATGCACGACAACGACCCGTCGGTCGACCTCAGCGACCCGTGGCTGTACCGCCTGCAGGACGCCAGCCTGGGCTTTGTGGAAATGATCGAACAGATCATGGAACTGGCCGAGACCCGCCTGAAGAAACTCGACCAGCGCCGCCGCGAAAGCGTGCCGGCCAGCGAACTGATCCTGGGTATGCAGTGCGGGGGCAGCGACGCCTTCTCGGGCATCACCGCCAACCCGGCGCTGGGCTACGCCGCCGACCTGCTGGTACGCGCTGGCGCCACCGTGCTGTTCTCGGAAGTGACCGAAGTGCGCGACGCCATCTACATGCTCACCTCGCGGGCGGAAAACCAGGAGGTCGCAGACGCCCTGGTGCGCGAAATGGACTGGTACGACCGCTACCTGCAGCAAGGCGCCGCCGACCGCAGCGCCAACACCACGCCGGGCAACAAGAAAGGCGGCTTGTCGAATATCGTCGAGAAGTCCCTGGGGTCGATCGTCAAGTCCGGTAGCGGCGCCATCCAGGGCGTGCTCGGGCCGGGCGAGCGGGTCAACCGCAAAGGCCTGATCTTCTGCGCCACCCCGGCCAGCGACTTTGTCTGCGGCACCCTGCAACTGGCTGCCGGCATGAACCTGCATGTGTTCACCACCGGCCGTGGCACCCCGTACGGCCTGGCCATGGCGCCAGTGGTCAAGGTATGCACCCGCAGCGAGCTGGCCCAGCGCTGGCCCGACCTGATCGACATCGACGCCGGGCGCATCGCCAGCGGCCGCTCGACCATCGAGGAGCTGGGCTGGGAGCTGTTCCACTACTACCTGGACGTGGCCAGCGGCCGCAAGCAGACCTGGGCCGAACAGCATCGCCTGCACAACGACATCACCCTGTTCAACCCGGCACCGATTACCTGATGCCCAGGGCTTGCCCGACTCAACATTGCAACGCGGTCCCTGTGGGAGCGGGTTCACCCGCGAACACCGGCAAAGCCGGTGCCATGCACCGAGTTGCCTGCTTCGCGGGTGAACCCGCTCCCACAGGGTCCGAGCAAACGCCTCAAGCACGTTCTCTTCCTTCACTACTCTCTACAGGAGCACCCCATGCCTGAAATCCTCGGCCACAACTTCATCGCCGGCCAGCGCAGCGCCGCTGGCCAGCAGCGCCTGCAGAGCCTGGACGCCAGCACCGGCGAGGCCCTGCCCTACAGCTTCGCCCAAGCCACCGAAAGCGAAGTGGACCAGGCCGCCAAGGCCGCCGCCGCCGCCTTCGCCGAATTCCGCCAGCTGGCCCCGGCGCGGCGCGCCGAATTCCTCGACGCCATCGCCGCCGAGCTGGACGAACTGGACGACGCCTTCGTCGCCATCGTCTGCCGTGAAACCGCCCTGCCCCCCGCCCGTATCCAGGGCGAGCGCGGCCGCACCAGCGGCCAGATGCGCCTGTTCGCCCAGGTGCTGCGCCGTGGTGACTTCCTCGGTGCACGCATCGACCTGGCCCTGCCCGAGCGCCAGCCCCTGCCACGCGTGGACCTGCGCCAGATGCGCATCGGCGTCGGCCCGGTCGCCGTGTTCGGCGCCAGCAACTTCCCGCTGGCCTTCTCCACCGCCGGTGGCGATACCGCCGCGGCCCTGGCCGCCGGTTGCCCCGTGGTGTTCAAGGCCCACAGCGGCCACATGGCCACCGCCGACCTGGTCGGCTGCGCCATCCAGCGCGCCGCCGAGCGCACCGGCATGCCCAAGGGCGTGTTCAACATGGTGTTCGGTGGCGGCGTCGGCGAGTGGCTGGTCAAGCACCCGGCCATCCAGGCCGTCGGCTTCACCGGCTCGCTGAAAGGCGGTGACGCCCTGTGCCGCATGGCCGCCGAGCGCCCGCAGCCGATCCCGGTGTTCGCCGAGATGTCCAGCATCAACCCGGTCATCATCCTGCCGGGCGCCCTGGCCAAGCGTGGCGAAGCCATCGCCCGAGAACTGGCCGGTTCGGTGTGCCTGGGCGCAGGCCAGTTCTGCACCAACCCGGGCCTGGTGATCGGCCTGCAGTCGCCGCAGTACAGCCAACTGCTGGCAGAGCTTGGCCAGCACCTGAGCCAGCAGGCCGGCCAGACCATGCTCAACGCCGGTGGCCTGCGCAGCTACGTCGGTGGCCTGGAGCACCTGCACGCCCATGCCGGTATCGAGCACCTGGCCGGCCAGGCGCAGGCAGGCAGCCAGGCGCGCGCCCAACTGTTCAGGGCTGATGCCCGCCTGCTGGTGGAATCTGACCCGCTGCTGCAGGAAGAAGTGTTCGGCCCGACCACCGTTGCCGTGGAAGTGCAGGACAACGACCAGTTGCGCGCCGCCCTGCTCGGCCTGCGCGGCCAGCTGACCGCGACCCTGATCGGCGAGCCGGAAGACCTGCAGGCCTTCGCCTGGCTGGTGCCGCTGCTGGAGGAGAAAGTCGGGCGGATCCTGGTCAATGGCTACCCGACCGGTGTCGAGGTGTGTGATGCGATGGTGCACGGCGGGCCTTACCCGGCCACATCGGATGCGCGCGGCACGTCAGTCGGCACCCTGGCCATCGACCGCTTCCTGCGCCCGGTGTGCTACCAGAACTACCCGCAGGCGCTGTTGCCTGAGGCACTGCGCGACGGCAACCCGCTTGGGCTGCGTCGGCTGGTAAATGGCCAGTGGAGTGAGGGCGCGATCTGATCGCCCCTTGAAACCAGAAAGCCCCGCGCATGGCGGGGCTTTTCTTTTGCCTGTACCGGCCTCTTCGCGGGTAAACCCGCTCCTACAGGGACCGCGCCGTACTTACAGGTAATGGATAACCTTGTGGGAGCGGGTTTACCCGCGAAGAGGCCAGGTCAGGCAACAGAGAAGCCTCAGACCCCCTGCGCCTCGGCCTCTTCATGCGCCTGCCGCAAGCGCTCGCGGCTATTGCTCAGGTGCATGCGCATGGCCATCTTCGCCCCTTCGCTATCACGCCGGGCGATGGCTTCGTAGATCGCCTCGTGCTCATGCATCAGCCGGCTCATGTAGTGCGCCTGGTCATCGTGGGCCAGCCGCGCCGAGTTCAAGCGGGTACGCGGGATGATGCTGGTGCCCAGGTGGTTGATGATGTCGGCGAAGTAGTGGTTGCCGCTGGCCTGGGCAATGCGCAGGTGGAACTGGAAGTCCGCCGACACCGCATCCGTGGCGTGGGCAGCCCCTTCGTTGAGTTCGTCCAGCGCCGCACGCATGCCGGTCAGCTCTTCATCGCTGCGCCGCTGCGCCGCCAGGCCCGCCGATTCGATCTCCAGGGCAATGCGCAACTCCAGCACCGCCAACACTTCGCGCAGGGTGACCACGGTCGCCGGGTCGATACGGAAACCACCCGTGGCTGGCGCGTCCAGCACAAAGGTGCCAATGCCGTGGCGGGTCTCGACCTGCCCGGCGGCCTGCAGCCGCGAGATCGCTTCACGCACCACCGTGCGGCTGACACCCTCTTCGGCCATGATCTGCGATTCGGTCGGCAGCTTGTCGCCGCGCTTGAGCTGGCCGCTGCGAATGCGCTCGGTCAGCACCGTGACCAGTTCCTGGGCCAGACTGCGCGGCTTGCGCCGGGTCTTTGCCTGTACCTGCTGCTCTGTCATTGCCCTGTATTTCACCTTGAAAGACAGCGTTCATCATAGCGCAAGCAGTTGTACGATCACATACACGCAGTGCGGTATTTCTCGTCGTTCGCAGGCGCGGCAGCCCTGAACGAAACACTGGAAATGCTGGCCCCTCGCAGGTGCGAGGCTGTACTGTGCGGTTTCACGCTCATCCATGGAAGGAAAACACAGCATGAAACCCCTCGACCGCCTGTTGCTCGCCAGCGGCCTGTTGATCCCCCTCTGGCTGCTGGCAGGTGTATGGTTCACCGCCCTGGCCTACCCCGGCTACGACCACCTGCAACAGGCCATGAGCCAGCTCGGCGCGGTCGGTTCGCCGACCCAGAACTGGTCGCCGCTGGTCAACAACTTCCCCCTTGCCATCCTGTTCACCCTGTTTGCCTGGGGCCTGGCGCGGCGCTGGCGTGGCTCGAAGCTGGCATTGCTGAGTGCGGCGCTGGTGCTGTTGCATGGCGTGGGCAGCCTGGGTACCGGGTGGTTTCCCTGCGACCAAGGTTGCGTTCCGGCGCAGCCTTCCCGTTCGCAGCAGTTACACAACCTGTCCGGCTTGCTGATGTTCCTTTCGCTGACCCTTGCTAGCGCGCTGTGGGCCTGGTTGGGCAATCGCATTGCCGGCTCCAGGGCACTGGGGCTGTTTTCTCTGGCCTGCGTGGTATTGGCGATCGTGACCGTCGCGCTCATGGGCAAGGCAGCGCAAAGCGGCCAGTGGTTCGGACTGTACCAGCGACTGAACTACGGCGTATCAGTAATCTGGGTCGCCAGCCTGGCCTGGACCAGCCTACGCCCCTCCCGCGCCAGCCCGTTGCGGATGGCAACAACCTGACGGCAATTTGCTGGCCCCCGGTAGCAGCTTGTGAAGGCAAACTTCGTTTTCCTTCAGATGCTTAGGACAGCAACATGCGAGTACTTCTAGCAACGATGGCCGGCTGCCTGCTGGCCACGCTCGCTTTCGGCGCCCAGGCACGGGCGCTGAGCCAGAACGATCGCCACACTTGCGGCTGGGGCGCGCAGATAGCCGCCGAGGCGCAGCAGGCCAAGCTTTCCGGGGTAACCCTGTATGCCACGCGCAAGAAGCTGCAGGCGCGCAAATTCCCCAAACCGTGGATGCGCATGACCGCCTTCGGCATTACCGAACAAACCTACAACAGCCGCTCGCGGCTCAAGCCTGCAGCGATCAAGCAAACCTATTACGAGCAGTGCGTGCAGCATGCTGTAGCAAGGCGATAACGATTGCCCAGCCCTTTTCGCGTAGAGAACTGAATTCGCAAGCGGCCCGCGTACCCTGTGGGAGCATCATGCTGTGCGTCTCGCGTGCTCGTACTGCCCGCTTGGTGCTCGACTTGTAACAACCGCCCGGCTGATGCTGCCTGTACTGGCCTCATCGCCGGCAAGCCAGCTCCCACAGGTACTGCACATGGCTTGAAAGCGATGCGGTCGATGTGGGAGCGGCTTTAGCCGCGAAGAAGCCAACGCGGTGCATGGCACCGGCTACGCCGGTGTTCGCGGCTAAAGCCGCTCCCACAGGGTCCCTGCTAATTCAATTAGTTATGTGCAATTCTATAGCCGCCACGGTGCGCCGGCCTCGAAGCGAGCCTCCAGCCACGCCTTGAATGCCACCAGGGCGGCAGTGTTGAGGCGCGCGGTCGGCCGTACCAGGTAAATGCCCGCCGCCACATCCAGCTGCCATTGCGGCAGCACCCGCACCAAACGCCCGGCGGCGAGGTCCTCGCCCATCAGCCAGTCCCCTCCCGCCAGGATGCCAACGCCACGCCGCGCCGCCTCCAGCAGGGCTTCGTTGTCGTTGCTGCGCAGGTTGCCGGCAACCTTGACACTCACCTGTCGCCCACCACTCATCAGTCGCCATTCAGGAAAGCTTCGCAAGCCACTGAAACCCAAGCAATTGTGCCCAGCAAGATCCTCCGGCTGCACGGGTGTGCCATGCCGGGCCAGGTACTCGGGCGACGCACACAGGATGCGCAGGTGATCGCACAGCTTCCTGGCCACCAGGCGGTTGTCAGCCAGCTCACCAATGCGGATGGCGGCGTCGAAACCCTCGCCGATCAGGTCGACGAAACGATCGGCATACTCGGCCTCCACCATCACCTGCGGGTAGGCCAGCACGAAATCGGCCAGCATCCCGCTCAACCAGCGCCGGCCCATGGCTGCCGGCAATGCCAGGCGCAGGCGCCCACGTACCGTCGCCGCCCCCTCGGCCGCTTCCTGTTCGGCCTCGGCGATCAGCCGGTTGGCCTCGCGCACCTTGGCCACCAGCCGCTCGCCTTCATCGGTAAAGCGCAGTTGCCGCGTGCTGCGCTCCACCAGGCGAATGCCCAGGCGCACCTCCAGTGCACTCAGGCGCTTCGACAGCACCGTGGGGTGGCGCTCCAACTGACGCCCGGCAGCGGCAAACGAGCCCTGCTCGTGCAGCGCCAGCAAGGTGGCAAGTTCATCGGCGCGGCGGCTGTCGAAGGCATCCATGGTAAGGCTCGGCACAAGGCAGTAGGGGTGGAAGTCGGGTATCAGGCAGTAAGGACCAGCGCGCCCTCCGACTGCCCTTGCTCCAGGTCCCCGTGAGCCCGGGCCGCGTCGGCCAGCGGGTAGGCACGCCAGACCCGAGGCTGGATGATACCCTCGGCGACCGCCGCCAGCACATCGGCGGCGCGCTGCTGATACTCTTCGACCGTGCGGGTGTGTGCTGCCAGCGAGGGCCGGGTCAGGTACAGCGAGCCCTTGGCGTTGAGCGTGGCAACCTCGATGGCCGCCGGCGCGCCGGAGGTGCCGCCGAACGACACCAGCAAGCCACGCACCCGCAGGCTGTCCAGCGAGGCTTGCAACGACACCTTGCCGACACAGTCATAGGCCACGTCCACGCCCTGGCCCTGGGTCAGCTCGCGGACCTGGCCGGCCAAGGTTGCCGCGTCGAACACCAGCACATGGTGGCAACCCGCTGCCTGCGCCCTTGCCACGCTCTGCGGGCGTGATACCACGCCGATCACCGTCGCCCCCAGGTGCCGCGCCCAAGGCGCCATCAGCTGGCCCAAGGCACCGGCGGCACCGTACAACAACACTTGGCTACCCGGGCCCACGGCATAAGTGGTCTTCAGCAAGTACTGCGCCGTGATGCCCTTGAACAGCACGGCGGCAGCGGCCTGGTCATCCAGCTGCGGCGGCAGCTTGATCAGGCGCTCGGCCGGGTACAGGCGGCCGCTGGCGTAACCGCCAACCGGGCCCATGGCATAGGCGACCCGGTCGCCCACCTGCACGTCATGTACCCCTTCGCCGACGGCGGCGACCCGCCCAGCCCCTTCCAGCCCCAGCCCGGAAGGCAAGTCCAGTGGGGCACCGCCCTTGCGCTGCAACAGGTCGAGCGGGTTGACACCCATGGCCGTCTGTTCCAGCCAGACCTGGCCGGGCCCTGGGGCTTGTGCTTGCAAGTGTTCAAGCTGCATGACATCGGCAGTGCCGGTGCTGTTGAGAACGATGCGGGTAGCCATGATCGAATCCTGTTGGATGGGTGTTCGAGTCAGGCTAATCAGGCAGGGAAAGTTGAACAATCAGGCGGGATGCAGATGATTTCTGCACCCCTTGCAGCAATTCGCTCAGTGCCTCAGCACCCGGTCAGCGCTACAGGCCGATGCTCGCCGGCAAAGAACAGCGGACGCAGGCGCACGCCGATCAGGTTGCCGGCATAGGGGCGCCCAGGCTACGCGGCTCGGGTGTTGCGGTTACGGAAAGACCCATCGGAATACTCGGATAACAGTGAAACGGGTGGGGAGTATAACCCCAACGACTGACACGGTCCTTGTAGGAGCGGCCTTGTGTCGCGATGGGCCGCAACGCGGCCCCGACAATGTCAGCCATGATGCCGAAATCCTGGGGCCTCGACAGCCTTGGGCATTTGTTAAGCTGATGAAAACCGCCAGACACAACCAAGACCATTCGCACCATGGATGAACTACGCAAGATCGACCTCAACCTGCTGCTCGCCCTGCACGCCCTGCTGAGCGAAAAGCACGTGACCCGCGCCGCCCTGCGCCTGCACCGCAGCCAACCGGCGGTAAGCCATGCCCTGGCACAGTTGCGCAAGCACTTCGACGACCCCTTGCTGGTGCGCCAGAACGGCCGCATGGCCTTGACCGCCCGCGCCCAATCGCTGGCCAAACCGCTGCACGACGCCCTGGGCAACCTCAACGGCCTGCTGGCCGCCCCACAGTTCGAACCGGCCAAGGCCCAGCGTCGCTTCAGGCTCTCGCTGTCCGACTATTCCTCGCGGATCATCCTGCCACCCCTGCTGCGCCACCTGCGCCATGTCGCGCCCGGGGTGGACCTGGCCATCAGCCAGGCCAGCCGCGAAACCATGCTGGCCCAGTTGCTCGATGGTGAACTGGACCTGGCCCTGGGCATCTTCCCGGACCTGCCCCAGGCCATCACCGCGCAGCCGCTGTTCACCGACAGCTTCATCAGCGTTGCCGACCGCCAGGTGCTGCCGGCCAGCGGCAGCCTGGCCCTGGCCGACTGGCTGGCCCGCCCGCATGTGCTGATGGCCATGCACCCGGATGCCTTCGATGAAATCGAACGCGCCCTGGCCGCGCAAGGCCTGCGTCGGCGGATTGCCCTGGCCTTGCCGCACTGGAGTGCGGCAGTCGAAGTGCTGGCCGGCACCGACCTGATCCTGACCGTGGCCAGCCGCGCGGTGGGCTCGCTGCACCAGCACAGGACATTGCGCCAGTTCGAGCCGCCACTGGCGATTCCTTCATTCGATTACCAGCAAGCCTGGCATAGCCGCAAGGACGACGACCCCGGGCATCGCTGGCTGCGGGAAACCGTGTGGGCGTGCAGCCAGCCGGGGCACTGATCAGCCTTCCGGCTGTTTCACCACAGCAGTGGCACTGGCCGGCGTGCCTGCTGCCCAGGTGCCCTGCACCAGCAGCACGCCGCAGAGGATCAGCACCACACCCGCCAACCTGGCCAGGTTGAGCGGCTTGCCCCCCAACCCCATCACTCCGAAGTGGTCCGCGACCACCGCCGTGATGATCTGCCCCGCCACCACCAGCACCAGGAAACCCGCTGCGCCCAGCCTGGGGGTGAGCGCCGCGGCACCGGCCACGTACAACGCCCCGAGCACACCGCCAACCCACAGCCACCAGGGCCCCTGCAAGGCCTTGCCCATGTCCGGCGCCGGCACCCTGAGGATCAGCAGCGCGGCGATCACTACCAGCGAACTTACCGTCAATGACGTGAACGCACCCCACAACCAGTGCCCCAGCGCCCGGCCGACGGCGGCATTACCCGCAGCCTGGAACGGCAGCACGGCACCGGCAAGCAACGCCAGGGCAAAGGGAAGCACCAGAAGGCACAAGGTCTTGCTGAACATGGCAGTCCTCATTCGTGACAGATGTTCAGGCGATGATCGGAAAATTCCCTTTATCCATGGAAATCGAAAGTGTGCACGCATGCTATTCGCCGCATGGATACCAGCCAATTGGGCTAGGATGCTGCGCAGCCTCGGCCCGAGGCCTGAGCCGGCGGGTTCACGGCTTAGACCAGACCAAACCGTATGTGATGGAGCACATTCGATGACAGATGAACGTACAACCCTGATCGACCATGGGCAGTTGCCCACCCGCAACCTGGCCGAGTGCCTGGCAGTGGATCAAAGGACCTTGGTCAGTGCACTGGCAGGCCAGTTGCCCGACACGCTGATCGAACAACTGGCTACCTGCGCCGAAGAAACATGCTCGCAGGGCCTGTCAAAAAAAATCACGGGGATCGGCCTTGCCCTTGGGCAGTGGCTGGAACCAGCACCTGCGCCCCAGCGCCAGCAGGTGTTGGAGCAGTGCAGCGCACACAGCTCCGATACGGTGCGCAGCTGGGCGGCCTTCGCCCAGGCGCACCTGTCGCGCACGCTCGATCTCGAAGCCGCATTGCTGGCCCAGCTGCATTTTGCTCGCGATGAACATTTTGGTGTGCGCGAATGGGCCTGGATAGCCCTGCGCCCGCGCCTGGCTCAAGCGCTGGATGATGCCCTGGCCCTGCTTGCCCGACATGCCGGCGACAGCAACCCACTGGTACGACGCTTCTGTATCGAGGTGCTGCGCCCACGTGGCGTCTGGTGCGAGCACATCGCCGCACTCAAGCAAGCGCCCGAAGTGGCCGAGCCACTGTTGGTGCCGCGCCTGGCCGAAGCAGACAAGTATGCCCAGGACTCGGTTGCCAATTGGCTCAACGATGCCAGCAAGACTCGGCCCGATTGGGTGATACAGCTGTTCGAACGACATCCGCCGTCATGCAAGGCATCACGGCGGATCCATGTGCGGGCAACCCGTAGCCTGCCCCAATGAATGGTCAGCGCGAGGTTTCGACGCGCAGCACTTCGGTGTAGATCGCGTCGACCGTCTGGCCGACCTTGAGGTTCTTCATGCGTGCCTGCAGGTCAGGGTTCTCGACCTTGACCACCTGCAGCTTGCCCTCAGGCGGCAACAGGCTCACCTCATGCGTCTCGAGGTTGATCTTCTTGATCTGCGAGGTCACCCTGACCTGGCGGAACGCCTCGCCGCCCGGGTTGGGGTTGTCCGCCGTGGCGCGAATGGTACCGGACTCTTCAGTCGCCTTCGGTGCACCGCCCTCCTCGGGGTTCAGCACATAGGCCACAGCACGGGTCACGTAGATGTCGACCCTGTCACCCACCTTGAGGTTGGGCAGCGCCTTGGCCTTTTCCGTGAGCTGGAAGGTCACATCCTTCTTGGCGTCAGGGCCTTTCACCGTGACCTGGCGGCTGGCCAGGTCGATGGCCGTGACCTGCGTGGTGACGTGGCTTTCCAGCGCCTCGCTACCAATGGGAATACCGGCAGCCTGCACCGTGAAGCTGGCGGCGGACGCCAGGGTGGCAAGGGCAACAGCACGAGCGAGAGAGCGAATTGGATTCATAGGCCTGCTTCCATGTGATCAAGACCGGATGGGGGCGTGAAATGCTCACGCGCCAACAAGCATAGCCCTTGCCTGGCACATTGCCGGCCCTCCCCCTTGCGACGCGTTTTGTCGTTTTCTTGCCACGAGCGCCCTTGCAACAGCAAATGCGAACTCTTTACACTTGCTTTACATTTACAAATCATTACTATTCGTGACCTCCAAATACAACAAAGAGTCACCTGTAATGGCAAAAAAGTCTGTTGCCCCGGCATCCATTTCCATGCTGGGCCTGCTGGTTGTGCCTGCTGTTCACGCGGCTGTCCAACCTGAATCGCAGGGTTCCCTCGCCTTGCCCGCCACTGCCGTCACCAGCGCCTACGAGCAGCAAAGCTACAAGGCCAGCGAAAGCCGCAGCGCCATGAAGATCGACGCCCCGCTGCGCGACATCCCGCAAACCGTCAACGTCGTGCCCGAAAGCGTGATCAAGGACCAGGGTGCGCAGTCCATGGAAGACGTCCTGAAGAACGTGCCCGGCGTCGGCCTGTCCAACGGCGACGGCCAGCGTGACCAGGTGACCATCCGCGGCTTCAGCGCCATTGGCGACATGTACATCGACGGCGTGCGCGACGACGCCCTGTACTTCCGTGACCTGTCCAACATCGAGCGGGTCGAGGTGATCAAGGGCCCTGCCGCCGTGCTGTATGGCCGTGGCTCTTCGGGCGGCCTGATCAACAGCATAAGCAAGAAGCCGAGCTTCACGCCCAAGCGCGAAGTCGGCATGAGCTTCGACAGCGAAGGCAAGCGCCGCACCCAGTTCGACACCGGCTGGGCCGACCCGCAAAGCAACCAGGCCTACCGCGTGACCGGCGCCTTCGAAGACAGCGACACCTTCCGCGACGATGGCTACATCGACCGCAAGGCCATCGCGCCGTCGGCCTACTTCCGCCTCTCCGACGACCTGGAACTGAACCTGGGCGCCACCTACCTGTACGACAAGCGCCTGATCGACTTCGGCATCCCGGCGCTGGGCAACCGCCCGGTAGATGTGGACCGCGACAAGCGCTTCGGCTCCGGCGATGCCGACCAGGACTACGCCCGCAGCGAGGTGTTCTCGCTGACTGCCAGCCTGGACTACCGCATCAACGACGACTTCACCCTGACCAACACCAGCCGGTACTACCGCTACGACCTGGACCGCAACAACACCTTGGCCGACAGCAGCCCGACGCGCTTCGTCACCGCGCCTGACGGCGAACTGCTGGTCAAGCTCAACCGTGGCAACGTCGCCCGCGACGAGTACGGCATGTTCAACCAGACCGAACTCAAGCAACAGGCGCAGCTTGCCGGCATGCAGCACAACCTGCTGTATGGCGTGGAAGTGGGCTTCCAGGACAAGCACCAGCGGGTGCTGAGCCAGAACAACGTGGCCCAGGTGCCGGTGTATCGCGACGCCCTGGTGCCGGTGCCGGAGCACGCCGCCAACCTGTCGTCCAAGGGCACCAACTTCCAGCAGACCACCGGCCTGTATGTGCAGGACATGATCGAGTTGAACGAGCACTGGAAGGCCCTGGTCGGCGTGCGTTATGACATCTTTGGCCAGGAGTACGACGACGACCGCGCGCAGAACGTAGACCTCGACCGTACCGACAAGACCTGGAGCCCACGTGCCGGCCTGGTCTACCAGCCGGACAACATCCAGTCCTACTATGTGTCGGTCAGCCGCAGCTACCAGCCTTCGGGCGAAGTGTTCGCGGTCAGCCCGACCAACCAGCACCTGGAGCCGGAAGAAACCACCAACTACGAAATCGGCGCCAAGTGGGACCTGCTCGACAGCCGCCTGTCGCTGACCGCAGCGGTATTCCGCCTCGAGCGCACCAACATGAAGACCGCCGACCCGGCCAACCCCAACCTGACCGTGCTGGCCGGCGAGCAGCGCACCGACGGCTTCGAAGCCACCGTCAGCGGGCAGCTCACGGACAAGTGGCAGATTTACGCCGGCTATGCCTACCTGGATGCCGAGATCACCAAGTCCAACAGCAAGACCAACGGCGTTGCCAACGAAGGCCAGACCCCTACCCTGACGCCGCGTAACAGCGCCAACGTCTGGCTGGTGCGCACCCTGACCCCGGAATGGCGCGTGGCCGCCGGCGCCAACTACGTCGACGAGCGCTACACCGCACTCGACAACGTGGTGGTGATGCCGGGCTACACCACCTTCGACGCCGCACTGCTGTACAGCGTGCCGCAGTGGGACGCAGCACTGCGCCTGAAGAACGTGTTCGACCGCGACTACTATGCCTCCGCGCACGGTTCGGTTGACCTGATCACCCCGGGTGCACCGCGTACGCTGGAAGCCAGCTTCAACTACCGCTTCTGATCGTTGCCCCAGGCGCAAGGCCTTGCCATGGTGCAAGGCCTTGCGCTGCATCTGGTGCAACGCAAGCGTTCACCGCTTCGCTTGAATGCAATATCCTGTGCAGAGTATGGCACCGGCCTTGCCGGTGTTCGCGGCGGGGAGTCCTGCGCCTCGGTAAGGAGAGCATATGAGCAGTAAACCGATTCGCCCCTACATGTCCTGGGCGCTGACCACCCTGCTCGCCTTCAGCCTGGCACTCACCGCCGGCTGCTCCAGCAAAGCCAGCAAGGCCAGGTACGCGACGCCCGCAACGGGCTCCAACTGCTTCGCCAAAGCCGTGCCCACCACCGGCGAAGGCGGCCTCGCGTGGGGCAATACGCTGAGCATTGCCCGGCAGAAATCGCTGAACAACTGCGTGCGTTATGCAAGCCGGTCAGGGGGCACACCGAAGACTTGCCAGGTGGTGATGGCCAAGTGCAAGAACTGAGCGCTTGGCCCGTGGGATCAACCTCGAATGATCACCACTTCAAGGTACTCACTCGGCACCACCAACGACGACGCGCCGCCCACATTGCTTTCATTCAACAGTTGCGCCAGATCCCGCTCCAGTGCCCCGGCCGCTTCCGTCTCCAGCGAGGCAAACGCCTTGTGCACCGGCCCATACCAGGTGCGGAACACCTCGATGAAATGCGCCGCCGAGCGATAGCGGAAGTTGAAGTGCTGGCGGCTGACCTTCAATTCGCCCAGCGCCCCCTCGAACATCACGCGCAACTGTTCTTCATCACCCCAGCGTGAAGGCGGCAGAGCCCCGGCTGGGGGCGGTACATGCCGCCCGAGGGTCTTGAACATCTGCCCGACGAACCCTTGCGGGGTCCAGTTGGCCAGGCCGATCCGGCCACCGGGCCGGCACACCCGGCCCAGTTCACGCGCGGCCTGAGCCTGGTCGGGCGCGAACATCACGCCGAAGGTGGACAGCACCGCATCGAATGTTCCATCGCCAAATGGCAGCGCTTCGGCATCGGCAGTCTGGAACACCACATTGAGGTGCTCGGCCCGCGCACGTTCTTCACCGCGCTTGAGCAGCTCGGGCACATAGTCGGTGGAGGTGACACGGCAGCCGCGCCGGGCAGCAGCCAGGGTGGCATTGCCGTTGCCGGCGGCGACATCCAGCACCTGCTCGTCCCAGCGCAGGTCACAGGCTTCGGCCAGGCGCTCGCCAACCAGTTGCAGGGTGGTGCCGATTACCGCGTAGTCGCCACTGGCCCACGCGGCTTGCTGGCGGGCTTTGAGGGCATTGGTATCCAAAGGGGTGCTCATGGTCTGCGCCTTCTTGTTGTGCGCGGCCTAGGTCCTTCTGGCAGTCAACGCGCCATGGATCGAGGGGATGGGAGCAAAACGCTACGCGCTTGGCCGGCGAAGCGGCAAGACAGATTGGGGATAGCGGCAAGAACAAAGCGCTATATGAAGGCTACCGGCCCAATCGCCGGCAAGCCAGCTCCCACCTCGACAGCATCGACCTCCAGTCATGTGCTGTACCTGTGGGAGCTGGCTTGCCGGCGATAAGGCCAGAACAGGCAGTACAAGATAGCGATTGGAGCATTGCGGCTATCAGGCGAACTTGGCCCGAGCCGCGTGCAGCTTCTTGTAGCTTTCGATCAGGCGCAGGTGGCGATCGAGGCCTTCGAGCTTCATGCTGGTCGGGGTCAGGCCATGGAAGCGCACGCTGCCGTCCACCGAACCCAGCACCGCGTCCATGCGCGGGTTACCGAACATGCGGCGGAAGTTGGCTTCGTAGTCGTCCATTTCCAGTTCGTCGTCCAGCAGCACTTCCAGCACCACGTTCAGCGCCTGGTAGAACAGGCCGCGCTCGACGGTGTTGTCGTTGAACTGCAGGAACGCCTCGACCAGTTCCTTGGCATCCTCGAAGCGCTGTACCGCCAGGCAGATCAGCAGCTTCAACTCGAGAATCGTCAGCTGGCCCCACACCGTGTTCTCGTCGAACTCCACGCCGATCAGCGTGGTGATGGTGGTGTAGTCATCCACATCGCAGTTGTCCAGGCGCTTGAGCAGCAGCTTGAGGGAACGGTTGTCCAGGCTGTGCAGGTTGAGGATGTCGGCGCGGAACGACAAGGCGCGGTTGGTGTTGTCCCAGATCAGGTCCTCGACCGGGTAGATCTCCGAGTAACCCGGCACCAGGATGCGGCAGGCGGTGGCGCCAAGGTTGTCGTACACCGCCATGTACACTTCCTTGCCCAGGTCCTCGAGGATGCCGAACAGGGTCGCGGCTTCCTGTACGTTGGAGTCCTCGCCGTGGCCGGAGAAGTCCCACTCGACGAACTCGAAGTCGGCCTTGGCACTGAAGAAGCGCCACGACACCACGCCACTGGAGTCGATGAAGTGCTCGACGAAGTTGTTCGGCTCGGTCAGCGCGTGGCTTTCGAAGGTCGGTTGCGGCAGGTCGTTCAAGCCTTCGAAGCTGCGGCCCTGCAGCAGTTCGGTGAGGCTGCGCTCCAGCGCCACTTCCAGGCTCGGGTGGGCGCCGAACGAAGCGAACACGCCGCCGGTGCGCGGGTTCATCAAGGTCACGCACATCACCGGGAACTCACCGCCCAGCGACGCATCCTTGACCAGCACCGGGAAGCCCTGCTCTTCCAGGCCCTGGATGCCGGCGACGATGGCCGGGTACTTGGCCAATACCTCCTGCGGCACATCCGGCAGGCACAGCTCGCCTTCGAGGATTTCACGCTTCACGGCGCGCTCGAAGATTTCCGACAGGCACTGCACCTGCGCCTCGGCCAGGGTGTTGCCGGCGCTCATGCCGTTACTGAGGAACAGGTTCTCGATCAGGTTGGACGGGAAGTACACCACCTGCTGGTCGGACTGGCGCACGAACGGCAACGAGCAGATGCCGCGCGCGGTGTTGCCCGAGTTGGTGTCGTACAGGTGCGAGCCACGCAGCTCGCCGTCCGGGTTGTAGATTGCCAGGCAGTGCTCATCAAGGATCTCGGCCGGCAGCGCATCGCGCGGGCCGGGTTTGAACCACTGCTCGTTCGGGTAGTGCACGAACGACGCGTTGGCCAGGTCCTCGCCCCAGAACTGGTCGTTATAGAAGAAGTTGCAGTTCAGCCGCTCGATGAACTCGCCCAGCGCCGAGGCCAGCGCGGCCTCCTTGGTCGCGCCCTTGCCGTTGGTGAAGCACATCGGCGACTGGGCGTCGCGCACATGCAGCGACCACACGTTGGGCACGATGTTGCGCCACGAGGCGATCTCGATCTTCATCCCCAGCCCGGCGAGGATGCCCGACATGTTGGCGATGGTCTGCTCCAGCGACAGGTCCTTGCCGGGGATGTAGGTGCTGGTGTCCGCCACCGGCATCAGCAGGCCCTGGGCATCGGCATCAAGGTTGTCGACCACTTCGATCACGAACTCGGGGCCGGTCTGCACCACCTTCTTCACCGTGCAGCGGTCGATGGAGCGCAGGATGCCCTGGCGGTCCTTCTCGGAAATGTCCTCGGGCAGTTCGACCTGGATCTTGAAGACCTGGTTGTAGCGGTTTTCCGGGTCGACGATGTTGTTCTGCGACAGGCGAATGTTTTCGGTAGGAATGTCGCGGGTCTGGCAATACAGCTTGACGAAGTAAGCCGCGCACAAGGCCGAAGACGCCAGGAAATAGTCGAACGGCCCCGGGGCCGAGCCATCACCCTTGTAGCGGATCGGTTGGTCGGCGATCACCGTGAAGTCGTCGAACTTGGCTTCGAGACGGAGATTGTCGAGAAAATTGACCTTGATTTCCATGCGGGATTACCGTGATTTAAGCGTGCAAAACGAAATTGGCCGGCATTATCCGGGTTTTTCTGCCGGAAGTCCTGTTTGCCTGTACCGGCCTTATCGCCGGCAAGCCAGCTCCCACAGGAACTGCACATGGCTTGCGGTCGATACGGTCGAGGTGGGAGCCGGCTTGCCGGCGATAGGGCCGGTACAAGCTTGCGCATTTCACCGAATTGCTTGCCTGATCCTCTGAACCTGCCCCCGCCAGCAGACCAGCGGTCACCCCGCTGTGCTAGCGTTTCTGCACTGGGGAGCACCGTATTCCCCGATCAGAAGAAACCACGCGACAGCAACCGTTGACGGGCAGGTGAACCATGGAACTACGCATCAACCAGAAGACCTACCAGGTCGAGGCAGACGCCGACACGCCCCTGCTGTGGGTGATCCGCGATGACCTGGGGCTGACCGGCACCAAGTATGGCTGCGGCCTGGCCCAGTGCGGCGCCTGTTCGGTGCTGGTGGACGGCAACGTGGTGCGCGCCTGCGTCACCCCGGTGGCCGGCGTGGTCGGGCGCGAGGTGACCACCATCGAGGCGATCGAGGCCGATGCCGTCGGCAAACGGGTGGTCGCGGCCTGGGTCGAGCACCAGGTGGCCCAGTGCGGCTACTGCCAGTCCGGCCAGGTAATGGCGGCCACGGCGCTGCTCAAGCACACGCCCAAACCCAGTGACGCGCAGATCGAGGCAGCCATGGTCAACCTGTGCCGCTGCGGCACCTACAACGCCATCCATGCCGCCGTGCATGAGCTGGCCCAAGGGGAGAAGGCCTGATGAACACACCAGTCGATACCCCCGCCGAACTGCTCAAGCTGCAACTGGGCGAAACGGTCAACCTGTCGCGTCGGCGCTTTCTTGCCGGCACGGCTGTCGGTGCCCTGGTGCTGGGCTTCGGCCTGCCCATGGGGTCGGCCCGCGTACAGGCAGCCGCCGCAGCAACCCCGGAGCGCGGTACCCAGGTGCCGGCGTTTCTGGAGATCCGCCCGGACGGCAAAGTACGCCTGCTCAGCCCGTTCATGGAAGGTGGCCAAGGCCCCTTCACCGCCATGGCGCAGATCGTTGGTGAAGAGCTGGACGTCGACCCGGCCAATTTCGTGGTCGACAGCGCGCCGCCCGGCGAAGCCTATGTAGTGATGGAAAATGGCATGCGCATCACTGGCGGCAGCATGTCGGTGCGCATGAGTTACCCGACCATGCGCCGCCTGGGCGCCCTCGCCCGGGCCATGCTGCTGCAGGCGGGCGCCGAGCAGCTGGGCGTGCCGGTCGAAGAACTCTCCACCACGCCGGGTCACGTGGTACATACCACGACTGGCCGCTCCATCCCCTACGGTGAACTGGCCGGGCGGGCCATGGACCTGCCGGTGCCGGACCCGGCCAGCGTCAAGCTGCGCGACCCCAGCCAGTTTCGCTGGATCGGCAAGCCGGTACGTCGCCTGGATGCCTACGACAAGTCCACCGGCAAGGCTGTGTACAGCATCGATATCAAGGTCGACGGCATGCTCCACGCTGCCGTGCAGCACGCGCCGCGCCTGGGCATGACCGTCGGCAGCCTGCGCAATGAAGACCAGGTCAAGGCCATGAAGGGCGTGCATTCGGTGCATCAGCTGCCGGGTGCCGTGGCCGTGGTTGCCGAACGCTGGTGGCACGCCAAGCGCGCGGTCGAAGCCATTCAGGTGGACTGGAAGGAGCCTGCGGCCGACAGCCCGGTACGGCCAATGCCGGCCGACTTCTCCAGCGATGGCTGGCGCGAGCACCTGGCCACGGTCACGGGCCCGGCGCGCGACGACGAAAACCAGGGCGATGTGGCCGGCATGCTGGCCAGTGCCAAGACCCGGGTCGAAGCAACCTACCACAACCAGTACCTCAACCACGCCCAGCTGGAACCGCCGTCGGCACTGGCGCGCTTCAACCCGGACGGCACCCTGGAAGTGTGGCTGCCCAACCAGGCGCCGGACATGTTCCGTGACGACATTGCCAAGCGCACCGGCCTGGCCCCGGCGCAGATCACCCTGCATTCGCCGTTGCTGGGCGGTTTCTTTGGCCGCCACTTCCTGTACGACTCGGCCAACCCCTACCCACAGGCCATTGCATTGGCCAAGGCGGTCGGCCGGCCAGTGAAACTCATCTGGAGCCGCGAAGAGGAATTCCTCCGCGATGTGCTGCGCCCGGTCGCCGTGGTGAAGTTCCGCGCCGGGCTGGATGCCGACGGCCTGCCGGTGGCCCTCGAAGCCGTGAGCGCCACCGAAGGCCCGACCGAAGCCATCGCCGGCAAGCAAGGCGAAAAACTCGACCCGACCGCGCTCGAAGGGCTGTCGGGCAAGTCCTACGCCATCGCCAACAAGCGCATCGCGCAGATCTACGTGAAAGGCCCGGCGATGCTTGGCTACTGGCGCTCGGTGGGCAACTCGCTGAACGACTTCTTCTATGAATCGTTCCTCGATGAACTGGCCGACAAAGGCGGCAAGGACCCGTTCGAACTGCGCCTGCACCTGCTGCGCGACAACCAGCGCCTGACCAACCTGTTGCAGGCCGTCGCCGAACTGTCCGGCGGCTGGAAACGTGGGCCGTTCACCGCCGAGGATGGCAGCAAACGAGCGCGTGGCGTGGCCATGGCCTCGCCGTTCGGCTCGGAGGCAGCGGTCATTGCCGAGGTGTCGATCGAGAATGGCCAGGTCAAGGTGCACGACATCTGGCAGGCCATCGACCCGGGCAGCATCGTCAACCCGGCGATCATCGAGCACCAGGTCAACGGCGCCGTCGCCCTGGGCCTGTCGCAGACGCTGCTGGAAGAAGCGGTGTACGTGGATGGCAAGCCGCGTGCGCGCAACTACGACCTGTACCCGATCCTGCCGCCGTCGCGCATGGCCAGGGTGCATGTGCGCATTGTCGAAAGCGGGGCGAAGATGGGCGGCATCGGCGAGCCACCGTTGCCCGCGGTGGCACCTGCGGTGGCCAACGCAGTCGCACAGTTGACCGGCCAGCGCGTGCGCAGCCTGCCATTGAGCCGCCATACCTTCAGCTGAGCACACAAGGACGCCCCATGACCCACCGTTTCGCAAGAACCGCTGGCTGGCTGGCGCTGCCGTGCCTGGTCGCGGCAGGCCTGCTGGCCTGGTACGTCACCCGCGAGCCCGCCTCGCCATTTGCCGATGCGCAGGCCACCACTGCCGACCCGGCTTTGGTCAGCCGTGGCGAGTACGTGGCCCGCCTCAGCGACTGCGTGGCCTGCCACAGCCTGCCGGACGGCAAACCGTTCGCCGGCGGGCTGGAAATGGCCACCCCGCTGGGGGCGATCCACGCCACCAACATCACCCCCGACCGCGACACCGGCATCGGTGGCTACAGCCTGGCCGACTTCGACCGTGCCGTGCGCCAGGGCGTCGCGCCCGGTGGCCGGCGGCTGTACCCGGCCATGCCCTACCCGTCCTACGCCAAGCTCAGCGATGACGATGTAAAGGCGCTGTACGCCTTCTTCATGCACGGCGTGCAACCCGTGCAGCAAGCCAACCTTGCCAGCGACATTCCCTGGCCGCTGAACTGGCGCTGGCCCATCGCCATGTGGAACGGCCTGTTCGCCGCCACCACGCCATACGCCGACCAGGCCGGGCAGGATGCCCAGTGGAACCGCGGCGCCTACATCGTCCAGGGCCCCGGCCACTGTGGCAGCTGCCATACGCCGCGCGGCCTGGCCTTCAACGAAAAGGCCCTGGATGACAGCGGCAAACCGTTCCTCGCTGGTGCCCTGCTCGATGGCTGGTATGCACCGAGCCTGCGTGCCGACCCCAACACCGGGCTGGGGCGTTGGAGCGAGGCCGAGATCGCGCAGTTCCTCAAGACCGGGCGCAACCGGCACGCGGTGGTATTCGGCTCGATGACCGAGGCATTCAACAACTCCACGCAGTTCATGAGTGACGACGACCTGGCCGCCATCGCCCGCTACCTGAAGTCGCTGCCCGGCGACCCGCAACGCGACGGTGAGCCGTGGCAGTACCAGGCCGAAACGACGGCGGCGCGGCTCGACAGCCCTGGGGCGCATACCTATGTAACCCGCTGTGCGTCGTGCCACGGCCTGGACGGCAAGGGCCAGGCCGAATGGATGCCGCCTTTGGCCGGCGCTACCTCGGCACTGGCCAAGGAAGACGCCTCGGCGATCAATATCACCCTCAATGGTTCGCAGCGGGTGGTGACGGCCGGGTTGCCCGATGCCTATCGCATGCCGGCCTTCCGTGAGCAGTTAAGTGACCAGGAAATTGCTGATGTGCTGGGTTTCGTGCGCAGTGCCTGGGGGAACAATGGTGGCGCGGTGAATGCGCAGGCGGTGGGCAAGTTGCGTGGGCATACCGACCCGGCCAGCAGTAGCCCGATCATTTTGCACATGCGATGAATTTGGTGGCTGTACCGGCCTCTTCGCGGGTGAACCCGCTCCCACAGGATTTGCACCACCCCTAAGACCTGTGCAGTACCTGTGGGAGCGGCTTCACCCGCGAAGAGGCCGGTACAGCCGCCCTTGAACACCAGGCTTTACCGGAGTACCCATGGAAAGCATCGACCTACTGGTCCTGCGCACCACCCGAGACTGGCTCGCCGCCGGCCACCGCACCCTGCTCGCCACGGTCGCCCGCACCTGGGGCTCCTCCCCCCGCCCGGTGGGCTCGATGATGGCCCTGCGCAGCGACGGCCGTGTGGTTGGCAGTGTCTCTGGCGGCTGCATCGAGGACGACCTCATTCACCGCTACACCAGTGCCTACGGCGGCCCCGGCATGCCCGGCGGCCTTCCGCAGGTGGTGCGCTATGGCGTCAGCGCCGACGAGGCCCACCGCTTTGGCCTGCCCTGTGGCGGCACCCTCGAACTGGTGCTGGAATTCGCCCCGTCGCTGCCACACCTCGAACAACTGCTCGCCGGCCTCGACGGCGGCAATCTGGTACGCCGTGGGCTTGACCTGCGCAGCGGCGAGGCCAGCCTCACCGCCACCACCACGCCCGAACTGTTCAGCTTCGATGGCCAGCACATGCTCAGCACCCTCGGCCCCGGCTACCGCCTGCTGCTGATCGGTGCCGGCGCGCTGGCCGAATACCTGGCGACCATGGCCCTGTTCAATGGCTTCAGCGTTTCACTATGCGACCCGCGCCCCGAGTACACGGCAGGCTGGAACGTTGCCGGCGTCAACCACCTGGCCGGCATGCCGGACGACGTGGTCCGCGCCTTCGCCCCAGACCTGCGCAGCGCCATCGTCGCCGTCAGCCACGACCCCAAGCTGGACGACCTGGCCCTGCTCGAAGCCCTGCACAGCCCGGCGTTCTATATCGGTGCCATCGGCTCACGGCGCAACAGCCAGCTGCGCCGCGAGCGGCTGATCGAACACTTTGGCGAAAGCGAAGCGTCGTTGCAGCGCCTGCACGGCCCTATCGGCATTTATATCGGTAGCAAGACCCCAGCCGAGATTGCCGTCAGCGTCATGGCCGAGATCCTCGCGGCAAAGAACGATGTCACCCTGCCCGGCGCAGTCAGCGTGACCCGGGCCAAGGAAGCCGAGCAACTGGCCCGGTCCCTGTAGGAGCGCATACCAGGCTGCTATTTATTGCCAACGCTCCAGGTTTTGCTGCAGCAGTTGCTCCGGCAACGCCCCGGCAACGATCTTTTCCATCTCCCTCGCCAGCGCCTCACGCAGCTTCGGCTGGTTGCAGGGCGAGTCATGCGACAGCGCCAGGTACAGCCCTTCGCTGGATATCGGTGGCTCCAGCACCTGCAAAGTGTCGGCAATCCCCAATGTGCGCGCCAGCGCCAAGCCGGGATACTGCTCGTACACCACATAATCGCTGCGTTTGTGCATCAACTTCTCGAATGCCTGCCTGGCACCGGGTACCGCTTCGAGGGTGAGGTTGGTCCTGGCGTAGTCGTCGAACTGCTGGCCGTGGCTGTTGTTGACCAGCGTGCCGCCTTTGCGCCCCTTCAGGTCGGCCCATTGCCGGTAGGCAAAGGTATTGTCCTGGCGCACCCAGACAACACTTGGAGTATGCAGGAATGCCGGGGCAATGAAGTCCATCTGTTGCCGGCGGGCCTCGGTCAGGAAATACCCGGCCATCAAATCGATCCGGCCCGTGCGCACTTCTTCCTGGGCGCGCGACCACGGCCCGCCGTAGACCACCTCGATTTCCAGCCCCAGCTGCTTGCCCAGGTACTTGAGCAGGTCGGCATTGGCACCGATCAGTTGCTCGGGGTTCTGCGGGTCGCGCCACAGGTAGGGGGGGTATTCCGGGTTGCCGGTGGCAGTCAGCCGCCGGCATTCCTCATGCGCTACCGCCGCCAGCGGCAGCAGCAGGCACGGCAGCAGCAACAAGGCGTGGCGAAAGCAGCGCTCGATCATCGACAACCCTCGGCACATGTGACATCCGCAGACCCGGAGCGGTGGCCAAAGGCTGCCACATCCTGTGGTCGACTGCAGCACCCATCTGTGCGTGCTGTAGACAGTCTGGACCATGTATGGCCATCAGGTTGGCCTTTTATCGGCCGAGCGGCCCTCGTACTTCAGGCCCCCTGCCGACGCATCGCCAGGATCGCCGCGCCAAAACCGATGAAGGTGGTACCCACCACCCGGCTGACCCAGCGCGACAGCGACGGCCGGGTCAGCACGCCCTTGGCCCGCGCTGCCAGCGCGGCATACAGGCTCAGCGAAACCAGCGACAACGCCACGAATATCCCGGTCAGGATCAGGAATTGCGGCAGCAGCGCCGCCCCCTGGTCGATGAACTGCGGGAACAGTGCGGTGAAGAACATGGTCGCCTTGGGGTTGGTCACTGCCGTGAGGAAGGCCGACTTGTAGAGTTTCAGCGGCGTGGGCCGGACCTTGGCCACACCCTCTGCGGCGCCCTGCGCCAGCATCGGGCTCTTTTTCAGCAATTGCCGCGCCCCCAGGTAGAACAAGTAGCCCGCCCCCAGGATCTTCACGGCGTTGAACAGCATTTCGGAACTGGCCAGCAGCGCGCCCAAGCCCAGCATGGCTGCAGCAGAAAGGCAGAACAGGCCCGAACCATTGCCCAGCGACGACCAGATCGCGCTGCGCTGGCCATGGGCCAGGCTGTTGTTGATGGCCATCAGGGTGGCAGGACCGGGGCTGGCGATCGCGATGGCAGCGACCAGGGTAAAGGCAAACAGCGAGTGAGAATCCATTTTCAGGCTCGTCAGACAATCAGGAAAGGCCGCGCACAGGGTGCGCAGGTTCAGTCGGCATTCTGCCGCTTGGCCGCCTTCTTGGCGATAGCCTTCATCCGCGTTGCCGCCCGCTGCACGGTGGCCATCTTCTCGGGGCGCTTCATGCCCCGCCATTTGCGGATTTCGTCACGGGTGCGGCCACAGCTCACGCACAGCTCGCTATTGAGCTGGCACAGCGAGACGCAAGGGTTGTCGATGTCTTTGGCCATGCCGCCACTCAGCCGGGCATTTCTGCCCGCGCACGCTCGGCGGCGCCGTGGAACACCTGGCGCACTTCCTCGGCCTTGACCTTGCTGACCGACCTGGCAGCCAGCAGCTCGTCGACCACGCGCAAGCCCTGTTCCAGGGCGGTGGCCAGTTGCTCGGGGTCGGAGGCGTCAGCGATATCACCCAGATAAGGAGCGATGAGATACACGTAACGGTCCTGCAGCTTGAGCGCTTCCAGCGCGTCGAGGGCTTTCTGGAACCGATCGGCAGCGGCAGGGCTCATGCTCAATTTATCGAAATGAATCAGGCTCACACGGTCAGTGGCCATTTGGACGAATCTCCGTTTCCTGGTACGGCCAGGCCCACAAGCAGCAGCGCTTCTACGGTGCTCGGATGTGCAGGCCCGGGGAATGCCCATCAGGGTATCAGAACGCGAAGCAGAAAGGGCCATCGCCCCCAGAACTAAAAGTATTTGGCAGGTCGCGTAATGGACGCCCCGGGGCGTTATCGGGACAGGAGCCGCCGTTTCGTGCGCAGGATAATCCCGCCAGCAATCTCCCCGCCGAGGCAGTCATCGAACTCGGTAGCCCACACAACAACAAGCCTGCACCTGCAGGTAAGCCAGAAAGGGGCCTCATCATTCATGGCAAAGGAACACATCACCGAAACGCTCGACCTTGGCGTGACGGACCCCTCGAAAACCGCGGAAGCGCGCCAGGACCGGCGTTTCGAGGGCAAGCTCGACTGGATCGTCTTTGGTTTCACCAGCCTCCTGGCAATCGCTTTCGTCCTCTGGGGCTTCCTCAACCAGGCCAGCCTCGCCAGCAGCGCCTCCAGCGCGCAATCCTGGGTCATTCTCAACTTCGGCTGGTTCTTCGTGCTCACCTCCACGCTGTTCGTGGTGTTCGTGCTGTGGCTGGCGGCCAGCCGTTACGGCCGGGTCCCGCTGGGCCGTGACGGCGAACAGCCAGAATTCCGTACGGTGTCGTGGGTGGCGATGATGTTCAGCGCCGGCATGGGCATCGGCCTGATGTTCTTCGGCGTTGCCGAACCGCTGTCGCACTATGTGTCGCCACCGCCCGGGACGGCCGCCGGGCAGTCCAGCGAAGCGATGCAGGTGGCCATGGCCACCACGCTGTTCCACTGGACCCTGCACCCCTGGGCCATGTACGCCATCGTCGGCCTGGTGATTGCCTATGGCACCTTCCGTCGCGGCCGCTCGCAGCTGATTTCCGCCGCCTTCCGACCGTTGATCGGCAAGCATGCCAACGGCCCGCTCGGCCGCCTGATCGACATGATGGCGATCTTCGCCACGCTGTTCGGCTCGGCGGCCTCGCTGGGCCTGGGCGCGCTGCAGATCGCCGGTGGCCTGGAGTACAACGGCTGGATCGAAAGCCCCGGCAAGCTGTTCTACATCTCGATCATCACCCTGCTGACCATCGCCTTCGTCACCTCGGCGGTGTCGGGCATCGGCAAGGGCATCCAGTGGCTGTCCAACACCAACATGGTGCTGGCACTGGTGCTGGCGCTGTTCGTGTTCATGGTCGGCCCGACCCTGCTGATGCTCAACCTGCTGCCAACCTCGATCGGCATCTACGTCAAGATGCTGCCGGAAATGATGGCCCGCACCAACGCCAGCGGCGGTGAACAGATGAACAGCTGGCTGGCCGGCTGGACCGTGTTCTACTGGGCCTGGTGGATTTCCTGGACGCCGTTCGTGGGCATGTTCATCGCCCGCATCAGCCGCGGCCGCACCATCCGCCAGTTCGTTACCGGGGTGCTGCTGGTACCGAGCCTGGTCAGCCTGGTGTGGTTCACCATCTTTGGCGGCGCGAGTATCGACGCCCTGCGCGAGGGCGCCTTCCAGCTGGCCAATGGTGCAGTCAACAGCAACCACGCGCTGTACCAGTTGCTGGACAGCTACCCGCTGGCCTCGGCGACATCGGTGCTGGTGATGGTTCTGGTGGGTATCTTCTTCGTCTCCGGTGCCGATGCGGCCTCGCTGGTGATGGGCACGCTGTCGGAACACGGCACCACCACGCCATCGCGACGTACGGTGATCTTCTGGGGTGCGCTGACCGGTACTGTTGCGGCGATCATGCTGGCAATCGGCGACCCGCGCGACCCCGGCGAGGCGCTGACCGGCCTGCAGAACCTGACCATCGTCGTGGCCCTGCCGTTCGTGGTGGTGATGGTGCTGCTGTGCCTGGCGCTGTACCGCGACCTGCGCAAGGACCCGATGATGCTGCGCCACCTGCGCGGTAACGAACTGATCGAGAAGGCCGTGCTGTATGGCGCGGTGAAGCATGGCGAAGAGTTCTACATCGTGGTGCAGGAGAAGAAGACTTCGGCCAAGCCGGCGTCGGCAGAGGCCGAAGTGACCGGCAACTGATCGGGCAAGCCCGCTCCCACAGGGACCGCGTGAGCCGGAGCCTGCGCCGTACCTTGTGGGAGCGGGTTTACCCGCGAAGCAGGCGGCGCGGTGGATGGCACCGGCTTTGCCGGTGTTCGCGGCTAAAGCCGCTCCTACACAGGTACGGCGCAGGTTTCAGGTGCCCAATCAATCGCGCAGGAAGCTTTCCTCGAACGGGTAATGGGTCAACAGCTCATACCCGTCCTCGGTCACCAGCAACTGGTTCTCCAGCTTGATCCCGTCACGCCCACCCACTTCGCCCACATAGGCCTCCACGCACAAGGCCATGCCCGGCTGCAGTTCGCCTTCGTAGCCATAGGACTCGAGGTCTTCCGGGTAACGAATACTCGGGTACTTCACTGCCGTAATCAGCCCTTCAACGCCGCCTCTATCCTGGCCACATCGATCTTGCCCATCTGCATCATGGCCTCGAACGCCCGCTTGGCCGCTGCCCGGTCGGGGTGCCCGATGGCTTCGATGAGGATGCGCGGGGTGATCTGCCACGAAATCCCCCATTTGTCCTTGCACCAGCCGCAGACGCTGGCCTCGCCGCCATTGCCGACAATGGCATCCCAAAAGCGGTCGGTCTCGGCCTGGTCCTCGGTGCTGACCTGGAATGAAAACGCCTCGCAGTGCGTGAAGGCCTTGCCTCCATTGAGCCCCACGCAGGGAATGCCCATGACGGTGAATTCGACCGTGATCACGTCGCCCTCCTTGCCCGACGGGTAATCACTCGGCGCCTTGTGCAGCGCGATTACCTTGCTGTCGGGGAAAACGCTGGCGTAGAAGTTCGCTGCCTCTTCGGCATCATTGTCGTACCAGAGGCAGATGGTGTTCCTGGCAGTCATGGCCTTGCTCCATGAGCGAATGTGAGCCCCTGAGTCTAGCCCCGGCAAGCAGGGTGAACTCACAGGATCGACAAGGGGTACTCCACGACATTTGCGTCATCGGCAAGGCAGCTGCACCTGGTCCGGTCCTGCAACATCCTGCAGACATTTCCGACGTCAGGTAGTGAACCCGCCTACAAAAAAACGGTCTTTGGCTGACGGTCAACTCACCGACCGGTTCATCGGCCCAGTCACCGGGCCTACTTTTGTCCTGTTTCAGCGAAGACCCAACATGCCCGATTCCCGCCCAACTGCTTCCGCCCTCACTGCCCTGCGCGGCGGCCTGATCGCCACCCTGGTGGCCCTTGCCGCACCGGTGCACGCCGAAGAGCCTGCCAGCGATGCACGCTGGGTCAGCGACAGCCTGAGCACCTATGTGCGCAGCGGCCCCACCGATGGCCACCGCATTGTCGGTACGCTCAAGTCCGGGCAGAAGCTGACCCTGATCGGCAGCCAGGGCAACTACAGCCAGGTGCGCGGGCAGAACGGCGATGTGGTGTGGATTCTCAGCAACGACCTGCAGTCGGTGCCAGGCCAGAGCGAGCGCCTGCCGCAGCTCGATGCCCAGGTCGCGGACCTGACCGGGCAGTTGAAGAACATCGACGACAGCTGGAAGAGCCGCGTGCAGGGCATGCAGGAAACCCTGGATTCACGCAAGAAGCTGATCGACGAACTGGAGGCGCGCAACAAGGCGCTGAATGAACAGCTCGACCAGAGCCAGTCGCAGCTGCGCGATACCCAGGCCCGCCTGGGGGACGAGAACAAGCAGGTGATGATGCGCTACATGGTGTATGGCGGCAGCATTGCCGGCGCGGGCTTGCTGGCGGGGCTGGTCCTGCCGGCGCTGACCCGTGGGCGCAGGAAGAACGATCGCTGGTTCTGACTGGGCTTTCCTGCACTGGCCTCTTCGCGGGTAAACCCGCTCCCACAGGTACCGCGTTGGCCTTGAGCCTGTTGGAGATGCTGTGGGAGCGGGTTTACCCGCGAAAGGGCCAGGAAGCGCTTATCTGCTACGTGCCTTGTTGTAGATAGTCTTGGCCTGGTCGGCCGAGGCCTGACACTGCTTCATATCACCCTTGCTCTGAGCATCCTTGGCATTTTGCAGGTGGACTTTGAAGTCATGGGCCATGCCGCCATGCATTGCCTGGCCACTGGCCTTGTCGAAATCCTCAAGCTCCTTGATCTTGGCCGCACAGTTGCTCGCCGGGTCTGCGTGTGCGGCAAAACTGAGGACCGAGGCAATCACCAGCAAAGGTATGCATTTCGTGGATTTCATGGAGCGTTCTCCTGGAAAACCTGAAGGGTCGTCGAGATGACATTGGCTCGACGCAGCAAACAGCATAGTCGGCCATACGCCCCGGCGCCTCGGCTCAGCCCGGGGGCTATGCCCCCTCGGCAAACAGGAAATCGATGAACACCCGCACCCGCAGCGGCATGTGCCGGGCCTGGGGGTAGATCAGCATGAACGGCCGCGAAGTGCCGCCAAACTCGGCGAGCACTTCCACCAGTTCGCCACTGGCCAGTGCGTCCTGCACGGTAAAGCGATAAGCCTGCATCAGCCCGCCGCCGTGGCGCACCAGCGTGGCGGTGGCGAGGAAGTCGCCCAGGCAGGTGAACCCACCCTGGGTTTCGATCTCCACCTGCTGGCCATCCTGAAGGAAGCTCCACGGCGGGCGGCGGCCACTGCTGGGCAGTTCGAACTGGATGCACTCATGTTGCAGCAAGTCGTGCGGTGTTCGTGGCGTGCCGGCACGGGCCAGGTAGCCCGGCGTGGCCACCACCACCAGTTCGGCATCTTCCAGGCGACGCGCCACCAGCCGCGAATCGGCCGGCTCGCGACCACGAATGGCCAGGTCGAACGGCTCCTCGGCAAAGTCGACGTTGCGGTTGCTGACATGCACATCCACCTGCACCTTTGGGTAACGCTGGCGAAACCGCGGCAGCAGCGGCAACAGCCGGTGATGGGCATAGGGCGTGGGTGCACTGATACGCAGGCGGCCGCTCGGCTCGACCTGCCCGCCCGTGACCTGGCGCTCGGCCTCGACCAGCTGCCCCAATGCCTGCCGACATTGCTGGTAATAGGCCTGGCCGGCTGCGGACAGGCGCATCTGCCGGGTGGTGCGGACGAACAGGCGCACGCCCAGGCGCTCTTCCAGGCGCGCCACGCTGCGGCTGACCGCCGCCGGTGTAACGCCGGCCTCCGTGGCCGCAGCAGTGAAGCTGCCGCTGTCGGCGGCCAGGCAGAACAGTTCCAGGCTGCCCAGTTGCAGATCGTCGAAATGGCGGGTCATGACGGCTCGATTGATTACATGATGTATCGATTGAAATGCCCCACGCCTCATTTTTCAAGTGCTGATTGCAACCTACAGTGGCTTCACACCGAGCCCATGGCTCACTTCACTGGAGATCATGCACATGAACACGCCACGCACCGTCATCATTACCGGGGCCTCGAGCGGCCTGGGTTTCGCCCTGGCCGAAGCCTTCCTCGAACGCGGCGACAACGTGGTCGGCAACGCTCGCAGCCAGGCCCGCCTTGAGCAAGCCGCCGCCCGCCTCGGCAACCCATCGCGCTTCATCGGCGTGGCTGGCGACATCGCCGAACCGGGCACGGCGCAGCGCCTGTTCGCCAGCGCCGAGCAAGCCTTTGGCGGGGTCGACCTGCTGATCAACAACGCCGGCATCTTCATTGCCAAGCCATTTGCCGAGTACAGCGAAGCGGATGTCGACGCCTTGGTCGGTACCAACCTCAAGGGGTTCTTCTACCCGGCCCAGGAAGCCGCGCGGATCATGACCAGGCAAGGGCATGGGCAGATCATCGCCATTACCGCCTCCATCGCCTTGCAACCGGACACCCGCGTGCCGGCCCTGCTGCCGGTACTGGTCAAGGGCGGCCTGAACCAGGCGGTGAAAGGCCTGGCGCTGGAACTGGCAGCCAGCGGCGTGCAGGTGAATGCGGTGGCGCCGGGGATCATCGATACACCGCTGCATGGCGGCAATACGCAAGGCATGGGCGCGCTGTCACCCAGTGGCCGCACCGGCTCGCCACAGGATGTCGTGGATGCAGTGTTGTACCTGGCCGACTCACGCTTCGTCAGCGGCGTGATCCTGCCGGTGGATGGCGGTAGCACCGCTGGCACCTGGCATTAACAGAGGAGCGAGAACCATGCCCTATGTCCATATTCGCGTGACCGATGAAGGCGTGAGCGCTGAGCACAAGCGCCAGTTGATCGAACATACGACCCGCATGCTGCAGCAGGTGCTGGGCAAGCCGCCGGCCAGTACCTTTGTGGTGATCGAGGAGGTGCCGACCGATAACTGGGGGGTTGGCGGGGAGACAGTGACCGCGCTGCGGGCCCGAGAGCGGGGGTGACCCCAGGGGCCGCCCCGCGGCCCAATCGCCGGCAAGCCAGCTCCCACAGGTACGGCGCTGCCTTCAGGCTATCGCTGTACCTGTGGGAGCTGGCTTGCCGGCGATTGGGCTGCACAGCAGCCCCTACTGGCGCAACCGCTCCAACGCCTGCAACACATACCCCGTGGCCCGCTCCACCTGCCCTTCCCGGCAGGCAATGCCCAGTTGCCGCCACAACCCCGGCCGCAGCGGCCGGCGGGCGATGCGCCGGTCCAGATCGGCCGACTCCCCCTCCTGCGGCAGCAATGTCGCCCCATACCCAGCCCCGACCAGGCTCTTGATCGCATCGTTGTAGTTCAGCTCGATTCGCGGCTCGGGGTACAACCCCGCTGCCGCGAACCACTCGCCGGTCACCCGCGAAAGCTGGGTGCTGCTGTCGTTGAGGATCAACGCCCGCTGCGCCAGCCAGGCCGGCGTGACCTTGGCCGGTGGCTGCCAGTCGGCCGGCACGTAGGCCAGGATCGGGTCGCGCCGCCAGGGCGTAACCGCAAGCCCTTTGCCGGCCACCTGTGGCAAGGCCACCAGGCCGATATCCAGCGTGCCCTCGCGCAAGCGCGCCAACGAGGCCTGGGAGGTCAGCACCTGTACCTGCACATCGATCCCCGGGTGCACCGTACGCAAGTGCTCCAGCGCCTGCGGCAGCAGGTGGGCGATGGCACCGGTGGAAGCGCCCAGGCGCACCCGGCCGGTCAGGCCCTCGACCTGTCGGCGCACTTCATCCAGCGCAAGGTCGGCGTCGGCCAGCAGGCGACGGGCACGGGCCAGCAGGGTTTCGCCGATGACCGTGGGCCGCACCTGGCCGCGGGTGCGGGTAAGCAACGGGGCGCCGATGCGCGCCTCCAGCTCGGCCACGTGCAGGCTGATGGTGGGCGGTGCCAGGTTGAGCTGGCGGGCGGCTTCGGCAAAGGAGCCCAGGTCGGAGATGACCACCAGGGTGCGGAGGCGGTCGAGGCTGATTTCGCGCATGGGCCAAACTCATTCAGAAAAGATGAACATATCGATCATCATATTCAAATTTTCTTTACCAGAGCCACAAGCGAGCATAGGCCATCCCTCCCCGACCGGACTTTGACCATGCACACCCCTGTTGTCTTCATCGACGGTGACCAAGGCACCACCGGCCTGCAGATCCATGCCCGCCTGCAAGGCCGCAGCGATCTGCGCCTGCTGACCCTGCCCGAAGCCGAGCGCAAAGACCCGCAACGGCGCCGCGAGGCAATCAACAGCGCCGACATCGCCCTGCTGTGCCTGCCCGACGATGCCGCCCGCGATGCCGTGGCGGCGATCCACAACCCGCAGGTACGGGTGATCGACGCGAGCTCCGCGCACCGCACCAGCCCAGGCTGGGTCTATGGCCTGCCGGAGCTCGACGAGCAGCAAGCCGAGCGCATCGCGCACAGCAAGCGCGTCAGCAACCCCGGCTGCTACCCCACCGGCGCCATCGCCCTGTTGCGCCCACTGGTCAAGGCGGGCCTGCTGCCAGCGGATCACCCGCTGAACATCCACGCCATCTCCGGCTATTCCGGTGGTGGCCGCGCCGCAGTAGAACGGCATGAACAGCCCGCCGCCGGCAAAAACCCGGCCCTGCAACTGTACGGCCTGGAACTGGCGCACAAGCACGTGCCGGAAATCCAGCAGCACGCCGGGCTGTCGGCGCGGCCGATGTTCATGCCGGGCTACGGTGCCTACCGCCAAGGCATCGTGCTGAGCATCCCACTGCAGTTGCGCCTGCTGCCCGGCCAGGTCAGTGCTGAACAGCTGCAGGCCTGCCTGCAGCAGCACTACCAGGGTGCCCGCCACGTCCAGCTGATGCCCCTGCACCAGCACGGCGCAGCGCCAAACCTCGACCCCGAGGCGTTGAACGACAGCAACGACCTGCGCCTGGCGCTTTACGCCAACCCTGAGCATGGCCAGGTGCTGCTGACCGCAGTGTTCGACAACCTCGGCAAAGGTGCCTCCGGTGCGGCGGTGCAAAACCTCGACCTGATGCTCGGTGCATTGCAGGTACAAGGCTGATCGGCAAAACCGGTTAGACTGTACAGCCCGCGCCCGCATGGCGCGGGCCGTCCATCTACCCGCCGGAGCCCGCCCCCCGATGTTCATCCTGAGCCGCCTCGACAGCGTGCCGCCTGAATCTTTCCAGAACCAGATCCGCGAACTGGTGATCCACCACGTCGGCGAACTGAGCAGTGTCGCCATCAGTGCCGACAACCCGCTGTACCCGCTGTACCAGTACGGCGTCGGCATGGAGGTGCACCAGTACCTGCAAGCACTGGACGGCACCCGCGGCCTGGCCGTGACGCTGACCCTGGCGCTGGATGCCGAGGCACCGGACCAATTGCTGGGGTTTGCCCTGTCGCTGCCGGCCGAGGACGATGAACAGGCCTGCGCCCTGGCATTCCTCGCCGTGCGCGCCAGCCATCGTCGCCAGGGCATCGCCCGCGCCCTGCTGGGCGACCTGCAGGCACGCCATGCCTGCGTCGAGCTGAATGCCTTTGCCAGCCAGGTACCGTGGTTCGAGGCCATGGGCATGCAGGTGGTGGCCGCCAACGGGCCGCAGGTACTGATGAGCAGTACCGGGCGGGCTAGCGGCGCGCTGATCGGGCGGCTGGATATTGCGCCGATCTACCAGACGGCGGAAGTGATGCAGATCCATACCTACCTGCTCAACCAGCAGGGTGAGGATGCGATGATCGAAGCGGAACAGATGCGGGACGAGCGGCTGGACGAACTGACCGCTCAGGCCCAGGAGTGTGTACGGCAGCGCAAGACCGTGCATTGACCCAAGGGCCTGTTCGCGGGCTCGCCCGCTCCCACAGGCCCGATGATGTCCCTGTGGGAGATTGCCCAGCCTTTTGGGCTGCGCTGTCGCACAGATAACTGAATTCGCAAGCGATCCTCGTACCCTGTGGGAGCGGCTTTAGCCGCGAAGAATCCAACGCGGTGCATGGCACCGGCTGCGCCGGTGTTCGCGGCTAAAGCCGCTCCCACAGGGTCCCTGCTAATTCAATGAGTTATGTGCAGTTCTATGGGAGCGGGTTTAGCCGCGAAAAAGCCCCACTGGCCCCTCAGCCATGCACCCAACGCCGATGCAGCCCACGCGCCAGGGCATCCAGCACAAACCCCAGCACCCCGATCAGCAGCACCATCGCCATCAGCTCGGAATACGCCAGCCGGTCGCGGGTATCGAGAATGAAGTACCCCAGCCCCGCACTCACCCCGAGCATTTCGCACGGCACCAGCACGATCCACAGGATGCCGATGGCCAGGCGCACGCCGGTCAGCACATGGCCGATCACCCCGGGCACGATCACCTTGCACAAGGTCTCCCGGCGCGTGGCACTCAAACTGCGGCTCAACTGCAACCAGCGCGGGTCCAGCTGCCTTACCCCGGCCGCCGTGTTCAGCAAGATCGGCCACAACGCGGCAAACGCCAGCAGGAAGTAGATAGGCTGGTCCCCCACGCCCATCAGCATCACCACCACCGGCATCCACGACAGCGGCGAGATCATGCGCAGGAACTGGAACGCCGGCGTGGTTGCGGCCTCCAGGTGCCGGTAGCTGCCCACCAGCAAACCCAGCGGCACGCCGATCAGCAGCGCCAGCAGCAGCCCGACCAGGATACGCTTGAGGCTGACCCAGATATGCCCGTACACCTCGCCCTGCCCCAGCAACTCGATCAGGCTGGCCAGGGTCGCTGCCGGCGAAAAGCGCGCCGACAGGCCATCGGCCTGGCCGAACAGCGCGACACCGGCCCACCACAACAGCAACAAACCCAGCAACCCGGCCAGACCCAGGCCGGCATGAACGACATGCGTGCGCATCAGACCGCGAACTCCTCGCTACGCTCGAAGTTATCGGCGATGCCGAACACCGACGGCCCGCCAACGCTGGCGATGGCGTTGCGCACGAAGCGGTCGTCGACCAGGTCGCGGGCGGTCTGTGCCGGGTCCAGGCCGGCCAGGAACGCGCTGTCACCCTCTATCAGGGTGGTTTTCAGGCGCTTGACCAGCTCTTCGGTGTAGCTGGGGAACGGGTAAGGCTGGAAATCGATGCGCTTTTCGTCCCACTGCTGGTGGCGAATGGCGCCACTGGCAATGTAACCGGCACGGTCCTCGGCGGCCGGGGCCAGCACTTTGCCGAGCACCGCTGGTTCATGCGGGGTGTACTTGTTGGGGCCGGCCTTGGACAACAATGCAGCGGCCTCGGCGCGGTGATCACGGGTCCAGTGCTGGGCCTTGACGATGGCGTTGACCACCTTCTGCGACCACTCCGGGCGGTTGTTCAGGTCGTGCTCGTGCATGAACACCACGCAGCAGGCGTGGTTGCGCCACACATCGCCGGTAAAGCGCTGCACGCGGCCAACCTTGAGGTTCTCGGCCAGGGCGTTGAATGGCTCGGCGACGATATAGCCAGCGATGCGCTTGCTGGCCAGCGCCGGCGGCATGTCGGACGGCGGCAATACCAGCAGGTTGACTTCGTTGCCGGCCAGTGGCGCATTGGCCGGCTTCGACACCGGGGTCAGGCCGTTGTCGTTGAGCATCTGTTGCAGCACCACGTTGTGGATCGAGTACCAGAACGGGATGGCCACGGTCTTGCCGCCCAGCTGTTTCATGTCGCTGATGTCCGGGGCCACGGTCAGGCCTGAACCGCCCACGTGGTTCCAGGCCACCACCTTGGCCGGTACCTTGCTGCCGTAGCGGGCCCATACGGTCATCGGCGACAGCAGGTGGATGACATTGACCTGGCCGGAGATGAACGCCTCGATCACCTGCGCCCAGCTGCGCAGCAGCACCGGGCGCTCGGCCTTGATGCCTTCGGCCTCGAACAGGCCGTTGTTGTGCGCCACCAGCAGTGGCGTGGCGTCAGTGATCGGCAGGTAGCCGATACGCACTGGCGCGTCCGGCTCGGCGGCGGCACGGGCCCGCAGGCTCGACAGCAACGGCAGTGCTCCGGCGGCCGTGAGCATGGCGCCGAGCTTGAGGAAATCGCGACGCGAAGAAGAGGAACAGCAGTCATCCATGCACATGGACAGCCTCCGAGGGCAACGGGGTTGGGGTAGGTTCGACTGTGCGGCTTGCCCGCCGAAGGGTTTTGAGAATTTCGATGCGCAAGGCGCCCAGTTCCTCGACCCGCTGCGTCCGTGGTTGCGGCAGGTCGATGCGCCACTGGCCGAGGGTATGCGCTGGGTGGTTGCCCAGTAGCAGGACCCGGTCGGACAGCAGCAGGGCTTCGTCGATATCGTGGGTGATCAGCACCGCCGCCGTGTTGTGGGTGGCGATCAGTTGCAGCAGCAGTTGCTGCATGTCGGCCCGGGTCACTTCATCCAACGCGCCGAAAGGCTCGTCGAGCAACAGCACTTCGGGCTGGCGGGCCAGGCAACGGGCCAGCGCGGTGCGCTGGGCCATGCCGCCGGACAACTGCGCCGGGTACTGGCCGCGAGCATGGGCCAGGCCCACGGCGGCAATCGCATGGTCGATGCGGGCGCGCCGTTCGGCGGCGGCAAGTTTTGGCTGGCGGGCGAAGTCCAGGCCGAAGGCGACGTTCTTCTCCAGGCTCAGCCAGGGCAACAGGCTCGGGTCCTGGAAGGCCACTGCCAGGCGTGGGTGCGGCCCCTGCAGCGGCTGGCCGTGCAGGGTCACGCTGCCACCGCGGGGCTGCTGCAGGCCGGCCAGTACCCGCAGCAGGCTGGACTTGCCGACCCCGCTGGGGCCGAGGATGGTCACCACTTCGCCGGGTGCCAGCTGCAGGTCGAACTGCGCCAGCACCGCCTGCCAGCCGCCCTCGCGCGGGTAGCCCAGGCTGATGTCGCGGGCTTCGAGCAACACTTGGCTCATGCCGCGCCCGCCTGGCGTTGCAGTTCGGCGCGCAGTTGCACCAGGCTGGGCGTGACGATCGGCACGAAGGCCGACTCGCGCCAGCGGCGGGCAAAGCCTTCACCGTACTCGCTGAGGTAGGCCTTGCCACCACTGGCCTGCAACTCCAGTTGCACGGCGTCGGCAGCGCTTTCGGCCAGGGTGATGCGCAGCTTGAACAAGGCTGCCGGCTGCTGCTGGAAGCGGCCATCGAGCAGGCCCTGCTTGAGCTCGCTCACGGTGTTTTCCAGGCGTTCGCCGAGTACCTGGCGTGCTTCGTCGAGGAACGAGGCACGGCCATGCAGGTGTGCCTGTACTTCCGCCAGCGCCCGCCGCGCCAGGCCAATGGCCATGCCGCACTGCAGCGCCAGGAACGCCGGGCGTACCCGGGGCAGGAACTCACGGGCATTTTCGTGCAACAACCAGCCACGCTGCAATTGCACCTGGTGGAAGGCCAGTGCCGCGGTGTTGCTCGATTGCAGGCCCATCAGTTGCAGGTCGTCGGAGCGCTCCAGGCCCTGCGCGTCGGACGGAATGGCCAGCACGAACGGTGCACCGCCGGCTTCGTCTTCGATAGCCGCAGCCACCACGAAGCCGCTTTTGCGCAGGTTGGTCACCCAGTGCAGGCGCCCTTCCAGCTGCCAGCCATCGGCTTGCGGGCGCCCGCGCACCTGCAGCGCTTCGATGCCGGACAGGAACTTCATGGCATTGGACAGCCCGGTGGCGCCGGCCAGTTCGCCAGTCAGCAGGCGCGGCAACAGGCGCTCGCGCAGGGGCTGGTTGGGGCTGTGCAACAGGTATTCGATGAAGGCGCGCTGGCCCCAGCAGACGAACGCCGCTGCCAGCGAGCGGCTGGCGATCGCGGCAATGGCCTCGACCGCGTCGGTCACCTGCCCGCCCGTGCCGCCCAGGGCCGGGTCGACACCGACCCGCAGCAGCTGCGATTCGGCGATTTGCGCCAGCACCAGCTGCGGCTCGCACTGGCCGCGGTCAATGGCCTCGGCATTGGCATCCAGCCAGTGTCGAAATGCACAATCTTGCATGGTCTTGCTCCTTTGAAAACGCCGGGGCCGCTTGGCGGCCCATTCGCGGCACAAGGCCGCTCCTACAACGATCGCGGTACGACCGGTGTCACGCGCGGATCATGCAGAAGGTTGCCAGCGGTACTTGCCGAGCTCGTCATTGAGCGGCGTCTGGGCGAACACATTAGCAAAGTTGCACAGGGTTGCGAGGCTCACGCCCAGAATCACCTCCAGGGCGTTGCCTTCGCTGAAACCGGCTGCGCGGAAGGCCTGGTAAGTGGCCTCGCTGACATTGCCACGGGTGGCGATGACCTCGCGGGCGAACGCGGCCAGGGTTTCATACCGGGCATCGGGCAGCTCGCCACGGGCACGCAGGGCATCGACCACCTCCTGCGGCAGCTTGGCCTTGTTCAGGGCCACGGCCGTGTGGCCGGCCACGCAGAAGTCACAGCCATGCTGGGTGGCGGCAATCAGCTGCACCACTTCGCGCTCTGCCAGGCTCAGTTCGGATTTGCCGTTGAGTGCCGAAACGGTCACGTAGGTTTCCAGCGCCGCCGGGGCATTGGCCAGCACGCCCAGCAGGTTGGGGATGAAGCCGGAATTCTTCTGGGCGTTCTCGAGGAACGGACGGGCCGCTTCCGGGGCGCTCTGCAGCGTGTGTAAAGTAATGCGCGAGGACATGGAGTGGTCTCCTTTGATGGGTGTCACTACAGTCTGTTGGTTATAAGAACTACCCTCCATATTCATCAGTCGCCTTTCCTTGCTCTTGAGTCTTTGCATTAGATGATTTCGTCCAGCCACCTTGTCGATTGGTTATTAGAGGGCCTGGAGCTCGATGCCAGCCTGTTTCATGTGGGCCGCTACTGCGGCGGCTGGCACGCCAGCACCGAAGGCATGGGCCGGGCCAGCTTCCACCTGGTGGTGCAAGGGCATTGCTGGCTGCACATCGACGGCCAGCCCGAGGCACTGCGCCTGGAGGCCGGCGATGCGGTGTTCCTGCTGCGCGACCTTGGCTATCGCCTGGCCAGCGACCAGGACCCGGCCAGTGCCTGCGCCCAGCCACGCCAGCACATGCAGGCCATGGACGCCGATGCGGTCGATGGCGTGGGGCTGGTATGTGGTTTCTTCCACTTCAGGCCGGGCCTGTCGGCGCTGATTGTCGACGGCCTGGCCGACTGGATATTGCTGCGCGCCGATGAACCGGCCGGGCATGCGGCGCGGGCGTTGTTCGAGCTGATCCTGGAGGAATGCCGGCGCGCCACCGGGCCGTCACAGGCGTTGCTGGAGCGGCTGACGCACTTGTTGTTCCTGTATGTGCTGCGCCAGCAGGTGCATGCCGGGCAATCGCTGGGCGGGCTGGTCGCCCTCGCCCGGCAACCGGCGTTTGCCGGGTTGCTGGAGCAGCTGATCGAGCAACCGGGGCAAGCGTGGACGCTGGAAAGCATGGCCGCCTGCACCGGGTTGTCGCGGTCGGCGTTTTTCAAGCGTTTCAATGAACTGGCGGGACAGTCGCCGGGGCAAGTACTGCTGGCGTTGCGCATGCGCCATGCCAGCCAGTTGCTGCGGGCGGGGCATACCGTGGAGCAGGTGGGGGCGCAGGTGGGGTATCAGTCGGTGGCGGCGTTTACCCGGGCGTTTGCCAAGGCGGTGGGGGTGCAGCCGGGGGCGTATCGGCGGCAGCATGAGGGGCGTTAGCCTGCACTGGCCTCTTCGCGGGTGAACCCGCTCCCACAGGGATATCAGAATCTCTGGAACTTGTGGGGTACCTGTGGGAGCGGGTTTACCCGCGAAGAGGCCGGCACTGGCAGCAGATTCAGACCTGACTGACCGGAATATCCCCTGCCCCTTTGCCCTCCCGCCGCTCACCCATCCAGGCATTGACCTTCTGCCCGAACTCGGCCGGCGCCTTGCGCCCGAACCGCCGCGCCAGATCAAGGATGGTCTGCTGCGCCAGGGCCTCTTCCATGCGCTTCTGCGCACCCAGCATCACCGCATGGATCGCGCAGGTGCCCTCGGTCGCCCAACCCGGCGGCGAACCCTCGAACAGGCTGCAACGCTCGCGAACTTCGCGGCAGTCGAAGATCTTCTTTGGCCCATCGATGGCATTGACGATATCCAGCACGGTGATTTCATCCGACGGCCGCGCCAGCCGGAAGCCGCCACGCACGCCCTCGGTGGCGGCCACCAGCCCGGCACGGGCCAGCTTGGTAAAGACCTTGGCCAGGTACTCCTGGGGTACACCCTGCAACTCCGCCAGGTCGCGCACGCTGGACTCGCGCGAGTCGCCCCGCTCGTCCACCAGGAACAGCAGGCAATGGATACCGTATTCGACGCCAGCACTGTAGAGCGACATATCTATCTCCGACCAATCTTGTCGCAAATAATACGCCGATAGCATCCGCACCGCAAAGCGCAAAGCTGCCGCCGGTCGGCCTTGTTTTTCCCTTAAGCCCAGTAAATACAGCTATTCGAGCCGCGAAATGGTGATGCGGAGTGTCGGCATGTGGAAAAAAAGACTTGCACGCACAAACTACGATCAATACAGTCGTAGTTATTCGAGAGGCACACAACCCGCCCTCGAAGCCCCTTTCGAACCTTGCGGAGCACCTTCATGAAATCGAACATCCTCATCATCGGTGCCGGCTTTGCCGGTGTATGGAGCGCCCTGAGCGCTGCGCGCCTGCTCGATCAGGCCCAGCGTGCCGACATCAACATCAGCGTCCTCGCTCCGCAGCCTGAACTGCGCATCCGCCCGCGCTTCTACGAGGCCGACGTGCACGGCATGAAGGCCCCGCTGGGCGAGCTGTTCGAAGCCGTGGGCATTCACTTCATCCCGGGCAACGCCGACAGCATCGATACCGAAGGGCGCAGCGTCAGCTACACCGACGCCCAGGGGCACCGGCAACAGATCGCCTACGACCGCCTGATCCTCGCCGCCGGCAGCCAGGTCGCACGCCCGGCGGTGCCTGGCCTGGCCGAACATGCATTCGATGTCGACCAGATGGAATCGGCCATGCGCCTGGAACAGCACCTGGTCGGCCTGGCCGCCCAGCCCGCTTCGCCTGCACGCAACACCGTGGTGGTCTGCGGTGGTGGCTTCACGGGTATCGAAACCGCTACGGAAATGCCTGCCCGCCTGCGTGCCATCCTCGGCGCCAGTGCAGCGGTGCGGGTGGTGGTGGTCGACCGTGGTGCGCAAGTTGGTACGGCGCTGGGCGCCGGTATCACGCCGTCGATCATCGCTGCCTGCGAACAGGCCGGGGTCGAGTGGAAGACCGGGGCCTCGGTGGTGGCTGTCGATGCCGGTGGCGTTACCCTGGACAACGGCGAGCATATCGCCAGCAACACCGTGATCTGGACCGTTGGCGTGAAGGCCAGCCCGTTGACCGCACAAGTTGCCGGCGAGCGCGACAACTTCGGCCGGCTGAAAGTGGACGGCCACCTGAAGGTGCTGGGCCAGGACCATGTGTACGCCACAGGCGATACTGCCTGGGCCGCTGTGGACGAGCTGGGCAACCACGCCCTGATGACCTGCCAGCACGCCATCCCCATGGGCCGCCACTCCGGCAACAACGCCGCGGCCGACCTGCTCGGCTTGCAGCCGGTGGTGTACCGCCAGCCCAAGTACGTCACCTGCCTGGACCTGGGCGAATGGGGCGCGACGTTCAGCGAGGGTTGGGAGCGCGAACTGAAGCTGCACGGCCAGGAAGGCAAAAACCTCAAGCGCCAGATCAACTCGGTGTGGATCTACCCGCCAGCGGCTGATCGCGCCTTGGCACTGGCCGCTGCTGACCCGCTGATCGCGATCGTCTGATCGCAGCGAACTGACAAAACCGCCACCTGATGGCGGTTTTGTCCTTTGATGTCATGACATGAAATGACTGTTCGAAAATGATGGCCATATGGCATCATTCAAATCAAAAAGAATTCAAGAGGGTGAGGCACACAACTGAATCCGCAGCGCTTCCAGAGCCTGGCGCCACACCCGGTGACCCGGCCACCCGCCCAAGCTCCTGAGGGCCTGCACGCCACCGTCAAGGAGCATGTCATGCAATTAAGGAATTTGAAGATCGGCATTCGCGCTGCCTGCGTGTTCGCCCTGTTGGGTATCCTGGTCCTGTTCATGGGCCTTGCCGCACTTTATGAAACCCGGCAGATGGACAAGGCCACGGACGAAATCCGGGTCAACTGGATGCCCGCCGTGGTGGCCCTGAGCGAAATCAGCAGCAACCTTGGCCGCGCCCGCGCCCTCACCCTGCGTACCGCACTGGACGACAACCCCAGCGAACGCAGCCGCAACCTGCAGTTGCTCGACGACACCAATGCCGAGATGAAGGATGGCCTGAAGGCATACGAAGGTACCATCACCGCCGCCGATGACCGCGCCCTGTTCGACACCTTCAATAACGCGCACCAGCAATACCTCGAGCTGCAAGCACGCGTACTGAAGGACATTGTTGCTGGCCGCATGGAAGACGCCAGGCAGCAGATCAACGGCCCCCTGACCCAGCGCGCCGACAGCATGATGCAGGCCATGGCGGCGCTGATCGCCTACAACGGCAAAGGTGCCGAACAGGCCTCGCAGCTCAGCAGCGACGTGGCTGACGAAGCGTTCACCGCGATCATTGTCTCGCTGCTGGTGATCATGCTGGCCCTGGTCGCCATTGCCACCATGCTCACTCGCAGTATCGTCGTGCCGCTGGCCGATGCGGTGAGCGTGGCCGAACGCGTGGCGACCGGCGACCTAACCCAGGACATCCGTGTAATCGGCCGCGACGAACCAGCCTTGCTGCTGCGCGCCCTGGGCCGCATGCAGGGCAGCCTGCGCGACACCATCCGCAAGATCGCCGCCTCGTCCGACCAGTTGGCCTCGGCTTCGGAGGAACTGCACACCGTCACCGAAGACACCAGCCGCGGCCTGCACCAGCAAAGCGCGGAGATCGACCAGGCGGCCACCGCCGTCAACCAGATGACTGCGGCGGTCGAGGAAGTGGCGAACAATGCCGTCAGCACCGCCGACGCCTCGAAGGGCGCCGACCAGACCACCCGTGATGGCCGCGACCGGGTCAACCAGGCGCTGGCGTCCATCCAGCATCTGGTGGCTGACGTGACCGGTACCTCGACCGAGATCGAACAGCTGGCCAACAATGCCAACGAGATCAGCCGCGTGCTGGACGTGATTGGCGCGATTGCCGGGCAGACCAACTTGCTGGCGCTGAATGCCGCCATCGAAGCGGCCCGCGCCGGCGAGGCGGGCCGTGGCTTTGCCGTGGTGGCCGATGAGGTACGCGCCCTCGCCCACCGTACCCAGCAGTCGACCGCCGAGATCGAGCAGATGATTGCCGGGATCCAGAACGGTACCGAGCGGGCGGTGACGGCGATGCACAGCAGCCAGGGCCGCGCCAGCGGCACGCTGGAGGTGGCGCAAGGCGCCGGTCAGGCGCTGGAGGTGATTGCCGAGGCGATTGCCTCGATCAACCAGCGCAACCTGGTCATTGCCAGCGCCTCGGAGGAACAGGCGCAGGTGGCGCGGGAGGTGGACCGCAACCTGGTGAACATTCGCGACCTGGCGATGCAGACATCGGCGGGGGCCAACCAGACCAGTGCGGCGGCGCAGGATCTGTCGCGGTTGGCGGTGGACCTGAATGGCCTGGTGGCACAGTTCAAGGTTTGAGCTGAAATAGCCGGGGCCACATCGTGGCCCTTCGCGGGCATGCCCGCTCCCACAGGGAGCTGCACTATTCCTGTGGGAGCGGGCGTGCCCGCGAAGGGGGCGCAATGCGGCCCCAATACCTGCAACTACTCTCTATCAGTCATTGACACTCACAACCCGCCCCGCCTTCTCGGCAGCCTTGCCCCGGGTCGCCAGGCAGTAATACAGCGGCACCGTCACCAGCAGGCCGAACAGCCACGACAGGTCAGCCCCTTCGACGATATTGGAATACGGCCCCACATACAGCGACGTATTGGCAAACGGCAACTGCACCAGGATGCCGCAGGCATAGGCAATGATCGCGTGGTGGTTGAAGCGGCCATAGATGCCGCCGTCGGCACTGAAGATCGAGGCGATGTCGTACTGCCCCTTCTTGATCAGGTAGAAGTCGATCAGGTTGATCGACGCCCACGGCACCAGCACCAGCAGCAGTGCCAGGATCAGGCCGATGAACTGGCCGATGAAGTCCGCCGAGGCATTCAGCGCGACCATGCCGCAGCCCACCAGAATCACCGCAGCCAGCACCACCCGCACCTTGATGCTCGGCGTCCACTCGGCGATGAAGGTCTGGATCGCGGTCACGATCGACAGCACCGCGCCATACAGATTGAGGGCGTTGTGGCTGATGATGTTGAGCAGGAACAGCACCATCAGGATCGGGCCCAGCCAGCCGGTGGCCTGCTTGACCGCGTCCATCGCATCGGTGCCTTCCGGCACGCACAGCACCGCCACCGCACCAAAGCTGAAGCACAGGATGGTGCCCAGGGTAGCGCCGAAGTAGGTGGCCCAGAACGGCTTGGCAATGCCCACTTCACGCGGCAGGTAGCGCGAGTAGTCGGAGGTATACGGCGAGAAGCTGATCTGCCAGATGGTGCCCAGCGACACGGTGGCGATGAAGCCCGACAGGTTGAACGCGCCACGGCTGAAGAAGTCGGCCGGCAGTTCCTGGGCGAACATCATGATGAAACCGGCCAGCAACGCCGAACCCATCACCCAGGTACCGATGCGGTTGAGGATGTGGATGAAGCGGTAACCGATCACGCCAATGGCGGTGGCACTCAGCGCCCCGATCACGATCGCGCCCGGCATCGGCACGCTCGGGGTGATGCCGTGGATGGTCTTGCCCGCCAGGACGATGTTGGAAATGAAAAAACCGACATAGATCAGCGCGGTGAAGAACACGATCAGCAAGGCGCCGTAGCGGCCGAACTGGCCACGGCTCTGCACCATTTGCGGAATGCCCAGCTGCGGTCCCTGCGCAGAAGCAAGGGCAATGACCACGCCCCCGACCAGATGGCCCAGCACGATGGCGACCAGGCCCCACAACAGGTTCAGGTGGAACACCTGGACCACCATGGCGCCGGTGACGATGGGCAGTGGCGCGATGTTGGTACTGAACCAGAGGGTGAACAGGTCGCGCGCCTTCCCGTGGCGCTCGGCAGGTGGAACGTAATCGACCGTGTGATTCTCGACAAACTGGTGTTGCGACGACGGTTGGGACATAGGATTCAGCTCGAAAGGTCGTTTTTATCTTTGTAAGGAAACCGCATCTAGGCGGCCTCTCAGCTGCGGACCATATTATGGTATTCCAAACTTTTGACAACACTGATCCGTAGGAAAAAACGCCCACTGATCCGCTCGCGCAACCCCTGCGGCAAACCGCCTCACCGCTCAAACCCACGGTATTCGCGGGCTTGAGCCGTTCATCGCGCAATACCCTCGCTTGAAAATTCCGCTTGCAAAATAGGTATTACGGTATACCATCAGACACATCAACGATAAAAACCGCGGACCACCGCAGCCCTATAGAGGTACACCAGATGATCGACGCAACCGTCTACAAGCATGTCCTGGGCTCCTTCCCGTCCGGCGTTACCGTCATCACCACCCTGGACGACGATGGCTCGGTCGTCGGCCTGACCGCCAGCGCCTTCTCCTCCCTGTCGATGGACCCGCCGCTGGTGCTGTTCTGCCCCAACTACACCTCCGACTCCTACCCCGTGCTGATCAGGCAGAAGCGCTTCGCCATTCATCTGTTGTCCGGTGAACAGCAGGCCGAGGCCTATGCCTTCGCCAAGAAGGGCAAGGACAAGGCCAGTGGCATCGAGTGGTCCCTGAGCGAACTGGGCAACCCGATCCTGGCCGGTGCCACCGCGGTCATCGAATGCGAACTGTGGCGCGAATACGAAGGTGGCGACCACGCCATCATGGTCGGCAAGGTGCACAACCTGATCGTCCCTGAAGAGGCGCCACGGCCGATGGTGTACTGCCGCGGCAAGATGGCCAGCCTGCCGGCCTTTGCCTGAAGCCTATTCTGAATCGAGACCGCTGGCGCCAACCCTGCCAGGCGCCAGCCCCTTTCAAGCGTTGAGGAAAGCCCCATGAAATTTTCGTTGTTCGTGCACATGGAACGTTGGGATGAACAGGTCAGCCACCGCCAGCTGTTCGAAGACCTGACCGAACTGACCCTGATGGCCGAGAACGGCGGTTTCAGCACCGTGTGGATCGGCGAACACCACGCCATGGAATACACCATTTCGCCAAGCCCGATGCCGCTGCTGGCCTACCTGGCTGCGCGCACCGACAAGATCCGCCTGGGCGCCGGCACCATCATCGCGCCGTTCTGGAACCCGATCCGCGTGGCGGGCGAATGCGCCCTGCTCGACGTGATCAGCAATGGCCGCATGGAAGTGGGCCTGGCGCGTGGCGCCTACCAGTTCGAATTCGACCGCATGGCAGGCGGCATGCCGGCCACCGACGGCGGCAAGGCCCTGCGCGAAATGGTGCCGGTGGTGCGCAAGCTGTGGGAAGGCGACTACGCCCATGACGGCGAAGTCTACAAGTTCCCCACCTCCACCAGCGTGCCGAAGCCGTTCAACGCCACCCCACCGATGTGGATCGCCGCCCGCGACCCGGACTCGCACAACTTCGCCGTGGCCAATGGCTGCAACGTCATGGTCACCCCGCTGATGAAGGGTGACGAGGAAGTGCTGGACCTGAAGAACAAGTTCCAGGCTGCCCTGGACAACAACCCGGGCGTGCCGCGCCCGCAACTGATGGTGCTGCGCCACACCCACGTGCACAGCCCGGCCGAGCCGGAAGGCTGGAAGGTCGGCGCCAAGGCCATCTCGCGCTTCTACCGCACCTTCGATGCCTGGTTCGGCAACAAGACCACCCCGGTCAACGGCTTCCTCGAGCCGAGCCCGGAATCGAAGTTTGCCGAAGTGCCGGCGTTCGAGCTGGAGAACATCCGCAAGAACACCATGATCGGCACGCCGGAAGAGATCATCGCGCGTATCAAGTACTACCAGGAACTCGGCGTCGACGAGTTCAGCTTCTGGTGCGACAACAGCCTGCCCCACGCCGAGAAGAAGAAATCGCTGGAGCTGTTCATCAAGGAAGTGGTGCCGGCGTTCGCCTGATTTCCCATTACCTGAAACATTGCGGGACGCGCCCGCTCCCGTGGGCCCTGTGGCCCGCGTGAGCGGGCTTTTTTTTGAAGCCTGCACCGGCCTCTTCGCGGGCTTGCCCGCTCCCACAGGGACAGCACAGGCCATGAATGCCGTGCGATCCCTGTGGGAGCGGGCGAGCCCGCGAAAAGGCAGCACAGAAACCACAGGAATCAAGGCATCAGGCCACCTTTCGTCCCCTCGCAAGAGAAATTTCCAGCCACCTCTTGCGCAACAAATATTATGGTATACCATCAGACAACAAGAGCTGATAACCCTCACCAGGAGCCACCCATGAGTTTCGAAATCCGCAAGATCGTCACCTACTCCGAAGAGACCCGCATCGAAGGCGGCAAGGCCACCGACAAGCCGGTGACCATGGTCGGCCTGGCCGTCGTGATCAAGAACCCATGGGCCGGTCGCGGTTTCGTTGAAGATCTGAAGCCGGAAATCCGTGCCAACTGCTCGGACCTGGGTGCCCTGATGGTCGAGCGCCTGACTGCAGCCATCGGCGGCGCCGACAAGATCGAAGCCTACGGCAAGGCCGCAGTCGTCGGTGCCGACGGCGAAATCGAACACGCCTCGGCGGTGATCCACACCCTGCGCTTCGGCAACCACTACCGCGAAGCGGTACAGGCCAAGAGCTACCTGAGCTTCACCAACAAGCGCGGCGGCCCGGGCACCTCTATCCAGATCCCGATGATGCAGAAGGACGACGAAGGCCTGCGCTCGCACTACATCACCCTGGAAATGCAGATCGAAGATGCCCCGCGCGCCGATGAAATCGTCGTGGTCCTGGGCGCCTCCGACGGCGGCCGCCTGCACCCGCGCATCGGCAACCGCTACATCGACCTGGAAGAACTGGCTGCCGAAAAAGCCAACGCTCAATAACAACAACCAAGACGGGCCGGGGCGTGGCGTGCTTACCCGCCGCGCCCGACCTTCAAGGAGCGCCCTCCATGATTCAGCCTGTCGCTGAACGCACACCCGCCGGCACCAGCTACCTGTCCGTCGGCCAGGGCCAACCCGTGGTACTGATCCACGGCGTGGGCCTGAACAAGGAAATGTGGGGCGGTCAGTTCGTTGGCCTGGCCAACGACTACCGCGTCATCGCCTACGACATGCTCGGCCACGGCCAGAGCGCACTGCCGGCAGCCGACATCGGCCTGGAAGGCTATGCCGCCCAGCTCGCCGAACTGCTCGACCACCTGCAGATCGCGCAAGCCACCGTGATCGGCTTCTCCATGGGCGGCCTGGTCGCCCGGGCGTTCGCCCTCGGCTACCCGCAGCGCCTGGCCGCACTGGTAGTGCTCAACAGCGTGTTCAACCGCACCCCCGAGCAGAGTGCCGGCGTTATCGCCCGCGCCGCCCAGGCTGCGCAGCTGGGCCCCGACGCCAACGTCGACGCCGCGCTCGACCGCTGGTTCAGCCGTGAATACAAGGCTGCCAACCCGGCGCAGGTCGCCGCCATTCGCCAGGTGCTGGCGAGCAACGACCCGCAGGGCTACCACACCACTTATTCGCTGTTCGCCACCCAGGACATGTACCGCGCCGCCGACCTGGCCAGTATCCAGGTGCCGACGCTGATCGCCACCGGCGAACTCGACTCGGGCTCCACCCCGGCCATGACCCGCCAGCTCGCCGCCAGCATTCCTGGCGCGCACAGCGTGGTCCTCGCCGAGCAACGGCATATGATGCCGGTGGAAGCACCGCGTGAAGTCAACAAGATGCTGCTGGACTTCCTCGCGCAAGCCCGCACCCTCACCGAATCCGCCAAGGGGATTGTTGCATGACCCTCGTTCGTTTCCAGATGTGCATCGACGGCCAATGGCGCGATGCCCAGAGCGGCAAGACCTTCGACAGCCTCAACCCGGCCACCGCCCAGGCCTGGGCGCAACTGCCCGACGCCGACGAGGCCGATGTGGAGCTGGCCGTGCAGGCCGCCCAGCGTGCCTTCGACAGCAAGGAGTGGCGCAGCATCACCGCCACCGCGCGCGGCAAGCTGCTGCGTCGCCTGGGTGACCTGATTGCCGAAAACAAGGAACACCTGGCCCAGCTGGAAAGCCGTGACAACGGCAAGCTGATCCGCGAAACCCGCGGCCAGGTCGGCTACCTGCCGGAGTTCTTCCACTACACCGCAGGCCTTGCCGACAAGCTTGAAGGCGGCACCCTGCCGCTGGACAAGCCCGACCTGTTCGCCTACACCGTGCATGAGCCGATCGGCGTGGTGGCCGGGATCATCCCGTGGAACAGCCCGCTGTACCTCACCGCAATCAAGCTGGCCCCGGCCCTTGCCGCCGGCAACACCATCGTGCTCAAGCCGTCCGAGCACGCCTCGGCGACCATCCTCGAGCTGGCCCGCCTGGCCCTCGAGGCCGGCTTCCCGGCGGGTGTGGTCAACGTGGTCACCGGCTACGGCCCCAGCACTGGCGCGGCGCTGACCCGCCACCCGCTGGTGCGCAAGATCGCCTTCACCGGCGGCGCCGCCACCGCCCGCCACGTGGTGCGCAGCAGCGCCGAGAACTTCGCCAAGCTGTCGCTGGAGCTGGGCGGCAAGTCGCCGAACATCATCTTCGCCGACGCCGACCTGGACAGCGCCATCAACGGCGCCGTGGCCGGCATCTATGCCGCCTCCGGGCAAAGCTGCGTGGCCGGCTCGCGCCTGCTGGTGCAGGACGAGATCTTCGACGAGTTCGTCGAACGCCTGATCGCTCGCGCCAAGCGCATCCGCATCGGCAACCCGCAGGACGATGCCAGCGAAATGGGCCCCATGGCCACCGCGCAACAGCTGGCCGTTGTCGAAGGCCTGGTGGCCGCGGCCAAGGCCGAAGGCGCCAAGCTGCACATGGGCGGCAAGCGTGCCGAAGTCGAGGGTGACGGCTGGTTCTACGAGCCGACCCTGTTCGAGTGCGACAGCAACTCGATGACCATCATGCAGGAAGAGGTGTTCGGCCCGGTTGCCGCGGTAATCCGCTTCAAGACCGAGGAAGAGGCCCTGGCCATCGCCAACGACTCGCAGTTCGGCCTGGCCGCCGGCATCTGGACCCGCGACCTGGGCCGTGCCCACCGCCTGGCCCGCGACGTGCGTTCGGGGATCATCTGGGTCAACACCTACCGTGCCGTGTCGGCCATGGCGCCGATCGGCGGGTTCAAGAACAGCGGCTACGGCCGTGAGAGCGGCATCGATTCGGTGCTGGCCTATACCGAGCTGAAGACCGTGTGGATCAACCTGTCCACCGCGCCGATGCCCGACCCGTTTGTGATGCGCTAAGAGGTAGCACAAGATGATCGAACCAGGCATCTACAAAGACGTGATGGGCTCCTTCCCGTCCGGCGTCACGGTGGTCACCACCCTCGACGCCGACGGTGGCATCGTCGGCATCACCGCCAGCGCGTTCAGCGCGCTGTCGATCGACCCGGCGCTGGTGCTGTTCTGCCCCAACTACGCCTCCGACACCTACCCCATCCTGCGTGACAGCAAGCAGTTCGCGATTCACCTGCTGTCCGCCGACCAGACCGCCGAGGCCTATGCCTTCGCCGGCAAGGGCAAGGACAAGGCCAAAGGCATCGACTGGCACCTGAGCGAGCTGGGCAACCCGCTGCTGGCCAAGGCCACGGCGATCATCGAGTGCGAACTGTGGCGCGAGTACGACGGCGGTGACCACGCGATCATCGTCGGCGCGGTGAAGAACCTGGTGCTGCCGGCCGAGCCGGTGACCCCGATGGTCTACCACAAGGGCAAGCTGGGCGCCCTGCCGCCCCTGGGCTGACCTTGAGATCGCCGGGGCTGCCGTGCAGCCCATCGCCGGCAAGCCAGCTCCCACAGGGATTCCACAGGCCTGTGGCCCTGCGCTGTATCTGTGGGAGCTGGCTTGCCGGCGATGGGCCGCACAGCGGCCCCTGTTTCACCCTTTTTTTAGGGGCCGCGTTATCGTCTCACCCTCGGTTGCGTCCCCTGTTTTATTCCGGAGTACTGCACATGAGCAATGAAAAGTACGAAAAAGGCCTGCAGATCCGCACCCAGGTGCTGGGCGAGGACTACGTCAACCGCTCGATCCAGAACGCCGACGACTTCACCAAGCCGTTGCAGGAGCTGGTCACCGAATACTGCTGGGGCCACGTCTGGGGCCGCGAAGGCTTGTCGCTCAAAGAGCGCAGCATGATAAACTTGGCCATGATTTCCGCGCTCAACCGGCCCCACGAGCTCAAGCTGCACATTCGCGGCGCCTTGCGTAATGGCCTGAGCCGTGAACAGATTCGCGAGATCCTGCTCCAGGTCGGCATTTATTGCGGCGTGCCCGCGGCGGTGGACAGTTTCCGCCTGGCCCGCGAAGCGTTCGCTGAAGCCGATGCGGAGTCAACCCGTTAACACCGGGCTGTTCGAACCCACGCAAGGAGCACCCAAGGTTCGTGGTGCTGTTGCGGTTGCGGCCGGGCAGCCTCTTTAAGAGCGCACTTGATGAAACGCCAGCCACTCGACGACAGCTTCAAGGTCAACCGCAACCCCGTTACCCTGCGCGAAATCGTGCTCGACAAGCTGCGCGCCGCGATCATGAATTTCCACCTGCTGCCAGGCGACCGCCTGGTCGAGCGCGACCTCTGCGACCGTCTCGGCGTCAGCCGCACCTCGGTGCGTGAAGCCCTGCGCCACCTGGAGTCCGAAGGCCTGGTGGAATTCGCCGACGCCAAGGGCCCGCGCGTGGCCATCATCACCCTGGAAGACGCCCGCGACATCTACGAGCTGCGCTGCGTGCTCGAAGGCCTGATCGTGCAGCTGTTCACCCTCAACGCCAAGGCCAAGGACATCCGCGCCCTGGAACGCGCGCTGGAGGTCAACCGCGAAGCCCTCGAGGAAGGCGAACTGCAACAGGTGCTGGACTCGGTACAAGGCTTCTACGATGTGCTGCTGGAAGGCTCCGGCAACCAGGTGGCGGCCCAGCAGCTGCGCCAGTTGCAGGCGCGCATCAGCTACCTGCGCGCCACCTCGGTGTCGCAGGAGAACCGCCGCGGCGCCAGCAACCGCGAAATGGAAAAGATCGTCGAGGCGATCAAGAGCGGCGACCCGCTGGTTGCCCATCAGGCCTCGGTCGACCACGTCCGCGCCGCCGCCAAGGTGGCCCTGGACTACCTGCGCCAGAAGCAGGATGACAACGTCAAGGTGCGCGAGATGGTCGAGCCCCTGGCCTTGAAGGACCCACGCATTTAAGCCACCCACAGGCCAGCGATCATGCCCAACGCCCCGCGCTACTGCCCGCACTGCACCACGGAACTGGCCCGGGGCGTTCCCACAGGCGACACCCACGAACGCCTGCACTGCACCGGCTGCGGCTACATCCACTACATCAACCCGAAGATCATCGCCGGCTGCATCATCGAGCGTGATGGCAAGTACCTGCTGTGCCAGCGCGCCATCCCGCCGCGCCCCGGCACCTGGACCTTGCCGGCCGGGTTCATGGAGGCCGGCGAAACCACCGAGCAGGCGGCCCTGCGCGAGGTCTGGGAAGAAAGCGGCGTACGTGCCGAAATCGTCTCGCCGTACTCGATCTTCAGCGTCCCGAGGATCAGCGAGGTCTACATCATCTTCCGCGCCATCGCCATCGAGGAAACCGGGCAGTACGGGGCGGAAACGCTGGCGTACAGGTTCTTCGAGCCGGACGAGATCCCGTGGGACGAAATCTACTACCCGGCAATCCGGCAGATTCTCGAGCGCTATATCCTCGAGCGGCAGGCCGGGGTTTATGGCATCTACATGGGCAATGACGACACTGGCAAGGTGCACTTCATTCGCTAGCCTGGGCCGGCCCTATCGCCGGCAAGCCAGCTCCCACCTGGACCGCATCGACTTCATGTCATGTGCAGTCCTGTGGGAGCTGGCTTGCCGGCGATAGGGCCGGTACAGCCACCAAAAATTCTCGCCAAACGTCTATTCTGGATGCACCCTTAAGGCCTTACGCAAAAGGACCAGCAGAGCACATGGCAAAATGGCTAGACGGCGGCGGGCTGATGGCCGAGCGCATCCGCAACCACGATTGGGCCGCCACCACACTGGGCCCGCTGCAGCACTGGCCCGACTCGCTGAAAACCAGCCTGGCCCTGTGCCTGGCCTCGCGCTTCCCACAAGCTGTGCTCTGGGGCCCTGACCTGCTCACCCTGCACAACGACGCCTTCTCGCAGATACTCGGGCAAAAGCCCTCGGCATTGGGCATCCCCTTCCGCGCCGTGTGGCAGGAAGCCTGGGCCGACATCGGCCACATGGCCAACCGCGCCCTGGCCGGCGAGGCGGTGTACATCGAAGACTTCCCGCTCGTCATCGACCGCAACGGCGGCCCCGAACGGGCCTATTTCACCTTCTGCTACAGCCCCATCCGCGACCACGACGGCAAGGTGCTGGGCATGCTCGATACAGTCACCGAAACCACCGCCAGCGTGCTCGCCAACCAGCGCCTGAAATTCCTCGACGACCTGGGCCGTGCCGTGGCCGACGCCACCGACCCGGACCAGATCCTTGCCACTACCACGCGCATGCTGGTCGAACACCTGCAACTGTCGAGTTGCGCCTATGCGGTGATGGAGCCCGACGAAGACGGTTTCACCATCTGCGGTGACGCCGTGGCGCCCGGCTCGCCGCATCTGTTGGGCCGCTATCGCTTGCAGGATTTCGGCAAGCTGGCGCTCGACCGCCTGCGCAGTGGCCTGCCGTTGGTCATCCAGGACAACCTGAGCGAGCTGTCCCCCGAGGAAGCTGCCACCTTCCAGGCCATCGGCATTACCGCGACCATTTGCATGCCCCTGATCAAAGGCGGCCGGCTGACCGCGCTGATGGCCATCCACGACAAGGCGCCACGGGAGTGGACCCTCTATGAACAGGCGCTGATCAGCGAAGTCACCGAGCGCTCCTGGGCGCATGTCCAGCGGGTGCAGGCCCACACCGAAGTGCGCGAGGCCATGGCGGCACTGGAGGCGCTGAATGCCACGCTCGAACAGCGCGTCGACGAACGCACCACCCAGCTGCTGCATACCGAAGCCGTGCTGCGCCAGGCCCAGAAGCTCGAAGCCATCGGCCAGCTGACCGGCGGCGTGGCCCATGACTTCAACAACCTGCTGACCATCATTCGCTCGTCGCTGCATTTTCTGCAGCGCCCCAACCTCGATGCACAGCGCCGCGAGCGCTACCTCAAGACCATGTCCGACACCGTCGACCGCGGTACCAGGCTGACCGGCCAGTTGCTGGCCTTCGCCCGCCGCCAGGCCCTGAGCCCGCAAGTGTTCGAGGCCGGGCCCCGGCTGGAGGCCATGGCCGACATGCTCGACACGGCCACCGGTGCGCGGATCCAGGTCGAGCTGCAGTTACCGCAGGCGCCTTGCCATATCCGCGCCGACCTCAACCAGCTGGAAACCGCGGTAATCAACCTGATGCTCAACGGCCGCGATGCCATGGCCGGCGAAGGCACCTTGCAGCTGCGCCTGCAGGCCGACCAGCGCCTGCCCGCCCTGCGCGGCCAGGCGCCACAGCCGGGCCAGTTCGCGGCGATTTCGGTGAGCGACAGTGGTGTCGGCATTGCCGCCGAACTGCTGGAGCGCATCTTCGACCCGTTCTTCACCACCAAGGCACCGGGTGAAGGCACAGGGCTCGGGCTGTCGCAGGTGTTCGGTTTTGCCAAGCAGTCCGGGGGCGATGTGCAGGTGAACAGTGTCCCGGGCCAGGGCACCACCTTTACCTTGTACCTGCCCCAGGAGCCGCCGCCTGAGGCCTAGCGGTCAACGCCGCCCTTCGGCCAGCATGCGCACGGCCAGGCCCGCCAGCACCGTACCCATCAGCCAGCGCTGAACCTGCTGCCACAGCGGGCGACCGGCGAGGAATACGGCGATGGACCCTGCCATGATCGCGATCAGTGCATTGACCGAAACGCTGATGGCGATCTGCGTCGACCCCAGCACCAGCGACTGCAGCAGCACGCTGCCATGCCCCGGCTCGATGAACTGCGGCATCAACGACAGGTACATGACGGCGATCTTGGGGTTTAGCAGGCTGGTGGCAAAGCCCATGGTGAACAGCCGCCGCGGGCTGTCGGCAGGCAGGTCGCGAACCTGGAACGGCGAACGGCCACCAGGGCGCAGCGCCTGCCAGGCCAGGTACAACAGGTACAGCGCGCCACCGATGCGCAGCGCGTCGTAGGCAAAAGGCACGGCCATCACCAGGGCGGTGATGCCCAGCGCGGCGCAGAACATGTAGATGACGAAGCCCAGGGCCACACCACCCAGCGAAATCAGCCCGGCCTTGCGGCCCTGGCAGATCGAGCGGGAGATCAGGTAGATCATGTTCGGCCCCGGGGTCAGGACCATGCCGAGGCAGATCAGGGCGAAGGTGAGCAGTTGCGTGGTTTCGGGCATGGGGCACGTCCTGGTTGTGCGTTGAAGTGCTGCGAGTTTATCCGAGGCTTTGTCTATCGTCTGTACTGGCCTCATCGCCGGCAAGCCAGCTCCCACAAGTACCCCGCATGGCTCAGGCCCGGCATTGAACCGGTGGGAGCTGGCTTGCCAGCGATGAGGCCAGTGAATTCAACTTATTTGACCCGCTATCAAGCCCAGGGCCACCGTGATCATCGCCACCCCCGACACCCGGCCAACCAGCTTCGCCGCCCCTGGCCGGGTGCTCAGCACGGCTTTGGCGCCATAACCGACCAGCGAGTAGATCACCAGCGAGCTGCACAGGTGCACCAGGCCCAGCAGCAAGATCTGCAACGGCACCGGCCAGCTCGACTGCGGGTCGGTGAACTGCGGCAACAGCGCCAGGAACAGCAGGAACACTTTTGGGTTCAGGCCACTGACGCAAAACCCTTTCAATGCCCAGCGGGACCCCGACTCCCCCGCACCATCCTGCCCGGCCGCCGGCAATGCCGGGCTCAGCAGCAGGTTGCCACCCAGCCACAGCAGGTAGGTGCACCCCGCCAGGGTCAACAAGGTCAGCGCCAGCGGGTGCCCGGCCAGCAGGCTGCCGACCCCGGCCGCCACCACCAGGGTCGCAAGGAAATGCCCCGACAACATCCCCGCCACTGCGGGCATCACCCAGCGCCCGCGCATGCCGGCCGAAATGGCGTAGGCCCAGTCCGCGCCCGGGGTAATCACGAACAGCATCGACACGGCCCAGAACGCCGTCAGAACACTGAGAGCCACTTGAATCTTCCTTTTTCCACTGCTTTGGGATGACGAAAGATTACGGATTCCGCCGAGGGATTTTCTTCCGTATATTCCCCAATAGCCCTCAATAACTGGAAGATCCTTCTCGATGGACAGGACTGATCGAAAAATCCTTGCCGAACTGCAAAAAGACGGTCGGCTATCGGTGACCGAGTTGGCAGACCGTGTGGGGCTCAGCCTGTCGCCCTGCCATCGGCGCTTGAAGGCGCTGGAGGAATCAGGGGCGATTCTTGGCTATCACGCCCGCCTGGCGCCGAGCGCCCTGGGGCTGAACTTTGCCGCGCTGGTGTTCGTGACCCTGCGCGAAGTCACTCGCCAGCCGGTAGCGGACTTTGAAGCGGCGCTGGCCGAAATCCCGCAGATCGTCGAGGCGCAGCGGCTGTTTGGCGACCCGGATTACCTGCTGCATGTGGTGGCCAAGGATTTGCCGGCGTTCCAGAAGCTGTATGACGAGCAGCTGACCAGCATTCCCAATGTGAAGCGGTTGAGTTCGACCCTGGTGATGAAAGAGGTGATACAGGATCGGTTGTTGCCGATGTAGCGTTGTTGCCTGTGCCGGCCCTTTCGCGGGTAAACCCGCTCCCACCTCGACCGCATTGATTTCAAGCCATGCGCAGTACCTGTGGGAGCGGGTTCACCCGCGAAAGGGCCGGCACAGGCGATCTTTTATCTGCCCTGCAAACGCGCACGGCGCCCCACCAAAGCACACCGCTTCTAGCCTCCACAAGGCCCAACCCCCTCTAGCCCAAGCCCTCCCGCCCCCTGGCACCCTCCTTGCTACCGTCCCCCGCTTAACCTTTTGTCAGCCTTAGGTTTTTTAAGGTTTATGGGCACATATTTACTAATTTCTCGTTATCCCCGCGCCCCGCATCATCGCTCCAACAAGAACGCGTCGCCCTTCGCCGGCACGCCCCCGGGCAGCTCCCGATGCCCTACCTTGCCTTGGAGTCAGTCATGACCAGTGCAGCCAATTCGGCACCCCTCATAGAAAAACACACGATCGGCTACGTGCCCCCGCAAGACCGCCATGGAAAGGTAAGGGATCTGTTCACACTGTGGTTCGGCGGCAACATCGCGCCGCTGCCCATCGTCACAGGCGCGCTGGGCGTGCAACTGTTCCACCTGAACCTGGTATGGGGCATCGTCGCCATCCTGGTCGGCCACCTGGTCGGTGGCGTACTGATGGCGCTGCACTCGGCCCAGGGCCCGCAGATGGGCATCCCGCAGATGATCCAGAGCCGCGCCCAGTTCGGCTCGCTCGGCGCGCTGCTGGTGGTGGTGATCGCCGGGGTCATGTACATCGGCTTCTTCGCCTCCAACATCGTCCTCGCCGGCAAGTCGCTGCACGGCGTGGTCGATGCCGTGCCGGTACCGGTGGGCATCGTCATCGGTGCGCTGGGCTCGGGCATCATCGGCATCATCGGCTACCGCTTCATCCACGTGCTCAACCGCATCGGCACCTGGGTGCTGGGTATCGGCATCGTGGTCGGCTTCGGCTACATCTTCAGCCACGTGCAGAGCGACGACTTCCTCACCCGCGGCGGCTTCAACCTGGCCGGCTGGCTGGCTACCGTGTCGCTGGCGGCATTGTGGCAGATCGCCTTTGCACCCTATGTGTCGGACTACTCGCGCTACCTGCCGGCGGACGTGAAGGTCAGCTCGACGTTCTGGACTACCTACCTGGGCTCGGCCCTGGGTTCGAGCCTGTCGTTCATCTTCGGCGCCGTGGCGGTGCTGGCGATCCCGGCCGGCATGGACACCATGGACGCGGTCAAGCTGGCCACCGGTACCCTCGGCCCGATCATGCTGGTGCTGTTCCTGCTCAGCGTGATCAGCCACAACGCCCTCAACCTGTATGGCGCAGTGCTGTCGATCATCACCCTGGTGCAAACCTTCGCCCACCGCTGGATCCCCACCGCCAAGAGCCGCGCCGTGCTGTCGCTGGTAGTGCTGACGGCCTGCTGCGTGGTGGCAGTGTTCGCCTCGGCGGACTTCATCGGCCACTTCGTCGACATGGTGCTGGTGCTGCTGGTGGTGCTGGTGCCGTGGACAGCGATCAACCTGATCGACTTCTATGCCATCCACAAGGGTGACTACGATATCCAGTCGATCTTCCAGGTCGATGGCGGCATCTACGGGCGCTACAACCCGCAGGCGCTGATCGCCTATGCCGTGGGCATCGTGGTGCAGATCCCGTTCATGAACACGCCACTGTATGTCGGGCCGATTTCCGAGCATATCAACGGAGCGGACCTGTCGTGGCTGGTGGGGCTGGCAGTTACTTCGCCGCTGTACTGGTGGCTGGCCAGCCGTGACAGCGCCTACCGTCGCCGGCAGATGAGTGCCAAGGTGGCCATGGGGCACTGATTCAAACAGTGCCGGCCTCTTCGCGGGCTTGCCCGCTCCCACAGGATGTCACCGGCCTCGAAGGCTGTGGTGTCCCGGTGGGAGCGGGCAAGCCCGCGAAGAGGCCGGATTACAGCGAGGGGGAGGTGCTCATGGAGTCACTCCTGTGTGAATGGTGGGGGTGCCCTGGGGCTGCCTTGCAGCCCATCGCGACACAAGGCCGCTCCTACAGGGGGGCGATACGCGGTCCCCTGTAGGAGCGGCCTTGTGTCGCGAAAGGGCCGCAAAGCGGCCCCCGACGGTCAACTCAATACTGCGCCTGCCCCGGCACCCAGGCGGTCCCCGCCAACGGAACCCGCGCCATCGCCGCAGCCTCCACGGTCAACGCCACCAGGTCCTCCGGGTCGAGGTTGTGCAAGTGCGACTTGCCACACGCCCGCGCCATGGTCTGCGCCTCCAGCACCAGCACCCGCAGGTAGTTGGCCAGGCGGCGCCCGGCCTCCTCCGGGTTCAGGCGCCTGGCCAGTTCCGGGTCCTGGGTGGTAATGCCGGCCGGGTCGCGGCCGTTCTGCCAGTCGTCATAGAAACCGGCCGCCGAGCCGATCTTCTTCAGTTCGGCATCCAGCCGCGGGTGGTTGTCACCCAGCGCGATCAACGCCGCAGTGCCAATGGCCACCGCATCAGCCCCGAGGGCCATGGCCTTGGCCACGTCGGCACCGTTGCGAATACCACCGGAAACGATCAGCTGCACCTTGCGGTGCATGCCCATTTCCTGCAGCGCCTGCACTGCCTGCGGAATGGCCGGCAGGATCGGGATGCCGACGTGTTCGATGAACACTTCCTGAGTCGCGGCGGTACCGCCCTGCATGCCGTCGAGCACGATCACATCGGCACCGGCCTTCACCGCCAGCTTTACGTCGTAGTACGGGCGGCTGGCGCCGATCTTCACGTAGATGGGTTTTTCCCAGTCGGTGATCTCGCGGATCTCGGCAATCTTGATCGCCAGGTCATCCGGGCCGGTCCAGTCCGGGTGGCGGCAGGCGCTGCGCTGGTCGACGCCGATCGGCAAGGTGCGCATGCCGGCCACGCGCTCGGTCACCTTCATGCCCAGCAGCATGCCGCCACCGCCCGGCTTGGCACCCTGGCCAAGGACGATCTCGATGGCATCGGCCTTGCGCAGGTCATCGGGGTTCATGCCATAGCGCGACGGCAGGTACTGGTACACCAGGTGTTGCGACTGGCCGCGTTCCTCCGGGGTCATGCCGCCGTCGCCCGTGGTGGTGCTGGTGCCGGCGATGGTCGCACCACGGCCCAGCGCCTCTTTGGCGTTGGCCGACAGCGCGCCGAAACTCATGCCGGCGATGGTCACCGGAATTTTCAGGTGGATCGGCTTCTTGGCGAAGCGGGTGCCCAGCAGCACATCGGTGCCGCATTTTTCGCGGTAGCCTTCCAGCGGGTAGCGCGACACGCTGGCACCGAGCAGCAGCAGGTCGTCGAAGTGCGGCACGCGGCGCTTGGTGCCGCCGCCACGGATGTCGTAGATGCCGGTTTCGGCGGCACGCTGGATTTCCTGGATGGTCAGGCGGTCGAAGGTGGCCGACTCACGCAGTACCGGGGGGAATTGCTCGCTCATGGGAATGCTCCTGGATCAGTACGCGCTGGCGTTGTCGACTTTGAAGTTGTACAGCTGGCGAGCCGAGCCGTAGCGTTTGAAATCGGCAGCCTTGTGCTCCAGGCCAGCCTTGTTCAGCAGCTCCTGCAGCTCTTGCAGGTGCTCGGCGCGCATCTCTTTCTCGATGCAGTCCGAGCCCAGCGACTGCACCGCACCCTTGACGTAGATGCGCACCTCGTACAGCGAATCGCCCAGCGCATCGCCGGCATCGCCACACACCACCAAACGCCCGGCCTGGCCCATGAAGCAGCTCATGTGGCCGATGCTGCCGCCGACGACGATATCCACGCCCTTCATGGAAATACCGCAACGCGCGCCGGCGTCGCCTTCGATCACCAGCAGCCCGCCATGGGCAGTGGCGCCGGCGGCCTGGGAGGCGCTGCCCTTGACCCGCACCGAGCCGGACATCATGTTTTCGGCCACGCCGACACCGACGTTGCCATGCACGGTGACGCTGGCCTGCTGGTTCATGCCGGCGCAGTAGTAGCCGGCGTGGCCTTCGATATCCACGGCCACGGCGGCGTTGATGCCCACGGCCAGGTTGTGCTTGCCGTCGGGGTGGGTCACCCGCCATTCGTGGTCCTGCACCTCACCGTGCAAGGACTGGTTGAGGACACGCACCGAGGTGCTGGAAAGGTCGATCGTCTTCATGTGGTTCTCCAGTGGTTCGGTGGCAGGTCAGGCGCTTTCGCGTTCCCAGACGTACAGGGTGGCCGGGGCCGGTTCCCAGACCTTGGCGTGCTCGATGCCCGGCAGGCTGGCCAGCGCCTGGTACTCCGAGGCCATGGCCACGTAGTCGTCGGTCTCGGCCAGCACGGCGGGCTTGCAGGCGATCGGGTCGCGGATCACGGCAAAGCCGTTGCGGGTGCCGATGGCGAAGGTGAAGAAGCCGTCCAGGTCTTCCAGGGCGCCATCCAGGGCCTGGGCCAGGCTGTCGCCCTGCTGCAGGCGCCAGGTCAGGTAGCCGGCGGCCACTTCGGTGTCGTTGTCGGTCTCGAAGCTGATGCCTTCGCGCTTGAGCTCCTGGCGCAGGCGGAAGTGGTTGGACAGCGAGCCGTTGTGCACCAGGCACAGGTCGGCGCCGGTGGAGAACGGGTGGCTGCCTTCCATGGTCACGGCGCTTTCGGTGGCCATGCGGGTATGGCCGATGATGTGGCTGCCTTTCATGCCGACCAGGCCGAAGCGGCTGGAGATTTCCGCCGGCAGGCCCATGCCCTTGAGGATCTCGATGCTCTGCCCGGCGCTCATGATGCGCACGTCAGGGGCCAGTTCGCTCAGGGCCTGGCGGGCCGACGCCTCGTTGGTGTGCACCTTGAGCACGGCGGCGCTGGCGTTCTGGAACCAGTCCAGCGAGCAGCCCAGGCGCCCTTCCAGCTGGCCCATCAGCGCCGCCCAGGGGTAGTTGATGTCAGTGGCCTGCAGGGTCAGCTTGACCCAGCCATCGGCCACTTCGTCGCCGTAGATGGCAAAGCCGGCGCTGTCCGGGCCACGGTCGGTCATGGCTTCGAGCATGGGTTCGAAGAGCTTGCCGAGCTGGGCTTCCAGCTCGGGTTTTTTCAGGTACAGACCTACGATTCCACACATGGTGATGCTCCTTACTAGGCAGTGGGCGACCGCGTTCGTGCTGGCCGCCCAAGGGATTGGGGGCGGTCAGAAGAATTCGGTGTAACGCTGGATTTCCCAGTCGGAGACGTGGCGGCAGTACTCCACCCACTCCATGCGCTTGAGCTTGATGAACTCGTCGACGATCTCGGCGCCCAGCACTTCGCGGAATAGCGGGTCGGCCTCCAGGGCGTCGGCGGCTTCCTTCAACGACTGCGGCAAGGTCTTGATGCCGCGTGCGGCAATCTCTTCCAGGCTCAGGTTGTAGAGGTTCTCGTTGCACATCTCGCCCGGCTCCAGCTGACGGTCGATGCCATCGAGGCCGGCAGCGATGATCGCGGCGGTGACCAGGTATGGGTTGCAGCCAGCGTCCGGCAGGCGGAACTCCAGGCGGCCATAGGGGATGCGCACCATCGCCGAGCGGTTGTTGGCGCCGTAGGCGACAAACGCCGGGGCCCAGGTGGCGCCGGAAAGCGAGCGGCCGACCACCAGGCGCTTGTACGAGTTGACCGTGGGCGCGGCGAAGGCGCACAGCGCCGGGCCATGGGCCAACAGGCCTGCGGCAAAGTGGTAGGCCAACTTCGACAGGCCCATGCCGCTGCTGTCGGACGGGTCATGGAACAGGTTCTTGTTGGTGCTGCTGGCCAGCGACAGGTGGAAGTGCATGCCATTGCCGGCGCGCTTGGGGTCGGGCTTGGGCATGAACGAGCAGATCATCCCCAGGTCGTTGGCGATCTCGCCAGCGGCCATGCGGAAGAAGGTGAAGCGGTCGGCCGACTCCATGGCGTCGCTGTAGGTGTAGTTGATCTCGAACTGGCCGTTGGCGTCCTCGTGGTCGATCTGGTAGATGTCGAAGCCCACCGGCTGCAACGCCTCGGTCAGGCGTTCGAGGAACAGCCGCGAACGCGACAGGCCCTTGTAGTCGTAGCACGGCTTGTCGAGGTTGTCGGAAGCGTCCACCAGTTGCAGCTTGCCATCCTCGTCGCGGCGGAACAGGCTGAACTCGGGCTCCAGGCCGGTGTTCAGGGTCCAGCCTTTGTCGGCCAGGCGCTGCACCTGCTGCTGCAACACGTAGCGGCTGTCGTAGGGCCAGGGTTGGCCGTTTACGTGGCCTACACACACCACCCGGCCGTAACCCGGCTGCCACGGTACCGGGATCAAGGTGGAAAGGTCGCCGCGGGCCATGAAGTCGGGGCCGTGCGGTTCCATGCCCATGCCGCAGATGGCGAACCCGGCAAAGCCGGCGCCCTCCTCGGCCACCATCTTCAGGCCCGAGACCGGCACCGATTTGGTCTTCGCCGAGCCATGGATATCGACGAACTGCGCCAGCACGTACTTGATGCCGTGCTGATCGAGGGTGCGCTGGGTTTCTGCTGGCAACATGGGTTGAACACTCCTGGGTAAGGGGCAATGATTCCGCATGGGAAACTTACTTTCCTCACAGGAATGCAATGTGCTTGCCAACTTTGTTCAGGGTGCAACCTTGTGTTGCCTGTTCGGGCCTCTTAGCGGGCCTGTGGGAGCGGGCGTGCCCGCGAAGAGGCCGGTACGGCCAGCACAAAACCCAAGCAGATTTCCATGCTCCATTTATGGGAAACTTGTTTTCACCCGAGGAAAGATGCAGCCACCGCAGCTGCATTTCGCACTTTCCCAGTGCGAAAACTTTATTCTTGAACTGAAACCGTGCAGGACATTCGATGCCAACCGAAACCGAACCGCGCCTTCGCCTGGAGCAGTACCTGGGCCTGCAGATCAAGCGCCAGCGCCAGGCCCAGTCCCTCAAGCTCGCCGACGTGGCGCGCATCGCCGGCATCAGCCAAGGCATGCTGAGCAAGATCGAGAACGCCCAGGTGTCCACCAGCCTCGACACCCTCAGCCGCCTGTGCGATGTGCTGGGCATGCCGATGGCCAAGCTGTTCAGCCAATATGATCAGCCCGACGGCAATGCCTTGCTGGTGAAAGCCGGTGAAGGGCTGGAGGTGGTGCGCCGCGGTACCGAGAAAGGCCACACCTACCATTTGCTCAATCACGCCAGGGGGCCGAAGAAGAACTTCGAGGCGTACATGGTGACCATGGACGACGCCAGCGAAGAGTTCCCGACCTTCGCCCACCCCGGCACCGAGTTCCTCCACTTGCTGGAGGGTGAACTGGTGTACCGCCACGGCAACCAGCTCTATCACATGCGGGCCGGCGACAGCCTGACCTTCGACGGCGAGACCCCGCACGGCCCCGAGCAGCTGGTGCAGGTACCCATCCGCCTGTTGTCGATCATGAACTACGGCGACGAGTGACGCGGCGCAGCAAGGCAACAACCGATGTCGCGATCAGACAAGCACACGTCGCCCGCGATCGGCTTCAGAACTGTGTCTACAAAAATAATACACACATCGACCAGCCCCGCGCCGTGGGCTGATCGGTGCGGTATTCGCGAGTAAAACAGCCTCGCTTCACAATTCCAACGCTGTGGCGCCTTTTTGCACCGGGCAGTTCGTCCGGGCTCATAACGATAAAACTCCCAGTATCAGAGACCCGCGCCGCGCCAGCCGGGAGTGTTTGCGCGCGCCACATTGTGAAGACTTGACTGCCATGATCGCGACTTCAATCCCCGTAGCCGGTGCTGCCACCGGCCACCGTAACGCCCTGTGCGTTGCCCATATCGCCGCTGTGCTGTTCGGCCTGACCGGTATCCTCGGTCACCTGATCGAGGCCGACGCCAGCATCATCACCTTCGGCCGCGCCACCTTCGCCTTCATCGCCCTGGGCTTCGTCGCCGGGCTCAAGGGCACGCGCCTGCTCGACGCCCTCACCCTGCACAACCTGCCGGTGCTGGGCCTGACCGGCGCCCTGCTGGCTGCCCACTGGGTAACCTTCTTCATCGCCGTGAAGGTTGGCGGCGTGGCCGTGGCCACCCTGGGCTTCGCCAGCTTCCCGGCGTTCATCGCCATGATCGAGCGCGGCGTGTTCGGCCAGCGTATCGGTGCCGTGCAAGGTTTGCTGCTGCTGATGGTCACGGCCGGTCTGGTGTTGGTGGTACCGACCTTCGACTTGCTCGACAAAGGCACCGTCGGCCTGCTCTGGGGCCTGGGCTCGGGCCTGGCGTTCGCCCTGCTGACCGTGGCCAACCGCCGCAACGGCTCGAGCATGAACGCCATGCAGGTGGCGTTCTGGCAGAACGTGGTGGTGGCCGCGCTGGTGGCGCCGTTTGCCTTCACTCACCTGGGCAATACCAGCCTGGCTGGCAGCGACTGGGTCAACCTGGCGCTGTTGGGCGTGTTCTGCACCGGGCTGTCGCAGTTCCTGTTCGTCAAGAGCCTGGAAGGCCTGGAAGCGCGCACGGCCGGCATGATCATCGCGCTGGAGCCGGTGTACGCGATCATCGGCGCCTGGTGGTTGTTCGGTGAGCAGCCAAGCCTGCGCATGGCCGCTGGCGCTGCGCTGATCGTGCTGGCGACCATCCTGGCGGCGGCGCGCAAGGCACCAGCGGAACAAGGCGATACCAGCCGCTGCGCGCATTGATGAATGTGCTTGCCTGAACGGCCCTCATCGCCGGCAAGCCGGCTCCCACCCGACCGCTTAGGCCTCAAGCATTGTGCAGTACCTGTGGGAGCTGGCTTGCCGGCGATGAGGCCAGAACAGGCAGCACAAGACAGTTACTCCCACAGGGTAATCACAGGGCTCTAGCCTGATGCTTTACCTGTGGGAGCTGGCTTGCCGGCGATGAGGTCGGTACAGGCGACTAAGCGCCCTCAGGCAGCAGGCTGCGGTCAAACATGAACGCCCGCTCCCCCTGTGGTGTGTACTGATACAACTGCTGCGGCCGGCCCAGCCTGGGCTGGTTCTTCTCCCCGGTGTCCCTCACCCACCCCAGCTCGCGCAAGCGCTCCAGGCGTTTGCGCAGCGAGGTGTTGTTCACCGCCTGCCCCAGGCACGCCTGCACCGCACCTAGCGCATCCAGCACAGTGAACTTCTCCGCCAGCAGGTACAGCGGCAGGCTGCTGTACACCGTCTTCGCCGCCAGCCGCTCACGGGCGCGCTCCACCAACAGGTTGTGATCAAAGGGCAACAGCACCTTGCGCGCCAATACGCTGTCCAAGTCGAAAAACGCCAGTTGCTCGCCCTCGACGACCTGCCCGGGTTCGAGCAATGCCAGGTAATAGGTGCTGAGTGACCATCCACGCGGGTCGCGGAAAGCATTGCCCTCGGTGCCCACCTGTTCCATGTAGCACGGTACGACCTGGGTCTTCTCGCGCAGCGCGCGTTCGGCAGCAGCTTCCAGGCTGGTGTCGGGGGTGCGGCCATTGACGATCACCCCGGGCAAGGCCCACTGGCCGGCATGCGGTTCACGCTCACGACGGTGCAGCAGCACCTGCAGATGTTGAGCTTCGGGGGCCATGCGCAGGGCGACGATATCGACGCTGGCCAGGACTTCGACTGCATTCACCGGGCGACTCCTTGTTCAAGCTCACCATAATCCACCAGAGCATCTAAGTAAGGCAAGCAGAAAGCCCGTTTCAAAAGTTGCTTGACACACTTAATACACCAAGTGAATTATGTATCCATTCCAGCGAGGAGAACCGCCATGAAGATCGCCAGTTTCGATGTCGACGCCCAGAACGGCTTCACCAGCAACGTGCCGCAAGAGCTGCCGGTTCCCGAAGGCAATGAAATCGCGGTAGATCTTAATACCATGGCCTTGCGCGCCGATCTGCGCCTGGGCAGCAAGGACGCCCACCCGGCCAACGCCGCCTGGGTAGTCGCCGACCCCGCGCACATGCTGCAGCCCCTGCAACTGGCCAACGCCGACCTGACCTGGGTCAGCCACTGCGTCCCCGGCACACCCGGCTTCGAGTTGCTGCCCGGGCTGCCGGCCCCTATCGACTACGACTATTTCGTGTGGAAAGGCGTCGAGCCTGACCTGCACCCCTACGGCGCCTGCTACCACGACCTGGCCGAACGCCGCTCTACCGGGGTGATCGAGTACCTCAAGGTGCAGCAGGTGGGCGCGGTGATCGTCGGCGGCCTGGCCCTGGACTATTGCGTCAGGACCACCGCCCGCCAATTGCGCCAGGCCGGCTTCCGGGTGCTGTTGTACCTGCCGGCCTGCCGCGCCCTCACCCAGGCAGGCGCCATCGAGGCGTGTGGCGCCCTGGCCGCCGACGGCGTGATCCTCTGCGGCGACGAAGCCGCGCTCGACCACCAGCTCTCTCTGATCAAGGAAGACCGCCCATGAGCGACAGCGTTTTCGGCCCACGCATCATCCAGAACCTGCTGGACACCGACTTCTACAAGATCACCATGATGCAGGCGGTGCTGCACAACTACCCCAACGCCGAGGTGGAGTGGGAATTCCGCTGCCGTAACGGCGAGAACCTCGCACCTTACCTGGCGGAAATCCGTTACCAGGTCGAGCAACTGGCCGATGTCAGCATCACGCATGACCAGCTCGCCTACCTGGAGAAGATCCCGTTCATCAAACCGGACTTCATCCGCTTTCTCAGCCTGTTCCGCTTCAACCTGCGCTATGTACAGGTAGGCCTGGATGATGCCGGGCAACTGGCGATTCGCGTGCGCGGGCCGTGGTTGCACGTGATTCTCTACGAGATCCCGCTGCTGGCGATCATCAGCGAGGTACGCAACCGCTACCGCTATCGCGAGGTGGTGATCGAGCAGGTCCGCGAGCGCCTGTATCAGAACCTCGACTGGCTGAAGGCCGAGGCCAGCGCCGAAGAACTGGCAGGTTTCCAACTGGCCGACTTCGGCACCCGGCGGCGCTTCTCCTACCGGGTGCAGGAAGAGGTGGTGCACATTCTGAAGCGTGACTTCCCGGGCCGCTTTGTCGGTACCAGCAACGTGCATCTGGCCCGCGAATACCAGCTCAAGCCGATCGGCACCATGGCCCACGAGTGGTTCATGGCCCACCAGCAACTCGGCCCGCGCCTGGTCGACAGCCAGGCTGCCGCGCTGGAATGCTGGGTGCGGGAATACCGGGGGCTGCTGGGCATCGCCCTCACTGACTGCATCACCATGGACGCGTTCCTGGGCGACTTCGACCTGTACTTCGCCAAGCTGTTCGATGGCCTGCGGCACGATTCGGGCGATCCGCTGGCCTGGGCGGAAAAGGCCATTGCCCACTATGAGCGGCTGGGGATCGACCCGAAGAGCAAGACCCTGATCTTTTCCGACGGGCTGGACCTTGCCAAGGCGCTGGGGCTGTACCGGGCGCTGCATGAGCGGATCAATGTGAGCTTTGGCATTGGCACCAGGCTGACCTGCGATATACCGGGGGTGGAGCCGATGAACATCGTGATCAAGATGACAGCCTGCAATGGGGCACCGGTGGCCAAGATTTCCGACAGCCCGGGCAAGACACAGTGCCGGGATGAGAACTTCGTGGCCTATCTGAAGCATGTGTTTCAGGTGGATTGAGGGTGCCTGTGCTGGCCTCTTCGCGGTTCAAAAGTAGCTCAGCACCCACTTTTGAACGGCTGGAGTGTCATTGATGTCGCCATCGAAAACATATTGCGGGTCATAACTTTGATTATTCCCCCGCACTCGCCCTCTCCAGACCTTCAAGGGCAGCCAGAACTGAGCCCCGCTTGGCAAGACATGGGAGCCAATATCGATATACAAGGTGTCACCACTCGTTGACAGCCCAAAATGGGTCGTTCCAGGAACGGCCAGAACTGCATCTGCAAAATCCAGGCAGGCACTTGAACAGAATGAGTCCGTCACCAGCACAAGCTGACCTTTGAATGGTTTTGGACTGGAATCCTTAAAACGGTCTTGATCGATCGAAGACGTCTCTGGCTGTCTTAACCAGTCCTCGCGCTTCACAAGCGCAGCGCTCATCGACTCATGCATACCTGAAACAAATTTGTAGGCGTCGCTGTTTTTTCCGTAATCGCTTTCCATGCCGGCCAAAGCGCTATTCAGTGTTGCAAGCGCAAGAGGAGAGACCCGCCACATTGCATACGAACGTGAGGACTGACTCAGGCTTTCAACAAACTGTTCACCCAATAAAGCAGACAGGATCCTGGCCCCGACCAAGCTGTTACCACCGCGATTGCCACGTGTATCAAGTACAACCAGCTTGGCATCATCGAGAGTCTCGAGCGTGTCGAGCATTTTTTCGAGGGACGCGTTCTCGGGTGTCGAAGGTGCGAAATTCGATGCGTGCACCCAATAGCGCCCGCCACCGAGGTTTCTCAGGGTCTGAGGTGGTTGAGGCCGAGTCAGGAAATCCTTTAGTTGCCCACGGTCCTCCTGCCATGCCAAAGCAAAATGCTGCTGTACTCCTCCCGGCAAAACAGCCAGACAATTGGCTGCCCGTTTTCTGGCAAGCACTGGATAGTCCGCATCATCAACGGTCAAAAATTTAGCCAAGTGCCCCCAGGTCGATTTCAGATTCAACCGGCGATCTACGTAGGGCGATATTTCATTACCCAATATTTCCCGAACTGTCTTGCCGTCACATGAGATAATTTTCGAACCGATTGGAGGCAAAGGGACAGGCCACGCCTTTGCCACACGACCGACAACAAGATCCTCACCTCGCATATCCAGCATGAAACCGGCCCAGGAAGACTTCCCTTTTCTGGATTGATAAACGCCTACATGGCCGTCCTTGAACCCTGAAACATAGAAACCCAGAACGGCTTGAGCATCCCTTTCCGAGCGGACACGCAAGGCCAACTGTTTGGCCTCCTGATAACCTCGCTCAACCCAGTCAGTAAAAACTTTATTTTCTTGATCTATGGCGCCTGGGTGAGAGGAAACGATCAGTTGGTGAACGGCAGAAAGGTCTCTCACTGCCATGTCGACTAATCCACCCTTGGGAGAATCATCAGCAAACACCGAACCGACAACGCCGACGCCGACGCCGGCGAGGACAACAGTTAAAACTCTTTTGACAACGTTCATATCAATGTCTTCATGTGGCTTGATGGTGCCTGTTCTGGCCTCTTCGCGGGCTTGCCCGCTCCCACAGGTTTCTCACGGCTCTTGGGTGCAGTACCTGTAAGAGCGGGCGAGCCCGCGAAGAGCCCGGTGCAGTTACCCCACCTCTTGCAGGCCAACACACAACTCGAGAAACCGCGCCGCCGCACGCGACGGGGTAGCGGCATGCGGCACCAGAATGGAAAACCGCCGCACCAACGCCTGCGGCATAACCTGCAACCGCTGCAACGCCCCATCCTCATGCCGGATCGACATCGCCGACACAAAACCAATCCCCATCCCGGCCCGCACCGCCTCCTTCACCCCTTCCACGCCGGCAATTTCCAGCGCCACGCGCATCGCCACGCCGCTGCGGGCAAATGCCCGCTCGACGATCTGCCGCACACCCGAGCCGCTCTCGCGTAATACCAACGGGTAAGCCCCCAGCGACGCCAGCGTCTGTCGGTCACTGCCAGCCAGCGGATGACCACGCGGCACGATGGCCACGATCTCGTCCTCCCGCCACGCCGTCACCGCCGTGCCCAATGGCAGTTCCTGCCCAGGCGGCCCTTCGATCAGGGCGATATCGACGCTGTCCAGCGCAGCGACGATTTCTGCCGTATTGCCGTTGGAAGTGCTCACCAGCACCTCCGGGTAGCGGGCATGGAAATCGGCAATCAGGTAAGGCAGCAGGTAGCTGGCCGGCGTGGTACTGGCGCCGATGCGCAAGGTACCGCGCTCCAGCCCGCGCATGGCCTCGCGCAATGCCTGGGCCTGACGGAAGGTTTCGCGCAGGCGCTCGGCATGGGCCAGCAATTGCTCGCCGGCTGCTGTCAGCCGCACACCACGGCCGGCGCGCTGATACAGCGGCTCGCCAAAGGCCTCCTGCAGCAGCTTGAGCTGGCCAGACACCGCCGGCTGCGACAAGTGCAGGGCCTGGGCCGCATGGCTGATGTTGCCGTGCTCGGCGACAGTGGCGAACGTTATCAGTTGTTCTGGGGTCATGAATGAAAAATATCAGCTAAACGGATATTTGCCATCCTAAATTACGATTTTTTATAAGCTTATAACCATATTAACGTAAGCAATGTCGAAACACCTTTCCGGAGGACTCACATGGCCACGGCTCCGTCCAACCCCGCCTTTGCACCTACCCTCTCTACCCGAGGGCGGCTCAATGGCATCCTGTTCGTCGCGTTGTTCGCACTTGCGGTCACCCAGTTGGCCGCCCTGCCCGCCATCGCCAACCTGGGTATCAGCCCGCTGATCGTCGGTATCGTCGCCGGGGCGCTTTACGGCAATGCACTGCGTGACAGTGTACCGGCAAGCTGGGCGGCGGGTATCAACTTTTCCGCCCGCGGCCTGCTGCGCATTGCCGTGGCCTTCTTCGGCCTGCGGGTAAGCCTGCAGGAAATTGCCGAAGTCGGCTGGTCCGGGCTCATCGTGTCGTTGCTGGTGGTGTCCAGCACCCTGCTGATCGGCCTGTGGTGCGGCATGAAGCTGTTCAAGCTGGACCGCGATACCGCCTTGCTGACCGCCGCCGGCAGCGCCATCTGCGGCGCCGCCGCGGTTCTGGCCTTCGAGTCGGCGCTGCGCAGTGCACCGCATAAAAGCGCCATGGCGGTTGGTAGCGTGGTGCTGTTCGGCACCCTGTCGATGTTCCTCTACCCATTGGCGATCAATGCCGGCTGGCTGCAGCTGGACGCCATGGGCGCCGGGTTGTTCCTGGGTGGCACCATTCACGAAGTGGCCCAGGTGGTCGGTGCGGCCAGCAACGTCAGCCCCGAGGCCACGCATATCGCCACCATCGTCAAGATGACCCGGGTGATGCTGCTGGTACCGGTGCTGCTGGTGGTGGGCCTTTGGATCAGCCGCGCGCGCCAGCCGGGCCAGGCACAGGGCAACGGGCGCATCGCCATGCCGTGGTTCGCCTTCGGCTTCCTCGCGCTGGTGCTGGTGAATTCGCTGCAGGTGTTGCCGGGCAGCGTGACGCAGGCGGTCAACAGCCTGGATACCTTCGCCCTGACCATGGCCATGACCGCGCTGGGGATGGAGACGCGCCTCAGCCAGATTCGCCAGGCCGGGCCGCGGGCGCTGGCCACCGGGGCGATTCTCAACCTCTGGCTGGTGTTTGGTGGCGTGGCTATTACCCTGGGTGTGCAGAAGCTGTTGGGATGACTTGAGACCGAGTCGCCTGCTTCGCGGGTAAACCCGCTCCCACAGGTATCGCGCTGCTTTCGGAACCTGCGCCGTACCTGTGGGAGCGGGTTTACCCGCGAAGCAGGCGGCTCGGTCTGATGAGGTTTTTGTTGCCCCCCCTCGTTGCCGTCCACATTTCTCGGTATGGTGTTGTCAAAGAAGGATGTTTTACCCGCACAGGAAAGACTTAGATGCCTCAACGCAATGTCATCAATGCATCCGTCAGCCCCAAAGGCAGCCTGGAGACGCTGTCACAACGTGAAGTGCAGCAACTGAGTGAAGTCGGTACCGGTAGCCTTTACACCCTGTTCCGCCAGTGCGCCCTGGCCATCCTCAACACCGGCGCCCATGTCGACAATGCCAAGACCATCCTTGAGGCCTATCAGGACTTCGAGGTGCGTATTCATCAACAGGACCGCGGCGTGCGCCTGGAGCTGCTGAATGCCCCGGCCGACGCCTTCGTCGATGGCGAAATGATCGCCAGCACCCGTGAAATGCTGTTCAGCGCCCTGCGCGACATCGTCTACACCGAAAGCGAGCTGGCCAGCCAGCGCATCGACCTGGAAAGCTCCCAGGGCATCACCGACTATGTCTTCCACCTGCTGCGCAACGCCCGCACCCTGCGCCCGGGCGTGGAGCCGAAGATGGTGGTGTGCTGGGGTGGCCATTCGATCAGCAGCGAGGAATACCAGTACACCAAGAAGGTCGGCCACGAGCTGGGCCTGCGCAAGCTGGATGTGTGCACCGGCTGCGGCCCGGGTGTGATGAAGGGCCCGATGAAGGGCGCCACCATTGCCCACGCCAAGCAACGCATGCACGGCAGCCGCTACCTGGGCCTGACCGAGCCGGGCATCATCGCCGCCGAAGCGCCCAACCCGATCGTCAACGAACTGGTGATCCTGCCGGACATCGAGAAGCGCCTGGAAGCCTTCGTCCGTGTCGGCCACGGCATCATCATCTTCCCGGGCGGTGCCGGCACGGCCGAGGAGTTCCTCTACCTGCTGGGCATCCTCATGCACCCGGACAACCAGAACCTGCCGTTCCCGGTGGTACTCACCGGCCCGCGCAGTGCCGAGCCGTACCTGCAACAGTTGCACGCGTTCGTCGGCGCTACCCTGGGTGAGGCGGCGCATCGCTTGTACGAGATCATCATCGATGACCCGGCGGAAGTTGCCAGGCACATGGTCGAAGGGCTCAAGGCGGTGAAGCAGTTCCGCCGCGAGCGCAACGATGCCTTCCACTTCAACTGGCTGCTGAAGATCGAGGAGAGCTTCCAGCGCCCGTTCGACCCGACCCACCAGGCCATGGCCGACCTCGACCTGCGGCGCGAGCTGCCGGCCCACGAATTGGCCGCCAACCTGCGCCGGGCGTTTTCCGGCATCGTCGCCGGCAACGTGAAGGACAAGGGCATCCGCCTGATCGAGGAACACGGGCCGTATCAGATCCGTGGCGACAGCGCCGTGCTGGACCCACTGGGCCGGCTGTTGCAGGCGTTCGTCGACCAGCATCGGATGAAGTTGCCTGGCGGCGCGGCGTATGTACCGTGCTACCAGGTGGTGACCTGATTCGCCATTCTTGCTGAGGCCCCATGGATGGGGCCTGCAGCTATTTGGCTTTTTGGATGTGGGCCTTCACATCTAGTAGACATTCATTCGCGATGGTGGCGCTGAGTCACCTTTCCGCCCTTACGGCGGGTCCCTTTTTGTCGTGGCAAAAAGGAACCAAAAACCGTCCGCTCCCATCATCCGGCCCCTACGCTACGCTCCGGGGTCCCCTCGCTACGGGCCTGCTCCCGGGAGTACGCGCTGCAGGCCCCATCCATGGGGCCTCAGCGCTTGACGGGCATTCATGCCCGTCACCTCCCTCCGCAGTCCCTTCGCGCGGCCTCCTGAAGTCGCAAGCGGCGGCGCCTGAACTATCGCGCGCTTAGAAGCAAAAGCAAAAGCAAAGGCAAAGGCAGAAGCCAAGGCAAAACTGCTACTAACTGAGGTCGGCCATCGGCCGTTCGACGAAGCGGATGCTGTCGCGCCCACCGCGCTTGGACTGGTACAAGGCGACATCCCCCTGCTCGATCAAGGCTGCCAGGCTCGTCGGCGGTTGGTCGAACAGGTTGGCGCCGATGCTCAAGGTGACCGGCTGCGGCGTAGGTACCGTCTTGCTTGCGTACTGCTGGAACTGCTCGCGCAGCAGTCCACCCAGCTCCATGACCCGCTCGCTGCTCGCACCACACAGCAGAATGACGAACTCATCACCGCCCAGCCGCGCGGCCAGCGAGCGCTCGGGCAGCACCGTGCGAATGATCTCGCTCAGGGCAATCAGCAAGCGGTCCCCTGCAACATGCCCGTGCAGGTCGTTGACCAGCTTGAAGTTGTCGATGTCGATCAGTAGCAAGGCCCCGGGCTGCGCCGAATCCACTGCCTTGAAGAAAGGCCCCGCCCGCACCTCCAGTGCACGCCGGTTGTACAGCGCCGTCAACGGGTCACGGGCTGCCAGGCGGGCAATCCGCTCCTCGCGCCGGTAGCGCACGGTTCCGGTCATCGACAAGGCAATCAGCATGATCGCCATCGCACCTTCGACCAACGAAACCTGAATGATCAGCCCGCCGAAGGTGGCCAGGTCAATCAACGTACCCGGTGTGATCGCAATGATCGCCTTGGCCACATAGAACAACCCATGCACCAGCAACACATAGCGCAACTGCACCGCGCCGACACTCAGCGACTTGCCATGCGGCCGCAACAGCCAGCTGGCCTTGAGCGTCAACAGCGCCACCAGCAACGAGTTGACCATCAGCATCACCTTCGACCACTGCGGCCCAACAGGCATCAGCAGTAAGGCAAACCACACCAGCACGACCGATAACCATATACGCGACAGCCGCACCTGGGTGAAGCGCAACACCCCCATCAGGAAGAACCAGTGCGCCACCACCAGCAAGCCGTTGGCGAACCAGATACCGATCAGCAACAAACCGATGCCGCGCAGCAAGGCCAGGGTGGAACCAATCGTGATGGTGGCAAAGCCTGCGCTCCAGAACAGCAGCGACGGCTCGCGTACGCTGCGCCACTCGATCGCCAGGTACAACGCAGCCGCGGCAGCCAGGGCGATCGAGATAGTGAGCATCGTGGGTGGATCAAGCGCCATGAACGGTTTGGCCTATCTGGTTGACGAGGAAAAGGCCCGATTGTATGCGCTCGTGATGACTTTTCAGAGGAGCCTTACACCACCAGCCTGCAAATGATAGCCCAGCCCTGGCCGATACCCGTGCGAGTGAATGTCATATTGACATCAGCCTGTCATTTGCACCACAAAAACCGCTGTCGTTATGACAACACACCAGCGCAACACGCCCATCTGCAAGGGCTGCCCAGCTGGCACGAAAGCTGAACCATTCTCTTTCGCCACTACCTGCCTTGCGGAAATAAACATCATGAAAAATATCCTCCTCCCTCTGGCGATGTCCCTGTCCATCGCCCTGCCCGCCTGCGCCGACGAGGTGCTCTCGGAAAGCCCCGACAACACGGTGGGCTATGGCGCCGGCGGCGTCAGCGGTCTGATGGTCGGCGCCGCGCTCGGTGGCCCGTTCGGCGCCATCGCCGGTGCAGCCCTAGGTGCATTTGGCGGCGCCGCCGTGCAACAAGGCAGCGGGCACAGCGACGCGGCCTACGTGGTACGCCATGACGACGGCAGTACCCAGCGCTATCGCTCGCCCAATGCCCGCTTCAAGCCCGGTGATCAGGTGCAGGTGAGTGGTATTCGCCTGGCCCCGGCGCAGTAAAGCGCACCGCTCAACCTGGGGCCGGTGCTGACGGTGCTGGCATCGTGGGCGATCCTGAGCGAGGAGATTTCGCTGTATCAGGTCGTCGGGTTGGCGGTGGTGCTGTTTGCGGTGTCGCGGCTCAAGCCGCGGGGCAAACAGGAAACAAAGGTGGCTGAGGCCAAAGGTGCAGCAGCCTGACTGCGGTCACTGTGGGAGATTGCCCAGCCCTTTGGGCTGCGCTGTCGCACAGATAACTGAATTCGCAAGCGATCCTCGTACCCTGTGGGAGCGGCTTTAGCCGCGAAGAATCCAACGCGGTGCATGGCACCGGCTGCGCCGGTGTTCGCGGCTAAAGCCGCTCCCACAGGGGCCCCGCTAATTCAATGAGTTATGTGCAGTTCTATGAGAGCGGCCTTGCGTCGCGAAAGGGCTGCAGAGCAGCCCCGGCAATCTTGGTAGCAACACCAACGTCTAGGGCCGCTTTGCGGCCCTTTCGCGACACAAGGCCGCGCCCACAAAAACGCTTGAATCCCTCAGAGCACCCGCTTGATCAGCGGCTCCAGCCGGCTATAGCGCAGCCGCCGCAGGAACTTGCGCACTTCCTTGGGGTGCTCGGCCTTGACCCCCAACTCCTCTGCCGAGCCGATCTTCGGCGCATGCCGGCGCAACTCGGTCAACTCTGCCTCCCGTGGCCCCAGCCATTGCCCTTGCGGGTCATCGATCAGCAGGCCGTTCTCCAGATCCAGGTTGAAGCCGCGCGGGTTCAGGTTGTTACCGGTCAGCAACGAATAGCGCTGGTCTACCCACACGCCCTTGGCATGAAAGGTATGCCCGGGGTCATTCCAGATCCGCACCTGCAGCTGGCCGCTGGCAATCGCAGCGTGGCGACGTCGGGTGAAGGCGCGCAGGTTGTCTTCGTACAGGTAGGGCAACGCGCCGCTGGCACTGAACGGCTCGCCGGGGGCGATATAGAAGTCGTTGGCCGTGCGGTCACCAACGATCAGCTCCACCCGCACGCCACGCGCCAGGGCATGGTCGAGCTCGCGCATCAGCACCCGGGGCGGGTTGAAATACGGCGTGCTGATGATGACCTGCGTGCGCGCCGCCGCCAGCAAGGCGCACAGTGCCCGGTTCAGCGGGTTGCCACGGCCCACACCCAACAGCGGAATAACCCGCAGGCCCTGCCCCGCTGCGCTGGCCGGTGCCTCATAGGCCATGCGCCGCAGCCGCGCGCGCAAGCGCCGGATGTCGCCGCGCAGGCTGCGGGTGGAGGGTGGCGCCGGCAGGTCGAGGCGCGGCGTGGCGGTGTGGTGCAGCAGGCGCCGCACCAGCCCGACCATCGCGTCGGCCAGCTCTGGTGACTGGAACAGGTGGTAGCGGTCCAGGCGATAACGGTCGAAACGGTGCAGGTACACGTTGTTAAGGCTGGCGCCGGTGTAGATCACGCAGTCGTCGATGATGCTGCCCTTCAGGTGCAACACGCCAAACAGCTCGCGGGTCTGCACCGGTACGCCATGGATGACGATGTCCAGCCCATGGTGCTGGCGCTGGGCCTGGTACCAGGCGGCGTTACCCGGCTGGCGCCCGGCGCCCAGCAGGCCGCGGCGGGCACGGAACCAGTCGACCACGATGGTGATTTCCAGCCCCGGCCGCGCGGCCTTGGCCTGGTACAAGGCATCCAGCACTTCCTGGCCGGCCTCGTCTTCCTGCAGATACAGCGCAACGATGACGATACGCCGGGTTGCGGCGCGGATGCGCTCGAGCAGGCAGGCGCGGTAGGCCTTGGCATCGGGCAGCACCTGTATCGACTCGGCCGACATGGCGTAGCCTGGCAATGCCGCCAGCATGGTTTCGGGGTTCACGAACGATCACCTTCTGTGTGCAATCACTGTCGTGCATCAGCTTGCACAGGAAGATTGAAATGGTCCAGCCCCCGGAGAGCACGGGGCTGCTTTGCAGCCCTGTCGCGACACAAGGCCGCTCCTACAAGCCAGCGCCGAATCCACATGCGGCGCCGAACCTGTGGGAGCGGCCTTGTGTCGCGATAGGGGCGCAAAGCGCCCCCATTTCTGACGAAGCTATTTCAGGTCAAAGCGATCCAGCTCCATCACTTTCTCCCAGGCCGCCACAAAGTCCCGCACGAACTTGTCCCGGCCATCACTGCTGCCGTACACCTCGCTCAACGCCCGCAACTGGGCATGGGAGCCGAACACCAGGTCAACCCGGCTACCGGTCCACTTCACCTGCCCGGTCTTGCGGTCGCGCCCTTCGAAGGTTTCGTTATCCGCCGAGGTCGGCTTCCACTCAACGCCCATGTCCAGCAGGTTGCGGAAGAAGTCGTTGCTCAGGGTACCGACCTTGTCGGTGAACACGCCCTGCTGGCTGCCGCCGTGGTTGGCGCCGAGCACGCGCAGGCCGCCGATCAGCACGGTCATTTCCGGCGCGGTCAGGGTCAACAACTGGGCCTTGTCCAGCAGCAGCTTCTCGGCCTTGACGCTGTAGCGGGCCTTGGTGAAGTTGCGGAAGCCATCGGCCAGCGGCTCCAGCACGGCGAACGACTCGACGTCGGTCTGCGCCTGGGAGGCATCGGTACGCCCCGGGCGGAACGCCACGCTGACGTTGTGCCCGGCGTCCTTGGCAGCCTTTTCCACTGCGGCGGCGCCAGCCAGAACGATCAGGTCAGCCAGGGAGATCTTCTTGCCACCGGCATTGAACTCGGCCTGGATCTTCTCCAGCGCCGCCAGCACCTTGCCTGTGCCCTGGTTCGCCGGCCAGTCCTTCTGCGGCGCCAGGCGCAGGCGGCCACCATTGGCCCCACCACGCTTGTCCGAACCGCGGAAGGTCGACGCCGCCGCCCAGGCAGTGGCCACCAGCTCGCCAACGCTCAGGCCCGCCGCGAGCACCTTGGCCTTGAGCGCGGCAATGTCCTGCTCACCCACCAGCGGGTGGTCGACTTTTGGCAGCGGGTCTTGCCACAGCAGCTCTTCGTTGGGCATTTCCGGGCCCAGGTAGCGCGCCAATGGGCCCATGTCGCGGTGGATCAGCTTGTACCAGGCTCGGGCGAAGGCGTCTGCCAGCTGCTCAGGGTTGTCCTTGAAGCGGCGGGCGATCGGCTCGTAGATCGGGTCGAAGCGCAGCGCCAGGTCGGAGGTGAGCATGGAAGGCGCGTGGCGCTTGGCCGGGTCATGGGCATCCGGCACGGTGCCTGCCCCCTTGCCCTCCTTCGGCCGCCACTGGTGGGCACCGGCCGGGCTCTTGGTCAGTTCCCACTCGAAGTTGAACAGGTTGTTGAGGTACTCGTTGCTCCATCGGGTGGGGGTCGAAGTCCAGGTCACTTCCAGGCCGCTGGTGATGGTATCGCCACCCTTGCCGCTGCCGAACTTGTTGGCCCAACCCAACCCCTGCAGCTCCAGGGCTGCAGCTTCCGGCTCCGGGCCAACGTTGTCGGCAGGGCCGGCACCGTGGGTCTTGCCGAAGGCGTGGCCACCGGCGATCAGCGCCACGGTTTCTTCATCGTTCATGGCCATGCGGCCGAAGGTGTCACGGATGTCCTTGCCCGAGGCTACCGGGTCGGGGTTGCCGTCCGGGCCTTCCGGGTTCACGTAGATCAGGCCCATCTGCACAGCAGCCAAGGGGTTTTCCAGGTTACGCTCGCCGGACAGGTCCCGGCTTTGCTCCTCTGGGTGCTTGGCTGGCTCTGCTACCAGGTCACCCTGGCCTGGCGGCTGGGCCTTGACCTGCTCATTGCCATAACGAATGTCTCCGCCCAGCCAGACCTTTTCCGAACCCCAGTACACATCTTCGTCCGGCTCCCACACGTCGGCACGCCCGCCGGAGAAGCCGAAGGTCTTGAAGCCCATGGATTCGAGGGCGACGTTGCCGGTGAGCACGATCAGGTCGGCCCAGGAAATCTTGTTGCCGTACTTCTGCTTGATCGGCCACAGCAGGCGCCGGGCCTTGTCCAGGCTGACGTTGTCCGGCCAGCTGTTGAGCGGGGCGAAGCGCTGCTGGCCAGAGCCTGCACCACCCCGGCCATCGCCGATGCGGTAGGTACCGGCGCTGTGCCAGGCCATGCGGATGAACAGCGGGCCGTAGTGGCCGAAGTCGGCGGGCCACCAGTCCTGGGAGTCGGTCATCAAGGCGGTCAGGTCTTTCTTCAGGGCCTGGAAATCGAGGCTCTTGAACGCCTTGGCATAGTCGAAACCCGGGTCCATCGGGTCGGACTTGGAGGAATGTTGGTGAAGAATTCTCAGGTTGAGCTGGTCAGGCCACCAGTCACGGTTGGTGGTGCCGCCACCTGCGGTTTGATGGAACGGGCATTTCGATTCGTTCGACATCTGCGGGTACCTTTGGGTCGGTTATCCAGATTTCCGGTCTTTGCCAGGTGTTCTTTCAGCCGAGCGCGTCGGCTCGTGCTACCCCTCATCAGGTCTACACGGGGCTTGCGAAGCTGTCACGACGGGGTTGGTGCGGTCTTGCACGCAAGTGCTGACACGCCGCCCGCTCGCGGAATTCGCGGGGCCAGGGGAAAGACTAGCCGAGCTTGGACAGAGTTCTAATAGAGTGGCTATTGAGGGGTGATAGGTTGGCTCTGTCAGCCTTCCTGTGCCGGCCTCTTCGCGGGTAAACCCGCTCCCACAGGTACGGTACAGCCCTCAGGACCTGTGGTGATCCTGTGGGAGCGGGTTTACCCGCGAAGAGGCCGGCACATCCATACAAGGCAACCAGGCTGGCCACATGCTTCAATACACCGCCACCCCTTCTACTCCGGAACCCGCCCCCTCATGAACCGCAACGACCTGCGCCGCGTCGACATGAACCTGCTGGTACTGTTCGAAGCCCTGATGATCGAACGCAACCTGACCCGGGTCGGCGAAAAGCTGTTCATCACCCAGCCCACCGTCAGCGCCGCCCTCGCCCGCCTGCGCGAGCTGTTCGACGACCCGCTGCTGATCCGCAACGGCCGGGCCATGGAGCCCACGCCACGGGCCATGCAGATCTTCGCCGAGCTGGGGCCGGCCATGGATGTGATTTCCGCCGCCATCAGCCGCGCCCGCGAGTTCGACCCGGTCAACAGCTGCAACGTGTTCCGCCTGGGCCTGTCGGACGATGCCGAGTTCGGCCTGTTCCCGGCCCTGCTGCAGGCCCTGCGCGAAGAGGCCCCGAACATCAGCGTGGTGGTGCGCCGGGCCAACTTCCTGCTGATGCCGGGGCTGCTGGCCAGCGGCGAGATCTCGGTGGGCGTGAGCTACACCACGGACCTGCCGGCCACCGCCAAGCGCCGCAAGCTGCGCAACATTGGCGTGCGGGTGCTGCGCGCCGATGACCGCCCGGGCCCGCTGACCCTCGACGAATACTGCGCCCGCCCGCATGTGATGGTGTCGTTCTCCGGCGACATGAGCGGCAATATCGACCTCGACCTGGCGCGCATCGGCCGCTGCCGCAAGGTGGTGCTGGCGGTGCCGCAGTTCGGCAGCCTGCGCGCCCTGCTGCGCAACACCGAGCTGATCGCCACGGTGCCGGACTATGCCGCCTGCGCCCTGGCCGACGACGGCAGCCTGCGCGCCGACCCGGCGCCGTTCGACATCACCGAGGCCGAACTGTCGATGGTCTGGAGCGGTGCACAGGACAATGACCCGGCCGAGCGCTGGCTGCGCGAGCGCATCCTGCAGTTCATGGCCACGCAGTGATGCATCGACCTCATCGATAGCCACCATGAATGCCATCAAGTTCCGCTGCGGCAAGCCCGGGCGGAAGATGGCGGCATTCACTGATTGATGAGGCCCCCATGAAAACCGGCATGATCGCTGCCCTGCTCGCCTTGCTGGCCGCCCTTGGCGGTTGTGCCAGCCAGGCCGCTACCGACGCGCAGCCCTACGGGCACTTCTATTCGGCCACGGCCATTTCCAGCGTCGCCCTGGCCCCCGGCCAACGGGTGGCGGTGCTGCTGGGGCGAGACGCCGAAGCAACCCTCGAATACCTCGGCAGCCATCGTACCCAGGCAGCCGCACCGGCCCAGGGCCAGCGTGCCCCTGTTGCGACCCTTGGCAGCGAGAGCCAGGCGTATGACTGGCTGGCGCGGTCACTGGCGCAGCAGTTTGCCGAAGTGACTTTCTATGACGACCTGGACACGCTGCTGGGTGACCACCCGGATGTGATCGTGCTGCTGGACACCGAAAGCCGTTTGGCCAGCGCGGATATCGAAAGCCGGGTGGTAGCGCGCTTTTTCGATGACCAGCTGACCTACATCGGCCGCGCTGAAGGGCGGGCCAGCAAGCGCCTGGACGATGTGGCGCGGGTGGCCGAGGATGAACAGGCGGTGCAGGCCGATGCGCTGCGGGACTTTGACGATTCGTTGCAGGCGTTGTTGAAGGGTCGCGTTTGAGGGCCCTTTCGCGGGTGAACCCGCTCCCACAGGTACAGCGCCCTGTCCACGGACTGCGCTGTACCTGTGGGAGCGGGTTTACCCGCGAAGAGGCCACTACAGGTTGTCACTTACCCCGCTGCATCCACGCCGCCCCCAGCCCACTGAGGCAGATCACCGAGATGCCCACCAGGCTCAAGGTATCCGGCACCTGGCTATAGACAACCAACCCAAGCAACCCGGCAAACACGATCTGGCAATAACTGAACGGCGCCAGCAAGGCCGGTGCCGCATGGCGGAAGGCCTGGGTCAGCAGCAGGTGCGCAGTCATGCCAAAGCCACCCAGCGCCAGCATCAGCAGCGCATGGTCCCAACGCGGCATCTCCCAGAAGAACGGCACCAGCGCACTCATCGCCAGGGTGTTGCACAACCCCGCATAGAAGTTGCTGGTGGTCGGGCTGTCATGCGCGGCCAGGATGCGCGTCAGCAACTGATAGAAGCAGAAGCCCAGCGCCGAACCGAACGGATACAGGATGGCCGGGGTGAACATCGCCCCGCCCGGATGCACCACCACCAGCACACCGATGAAGCCCATCACCACCGCCACCCACTGCCCCACCGTCACCCGCTCCTTCAGCAACGGCGCCGACAGCGCGGTGACCAGCACCGGGGCCAGGAAGTTGACCGCCGTGGCCTCGGCCAGCGGCAGGTACTGCAGGCCGGTGGTGAACAGCAGGCTGGTACTCAACAGGCTCAGGGCACGTAACGTCTGCAACAGCGGGCGGCGGGTACGCAGCACGTTTAGGCCGGCCTTGGGCAGGAAGATGCCGGCCATCAGCAGCGTGTGCACCACATACCGCGCCCACACCACCATGATGATCGGGTACAGGCCGCCGAGGAACTTGGACAGGGCATCGTGACTGGCGAACAGGAACGTCGCCACCACCACCAGGGCGATGCCGCGCAGGGGTTGGTTGACTCCGGACAGCGGTGTGCTGGAACTCATGGCACTCTCGATGACGGCGCGGCTGGATGCGGCGCCCAGGGAAGGCCGCGCAGGCGCTGCCTGGCGGATGCAACAGCTCGGATTCTAGAAGAGATGCCGAAGAATAAGGAAGTTCAATTGCCGCCAGCCAAGGCCGACTGCAATTTCTGTTCGCTGATCGACCACTTTCCGCCCCGCGCGCATGGCCCGTGGCGTGCTGATCGCCGACCATCGAATGCGAACCCTGCCCACCCTACAAGGAATTTACATGCAAAGGCTCACCACCCGAAACGGCCTGGACCTGCCCGCGATCGGCCTGGGCACCTGGCCAATGACCGGCATCGAGTGCACCCAGGCCGTGCGCCAGGCGCTTGAAGTGGGTTACCGGCACATCGACACCGCCACTGCCTATGACAACGAAGCCGCCGTCGGCCAGGCCCTGCGCGACAGCGATGTACCGCGCGAGCAGGTTCACCTGACCACCAAGGTATGGTGGGATCGCCTGGCGCCCAAGGCCATGCGCCAGTCGCTGGAGGACAGCCTGCGCGCGCTGGGTACCGAGCAGGTCGACCTGTTCCACATCCACTGGCCCGGCCAGGACTGGGACCTGGCCCGCAGCATCGAAACCCTGGTGGCCCTGCGTGACGAGGGCAAGGCGCGCAGCATCGGCGTGGCCAACTTCCCGCTGGGGCTGCTGCGCCAGGTGGTGGAAACCCTGGGCGCACCATTGTCGGCGATCCAGGTGGAATACCACGTGCTGCTCGGTCAGCAACCGCTGCTGGACTACGCCCGCCGCCACAACCTGCTGCTCACCGCCTACACCCCGCTGGCCCGCGGGCAGGCGGCGGCGCAGCCGGTGATCCAGACGATCGCCCGCAAGCATGGCGTACTGCCCAGCCAGGTGGCGCTGAAGTGGTTGCTGGACCAGGACGGCGTGGCGGTGATCCCCAAGGCCGGCAGCCGCGAGAACCAGCTGGCCAACCTGGCGGCGTCGAACGTGCAACTGGATGACGAGGACCGCGCGGCGATCGCCGGGTTGCCGAAGGACCAGCGGGTGGTGAGCCCGGCGTTTGCGCCGGACTGGAACAGCTAAGCCTTGATCAAGCCTTGAAAGCTTGCACGGCCCATGTGGGAGCGGGTTCACCCGCGAACACCGGCGCAGCCGGTGCCAGCCACCGTGTCGCCTGCTTCGCGGGTGAACCCGCTCCCACAGGTACTGCGCCGGGCCGATCGGCTGTGGTGATTCTGCAGGCCCGCGCAAGGGCACTACGCCGGCGTCATGACCTGCTTCAACCGCTCGTTCGCCGGTGCCGGTCGCCCGTACAGGTAACCCTGGAAGTGCGAGCACCCCTCCGCCGCCAACCGGCGCATCTGCTCCTCCGACTCGACCCCCTCGGCCGTGGTCTTGATCATCAGGCTGTTGGACAGGTCGGTAATGGCGCGGATGATCGACATCGCCTCGCGGCTGTCGCACATGTCATGCACGAACGACTTGTCGATCTTGATCCGGTCGAACGGGAACGAACGCAGGTAGCCCAGCGAGGAATACCCGGTGCCGAAATCGTCCAGCGAAATGGATACGCCCAGGTCCTTCAGTGCACGCAAGGTGCGCACGTTCTCCTCGCTGTTGCCCAACAGCACCGACTCGGTGACCTCCAGCTCCAGCCGCTGCGGCGGCAGGCCTGAGTCGGCCAGCGCCAGGGCCACGGTGTGCACCAGGTTGGCGTTCTTGAACTGCACCGCCGAAAGGTTGACCGACACCGTCTGCTCACTGTCCCAGCTGGCCGCCTCCTGGCAGGCCAGGTTCAGCGCCCGGTTGCCCAGTTCGTGGATCAGCCCGGTTTCCTCGGCAATGGGGATGAAGTCCATGGGCATGACCATGCCACGGGTCGGGTGCTCCCAGCGCAGCAACGCCTCATAGCCGGTAACGCTGCTGGTCTGCTGGTCGACCACCGGCTGGTAGTGCAGCTGCAACTGGCCCAGGTGCAGTGCGGTGCGCAGGTCGGTTTCCACCAGGCGGCGCTGGCGCGCGGCGACGTCCAGTTCGACGTTGAAGCACTCGTAGCGGTTGCGGCCGTTGCGCTTGGCCTCGTACAGCGCCATGTCGGCGTAGCCCAGCAGTTGCTCGGCCTGGTCGCTGTCATCAGGCGCAATGGCAATGCCGATGCTCACCCCCACCGTGAACTGGTGCCCCTCGATCTGGAACGGTGGGCAGATCGCGTTGATCAGGCGCTGCGCAGTGTTGCATGCGGCCTCCCGGCCCTCCAGGCCGGTCAGCACCACGGCAAACTCGTCGCCGCCCAGGCGGGCCAGGGTGTCGTGTTCGCGCAGCTCGCGGCGCAGGCGCTTGCCCAGCGCGCGCAGCAGCTTGTCGCCAAAGGCGTGACCCAGCGAATCGTTGATGTTCTTGAAGTTGTCCAGGTCCAGGCACAGGGCGGCGGTCAGCTTGGCGTGCTCGCTGTCACGCACCAGCGCCTGGCGCAGGCGTTCGTTGAACAGGGTGCGGTTGGGCAGCCCGGTCAGCGCATCGTGGTGCGCCATGTGGTGGATCTGCGCGTGGGCGGCCAGCTCTTCGGTGGCGTCTTCGGCAACGAACAGCACGTAGTCGGCCTGGCCTTCACGGTTCTGGCTGAGCAAGGTGCGGCTGCGCAGGGTGCGTGGGCCGCAGGCCGTGTCGACCCGGGTTTCGGCGGCATGGCCCTTGGTGCTGCGGGCGCCACGGGCCAGTTGCTGTTCCAGGTAACCGGCAACACCCGGTGCCAGGCATTCGCCGGGCAACTGCCCGGTCATGCTGCGCTGCGGCCCGCCGAACAGGCGTTCGGCCTGCTGGTTGGCCAGCAGGATGCGCTGGCTTTCCAGGTCCTGGACAATGACGCTGGCGGGGATGTTGGCAATCACCGAATCAAGGAACTGCGACAGTTTGGTCATTTCCTGGCTGTACTGCTCTGCCAGTTCCTTGGCCTGCAGCAGTTCCAGCTCTTGCCGGTGGTGCTCGGAAATGTCGCGGGTGACCTTGGCGAAGCCCACCAGTTGCCCGGCATCGTCGTACACCGCGTCGATCACCACATGGGCATGGAAGGTCGTGCCGTCCTTGCGCAGGCGCGAACCGGTCTCTTCGAAGCGCCCGGTGCTGCGCGCCTGCTCAAGGTTGAGCGCGGGCAGCCCGGCGGCGCGCTCGGCATCGGTGTAGAACAACGAGTAGTGCTGGCCGACGATTTCCTCGGCCAGGTAGCCCTTGGCGCGCTGGGCGCCGGGGTTCCAGTTGGCGACGATACCTTCGGGGGTGAGCAGGTAGAAGGCATAGTCCACCACACTCTGGATCAACAGCCGGTACATGATGTCGGGGCTTGCGACTAGCGACATGAACTTTACCTGGGCCTTCGAAAGGCGTGAAAAGGATTGGTGGCATTATGCCTCTGATGACGATTTTGTGAAGTAGCTCACAAAAAGCCACGATCCCTTCAGTTTGCGAACGAAGGCTGGCAACCCCTCAATGGCGGGCGCCCGTCACCAGGAAATTGAGCAAGCCCGGTTCGTCATCCAGGGCTATGGGCTGCGCCGGGCGCGACAGCTCGGCCAGCACGGTATTGCAGAAGGCCACGGCAGGCGTGTCCTGTGCGTAACAGCGCATCAGCCAGTCGCCCTCGCCGCCCAGCAGTTGCAATGCCACCGCCCGGCCGATGCCCTGTCGGCGGTACTTTTTCAGGATGAACAGGTCGGCCAGTTCGAACGCGTCGATGCCCGGCAGCCCGCTGCGTTCGACCAGCACGAAACCGGCGATGAAACCATCTGCCAGCACCAGGTACGCGCCCCAGCCATCGGCCTGCCAGTAACGTTGCAGATGCTCGTCATGGATATAGAAGCGGCCGTCCACTTCGACGTCTTCCTGCTCCCAGTCCGAGGACTCGTAGGCGTAGAACTGGTAGAGGTTGCGAATCAGCGGGGCCTGGTCGGCAGTGGTTGCCAGCAGTTCGATGGGCAGCATGGTGCGAGGGCTCGGGTAAAAAGGCGGATTCTAGATCAACAGCTCCTGGCAGCAAAAAGCCCAGGCCCTCCCCGCACGGAAAGGCCCCGGCAAAACCATCACAAGCACATCACTCATTGATTTAGCAGGCCCCTGTGGGAGCGGGTTCACCCGCGAACACCGGCACAGCCGGTGCCATACACCGTGTCGCATTCTTCGCGGGTAAACCCGCTCCCACAACGACCTCTACAACCGGAGCGATAACACCACTCAGGCCCCCTGCAACGCACGCGGGCGGTGGCTGCGCGCCTCGGCGTCCGGCGCCTTGGCCGCCTGCAGGTGGAAGTCGAACGCCAGCTCGGCAAAGCGTTCGCCCTCTACGCCGCGATCACGCGCTGCCGCCGCATCCTCGACAAAGCGCAGCTCGCCGACCAGCCCGTCACGGGTGGCATAGGCAAAGTCATCCCACAGGTACTTGTCGCCGGCCAGGTTTATCTGCGTGGTCAGATGGCGGTGCCCCGGCGCGGAGATGAAGAAGTGCACGTGCGCCGGGCGCTGGCCGTGACGGCCAAGCAGGTCCAGGCATTCCTGGGTTGGCCCCTGCGGGTCGCAGCCATACCCCGACGGCACGATGGAGCGCGCACGGTAGCGCCCTTCGGCATCGGTGATGATGCGCCGGCGCAGGTTGTATTCGGACTGGGTCGAGTCGAAGTACGAATAGGTGCCCTGGGTGTTGGCGTGCCACAGGTCAACGGTGGCGCCGGCCAACGGCTTGCCTTCGGTATCGAACACCTGGCCCTGGAGGAACATCACCACGCCCGGGTCGCTGCCGTCGTCCATGCGCGCTTCGCCCTGCGCCAGCGGCGCCCCCGCCACATACAGTGGGCCTTCGATGGTGCGCGGGGTGCCGCCAGTCAGGCCGGCCTCGGCGTCCTTGGCATCCTGCAGCAGGTCGAGGAAATGTTCGATGCCCAGCCCCGCCGCCAGCAGGCCGGCTTCGTTACGACCACCCAGGCGGTTGAGGTAGTCGACGGCATGCCAGAACTCGTCTTCGGTGATTTCCAGGTCTTCGACCAGCCGTGCAGTGTCCTGCAGCACACGCAGGATGATCTGCTTGAAGCGTGGGTTGCCTTCGGCATGGCCCAGGCCGGCCACTTCCTTGAAGAACGCCTGAACATCGGCAGTGTGGGAAATTTTCACAGTCATCGTGCTTGCCTCATATTGTTCTTGTCAGGTGGACAGGTGCGACTCAGCGGTCGTCGCTGTGAATCGACGAGGGGTGCCGGCACAGGCCGTCGACCTCGATGTCCATGTACGGGAACAGCGGCAGCTGCATCAGGGTGTCGTGCAGCGCCTCGACACTGGGCACGTCGAACACGCTGTAGTTGGCGTAGTGCCCGGCAATGCGCCACAAGTGGCGCCAGGTGCCTTCGCGCTGCAGGCGCTGGGCCAGTTCCTTTTCGTCGGCCTTGAGCCGGGCGGCCTTGGCCGGGTCCATGTCGACCGGCAGTTTCACGGTCATCTTCACGTGGAACAGCATGCTGGTATCTCCTTTCTCTGATTTGGCGCGAACACTGTGGGAGCGGGTTTACCCGCGAACACGGGCGAAGCCCGTGCCATCCACCGCGTCGCCTGCTTCGCGGCTAAAGCCGCTCCCACAGGAACAGCGTTGCTCTCGAGGTTGTCGCTGTACCTGTGGGAGCGGCCTTGTGTCGCGAAAGGGCTGCAAAGCAGCCCCAGCAATTTCAACTGTTGCGCATCAATCCTGGGGCCGCATTGCGGCCCTTTCGCGACACAAGGCCGCTCCCACAGGGATCGCGCCAACTTCTAGAAGGTTGTGTGTTCTTTCAGTCAGCGTGGGTCAGCGGCGGGCGAAGCGCGCCAGGCGCTGTTCGTCCAGGGTCAGGCCCAGGCCTGGGGTACGTGGAATGTGCAGCTGGAAGTCGCGGTACTGCGGCGGCTCGTTGACGATTTCTTCGGTCAGCAGCAGCGGCCCGAACAGCTCGGTGCCCCAGGTGAGCTGGCGCAGGGTCAGGAAGGCGTGAGCCGAAGCCAGGGTGCCGATCGAGCCTTCGAGCATGGTCCCGCCATACAGGGCGATGCCGGCAGCCTCGGCGATTTGCGCGGTGCGCAGCACGGCGCGCGGGCCACCGTTCTTGGCTATTTTCAAGGCGAAGATGCTGGCCGCGCCGTCGGCGGCCAGGCTGAAGGCGTCCTCGACGCTTTCGATCGACTCGTCGGCCATGATCGGCGCCGGGCTGCGCTGGTTCAGGCGCACCTGGCCGCTGCGGTTGATGCGCGAAATCGGTTGCTCGATCAGGTCGATGCCGTTGTCGCCAAGCACCTGGCAGGCACGGATGGCCTGGGATTCGTCCCAGTACTGGTTGACGTCGACCCGCACACTGGCGCTGTCGCCCAGCTCGCGCTTGATCGCCACCACGTGCCTGAGGTCCTGGGCCAACGGGTTGGCGCCGATCTTCAGCTTGAACACCCGATGCCGGCGAATCTCCAGCATGTGCAGGGCTTCGGCAATGTCGCGGGCGGTGTCGCCGCTGGCCAGGGTCCAGGCCACTTCCAGGCTGTCGCGCACGCGGCCACCCAGCAGTTCGCTGACCGGCAGGCCCAGGCGCTTGCCCTGGGCATCGAGCAAGGCGCTCTCGATACCCGACTTGGCAAAGGTGTTGCCCTTGGCCAGCTTGTCCAGCTTGAGCATGGCGGCGTTGATGTTGTCTGCCGGCAGGCCGATCAGCGCCGGCGCCAGGTGCGCATCGATGTTGGCCTTGATGCCCTCGGGGCTTTCGTAGCCATAGGCCAGGCCGCCGATGGTGGTGGCCTCGCCGATGCCTTCCACGCCATCACTGCAGCGAACACGCAATACCACCAGGGTCTGCTGCTGCATGGTGTGCATCGCCAGCTTGTGCGGGCGAATGGTCGGCAGGTCGACGATAATTGCCTCTATACGTTCAATCAGCGCGCTTGTCATTGTTGCCAGGTCCCGTTGTTTCGGGCTGCCAGCCGCAGGCCCGAGTGGTGCATTTACTTGCTTGTTCAAGGATTGCGCGAGACCCTGATAGCCGTCCAATATCGAATGAATCTCCCACCATACCCTGGAGGTCTGATGGAGCTGCGCCACCTGCGTTACTTCAAGGTCCTGGCCGAAACCCTGAACTTCACTCGCGCCGCCGAGCTGCTGCACATTGCCCAGCCACCGCTGAGCCGGCAGATCAGCCAACTCGAGGACCAGCTCGGTACCTTGCTGGTGGTGCGCGAGCGCCCGCTGCGGCTGACCGAGGCGGGCCGCTTCTTCTACGAGCAGAGCTGCACCGTGCTGCAGCAGCTGGAGAACATCAGCGACAACACCCGTCGCATCGGCCAGGGCCAGCGCCAGTGGCTGGGGATCGGCTTTGCCCCCTCGACCCTGTACAAGGTGCTGCCGGAGCTGATCCGCGAGCTGCGCCAGGACAGCGAGCTGGAGCTGGGCCTGAACGAGATGACCACGCTGCAGCAGGTGGAGGCGCTGAAAAGCGGGCGCATCGACATCGCCTTCGGGCGCATTCGCATCGATGACCCGGCCATTCACCAGCAAGTGCTGTGCGAGGACCCGCTGGTGGCTGTATTGCCCAAGGGCCACCCGCTGGCGAGCAGCCCGCTTACCCTTGCCCAGCTGGCTGACGAGGCGTTCATCCTCTACCCGGCCAACCCGCGGCCCAGCTATGCCGACCATGTGCTGGCACTGTTCGCCCACCACGGCATGAGCATCCGCGTCAGCCAGTGGGCCAACGAACTGCAGACCGCCATCGGCCTGGTGGCCGTCGGCGTAGGCGTGACCCTGGTGCCGGCGTCGGTGCAGCAGCAGCACCGCACCGATATCGAATATGTAAGCCTGCTCGACAGCGGCGCCGTCAGCCCGATCATCCTCAGCCGGCGCATGGGCGATGTGAGCCCGATCGTGCAGCGCTGCCTGGCATTGATTGCACAACAGGCCGAATGAGCGCGCGCTCCTGGAATCAACGGTCTGGCTAAACACCTGACCCTGTGGGAGCGGGTTCACCCGCGAACACGGGCGAAGCCCGTGCCATGCACCGAGTTGCATTCTTCGCGGGTAAACCCGCTCCCACAGGGTCCGCGTCTGTCTGTAGGCGCACTTTTGTGTCACACCCCGGCCCTCATCACCAACAGGAAAAACCAGCATGATTCACGGCAAGACACTGCAAGCATGGTGCAGCTCCCACCCCCTGATCGAAGACCTGGTGGCCCTGCGCGAAACCCGTTGGTTCAACCCGCACATTGCCCCTGCCGCCCAGGCTCTGGCCGATGTCGGCTTGAGCGCCGCCGATGTCAGTGCCGCCAGTGCCCGCCTGGCACGCTTTGCCCCCTACCTGGCCAGCGTGTTCCCGGATACCGCTGCCACCGGCGGCATCATCGAGTCGCCACTGCGCCCGCTGCCCACCCTGCACGACACCTTGCTGCAGGCAGCGGGCCTGCCAGCCAGCGGTTCACTCTGGCTCAAGGCCGACAGCGAGCTGCCGATCTCTGGTTCGATCAAGGCCCGCGGCGGTATTCATGAAGTGCTCAAGCATGCCGAAGACCTTGCCCTGGCAGCCGGCCTGATCCGCCTCGACAGCGATTACCGGGAACTGGCCAGCGACCAGGCCCGGCAATTCTTCAGCCAGTACAAGGTTGCGGTCGGCTCGACCGGCAACCTCGGCCTGTCGATCGGCATCATGAGCGCCAGGCTGGGCTTTCAGGCCACCGTGCACATGTCGGCCGATGCCCGCCAATGGAAGAAGGACAAACTGCGCGCCCATGGCGTGAAGGTCGTCGAGTACGAAAGCGACTACAGCGTGGCGGTGGAGCAAGGGCGCCAGCAGGCGGCGGCGGACCCGAGCTGCTACTTCGTCGACGACGAGAACTCGCCACACCTGTTCCTCGGCTATGCCGTGGCGGCCGAGCGGCTGGCCGTCCAGTTCGAGGCCGCGGGTATCAAGGTGGATGCCGAGCACCCGCTGTTCGTCTACCTGCCCTGCGGGGTCGGCGGCGGCCCGGGTGGCGTGGCGTTCGGCCTGAAGCTGATCTGGGGCGACCATGTGCACTGCATCTTCGCCGAGCCCACCCACTCGCCCTGCATGTTCCTGGGGGTGTATAGCGGTTTGCATGACGCCACCAGCGTGCAGGATTTCGGCATCGACAACCTGACCGCCGCCGACGGCCTGGCGGTGGGCCGCCCTTCCGGCTTTGTCGGCAAGGCGATGCAGCGTTTGCTCGATGGTTATTACACGGTCAGCGACGAGGCGCTGTACCGGCTGTTGGTGCTGGCCCATGACCAGGAGAACGCGCGGCTGGAGCCTTCGGCGCTGGCGGGGATGCCGGGCATGCTCAAGGTGCTTGAATCGCCTGAGTACCTGGCGCGGATGGGCCTGTCGGCTGGGCGCATGGAGCGGGCCACGCACCTGGTGTGGGGGACCGGTGGCAGCATGGTGCCGGAGGCAGAGTTTGCGGCCTATCTGGCCAAAGGGAGAGGCTGAGGATTCGTCTCTGCTTTGATGCTTGTGGGAGCGGCCTTGCGTCGCGAAAGGGCCGCACAGCGGCCCCGGCAATCCATGCGACACCGCTGAAATCCTGGGGCTGCTTTGCAGCCCTTTCGCGACGCAAGGCCGCTCCCACAAAAAAGCAGGGGCATACCGGGCAGGATTCGAGTTCGACCTAACCCGGCAGGCTATAACGCTCGGCAAAGTACTGCCGGAAGAAGTCCACCGCCACCCGCACCTTGGCCGAGCTGGCCAGCGGCGTGGTGTACACCGCCCAGATATCCGCCGGCTGGTGATAGTCCTCCAGCACCTGCACCAGGCGCCCGTCCTGCAGGCTGTCGTGCACATCCCACCAGGAGCGCAGCAATATCCCGCGCCCGTCCAGGCACCACTGGTGCGCCACTTCGCCATGGTTGCTCGACAAACTGCCGGTCACCCGCACTCCCTCCTCACCCTCCGGGCCCATCAGCTGCCACACGCCAAACGGGTGGTCGCGCTCCTTGATCACCAGGCAGTCATGACTGGCCAGGTCGCCCAGCACCTTGGGCGTGCCGCGCCGGGCCAGGTACGCCGGCGCGGCGCACAGCACCCGGCGGTTGCGCGCCAGCGGCTTGGCAATCAGGTTGGGGGCGATGGCGTTGCCCACGCGGATATCCAGGTCGACGCCTTCGGCAATCAGGTCCACCAGGCGGTCATGCATGTCCAGGCGAATGTCCAGCCGCGGGTAGCGCTCGGCCAGCTCCGACAAGGCTGGCGCCACGAAGCGCCGGCCCAGGCCCAGGCTGCTGGCGATGCGCAGTTGCCCGGCCGGCTCGCGGTGCTGGGCGCTGATGTCATCACCCATGCGCTGCACCGCATCGAAAATCTGCAACGCCCACTGGTACACCCGCTCGCCCTCCTCGCTCACCGTCACCCGCCGGGTGGTGCGGTGCAACAGGCGCACTTCCAGGGTTTGCTCGAGCATGCGAATGCGCTTGCTGATGTACGCCGCCGACATGCCCAGCTCATCGGCCACGGCCGCGAAGCTGGCGCGCCTGGCCACTTGCAGGAAGATGTTGAGGTCGTCGAGGTTGGGCAGATTATTCACGTAGCGTGTTCCAAGAATCCATGAATGGCTAGATTATCTCCGGATCAAGCCCTTATAGCATGGCCAGCACCTGTTCCCTAGACAACGAGTGCACCCCATGAGCAAGACTTTCAGAATCGCGGCAATCCCCGGCGATGGCATCGGCAACGAAGTACTGCCTGAAGGCATTCGCGTGGTCGAGGCCGCTGCGCGCAAGCACGGCCTGGACATCAGCTTCGAGTTCTTCGAATGGGCCAGTTGCGATTACTACCTGGCCCACGGCAAGATGATGCCGGACGACTGGTTCGAACAGCTCAAGGGTTTCGACGCCCTGTACTTCGGCGCAGTGGGCTGGCCTGACAAGGTACCGGACCACATCTCCCTGTGGGGTTCACTGCTCAAGTTCCGCCGCGACTTCGACCAGTACGTGAACATCCGCCCGGTGCGCCTGTTCCCCGGCGTACCTTGCCCACTGGCTGGCCGTGAGCCAGGTGACATCGACTTCGTGGTCATTCGCGAGAACACCGAGGGCGAGTACTCGTCGCTGGGCGGGCGCATGTTCGAAGGCACCGAGAACGAGTTCGTGCTGCAGGAGTCGGTGTTCACCCGCCGCGGCGTCGACCGTATCCTCAAGTACGCCTTCGATGTGGCCCAGACCCGCCAGCGCAAGCATGTCACCTCGGCCACCAAGTCCAACGGCATGGCCGTGAGCATGCCGTACTGGGACGAGCGCACGGCGGCGATGGCTGCCAATTATCCGGAAATCAGCTGGGACAAGCAGCACATCGATATCCTCTGCGCGCGCTTCGTGCTGCAACCGGACCGCTTCGACGTGGTGGTGGCCTCGAACCTGTTCGGCGACATCCTCTCCGACCTCGGCCCGGCCTGCGCCGGCACCATCGGCATCGCGCCATCGGCCAACCTCAACCCCGAGCGCAAGTTCCCGTCGCTGTTCGAACCGGTGCACGGTTCGGCGCCGGACATCTACGGCAAGAACATCGCCAACCCGATCGCGATGATCTGGTCCGGTGCGCTGATGCTCGACTTCCTCGGCAACGACGGCGCCGACCCGCGCTATCGCGCCGCCCACGACGACATCCTCAAGGCCATCGAGCAGGTCATCGCCGCCGGTGACGTGACCCGCGACATGGGCGGGCAGCAATCCACCCAGCAAGTGGGCCAGGCAATTACCGCGCTGGTCGAGGCCTGATCCACCAGTGGCTGGAATCTGATGATCGACCTTCTGCCACTTGCAGCGGCGCGGAGACTGCACGCCGATATTTGGTAACAAAGACCAAGTGGACATGCTGCACGAAGCTGCAGTATCTACCACATCTCATATCGTTTAATGCGTGTTTTGCTTTATATGCTGCAACTCCAAGCCTTCAAGTACCTACTGATGCCAACCGGCGAACAGCAGCGTCAAATGCGCCGTTTCGCCGGCTCGTGCCGGTTCGTGTTTAACCAGGCGCTGGCGTTGCAGCAAGCCAACCGCGACGCAGGCGGCGCGTACATCGGCTATGTAGCGATGGCTAAACACCTGACCGCGTGGCGTAACAGCAGCGCAACGGCCTGGCTGAAGGAGGCCCCCGTCCATCCGCTGCAACACGCCCTCAAAGACCTCGATAAAGCCTACAAGCACTTTTTCGAGAAGCGTGCCGATTTCCCACAATTCAAGCATAAGGCCCGCAGCAACAGTTTCCGTTACCCCGATCCCAAACAGATCAAACTTGATCAGGCCAACGGCCGCGTCTTCCTGCCCAAGCTTGGTTGGCTGCGCTACCGCAACAGCCGCAAGGTGTTGGGCGACCTACGCAACGTCACCGTAAGTTTGAGCGGCGGTCGGTGGTTTGTCGCCATCCAGACCCGTCGCGAGGTACAAACACCAGTACCGCTGGGTGGGATGGTCGGCATCGATATGGGAATCGCTCGATTCGCTACATTGAGTGATGGTAGCCACATCGAGCCACTCAACAGCTTCAAGCGGCACGAAAGGGCCCTGCGCAAAGCGCAGCAGGCCATGAGTCGCAAGACAAGATTCAGCCGCAACTGGACGCGTGCAAAAGCTCGCGTCCAGCGCCTGCATGTGCGCATATGCAACGTGCGCCTCGACTACTTGCACAAGACCTCGACCAACATCAGCAAAAACCACGCGATGGTATGTATCGAAGACTTGCAGGTGCGCAACATGAGCACCTCGGCGTCAGGTTCAGCCGAACATCCGGGCAAAAATGTCCGGGCCAAGTCCGGTCTGAACAAGGCCATCCTCGACCAGGGCTGGTATGAGTTCCGCCGCCAACTGGACTACAAGCTGGCATGGAAGGGAGGCTGGCTGATTGCCGTGCCAGCTCGCCACACCAGCCAAACCTGCCCACACTGCACACATGTCTCCAGGGCTAACCGACAGAGCCAAACCCGCTTCAGCTGTGTCGAGTGCGGCTTTAGCGAACACGCGGATCGGGTCGGCGCGATAAACATCCTTGCTCGCGGGATGCAAAACCTGCGAGACGAAGGGCAGGACACGGCAGATGCTTCTGTCGGGCGGGAAACCGCAGCCCGGATCGCCTGTGAAGTGAGCGGTACTACAAGACCGCCAGCAGCAGGAACCCACCGAGGTGAATTGGTCCGTCAGGGCTGATCACGGTAGGGATTCCAGGCCTGAAAGGGCGGGAAGGATGTCAAGTGTTCCTGATTACCGTGATCGTAGCCCCTCGTCAGTGCTGTACCGCACCTGGCCGGGCGCTTCGTCAGCGACACCCCGGCCAACTGGAAGTCGATCGTCGACAACTACCTGGAGTGCTACCACTGCGCCCCTGCCCACCCGGGCTTCTCCGACTCGGTGGACGTTGGCCAGTACAGCCACAGCCTGCACGGCAACTGGACCCTGCAATACGGCCTGGCCAAGCCTTCGGAGCAGTCGTTCAAGTTCGACGAGAATGTGAAAGACCCATCGTTCGCCGGTTTCTGGGCCTGGCCTTGCACCATGTTCAACGTGCCGCCAGGAGCCAACTTCATGACCGTGATCTACGAGTTCCCGGTCGATGCCGAAACCACCCTGCAGCACTACGACATCTACTTCCTCAACAAGGACATCAGCGAGGAGCAGCAGAAGCTGATCGACTGGTACCGCGAAGTGTTCCGCCCGGAAGACCTGCGCCTGGTCGAAAGCGTGCAGAAGGGCCTGAAGTCCCGTGGCTACCGTGGCCAGGGCCGGATCATGGCCGACCGCGAGCGCAGCGGCATGAGCGAACACGGCATTGCCCACTTCCACAACCTGATCGCCGTGGCCCACCTCGACGATTGATGGCAACCGCTCCACGTTTTTTGCACGTAAAGGTGCGCGGCAGGGCCTGCCGCGCACCCAGGCAGTCGAGGTGAACCATGGCCAACACATATGAAATGTTCAGCGTGCACGTTACCGCAGTGGAACAAGCCACGCCGCTGATCAAGCGCTTTACCCTGGCCCGCGAAGACGGCGCGGCGATGCCCGCCTTCACCGGTGGCAGCCACGTCATCGTACAGATGCACGGCACCGACGGCAGCCAGTTCAGCAACGCCTACTCGTTGATGAGCGACCCGCGCGACACCCGCAGCTACCAGATTGGCGTGCGCCTGGAGGAGCAGTCCAAGGGCGGCTCGGCGTTCATGCACCAGCAGGTGGAAGTGGGCACCCGCCTGACCATTTCCTCGCCCAACAACCTGTTCGCGCTGGACCCGACCGCCGGCCGCCATGTGCTGATTGCCGGCGGCATCGGCATTACCCCGTTCCTGGCGCAACTGCATGAACTGGAAGGCGCCGGTGCCGACTACGAACTGCACTATGCCTTCCGCGCGCCGGAGCACGGGGCGTTCCAGGACCAGCTGGCCAACGGGCCGCACGCCGCCAACACCCGTTTCTACATCGACAGCCTCGACCGCAAGCTCGACCTGGCCGCCCTGTGCGCGGGCCTGGACGAGCAGGCGCACCTGTACGTGTGCGGCCCCAAACCACTGATCGACGCGGTCATCGCCTGCGCCGCCCAGGCCGGCATTGCCGAGCACCGCGTGCATTGGGAACAGTTTGCCGCCACTCCGGTCAACGGCAGTGCCTTTACCGTGGTGCTGGCGCAGTCGGGTGTGGAGGTGCAGGTGGAAGAAGGCATGACCATCCTGCAGGCCATCGAGAAGTCCAAAGCCGCCAAGGTCGAGTGCCTGTGCCGCGAAGGCGTGTGCGGCACCTGCGAGACGGCCATCCTCGAGGGTGAAGCCGAGCATTACGACCAGTACCTGAGCGACGAAGAAAAGGCTGCCCAGCAGAGCATCATGCTGTGCGTCTCGCGTGCTCGTACTGCCCGCTTGGTGCTGGACTTGTAACAACCGCCCGGCTGATGCTGCCTGTACTGGCCTCATCGCCGGCAAGCCGGCTCCCACAGGTACTGCACATGGCTTGAAGGCGATGCGGTCGATGTGGGAGCCGGCTTGCCGGCGATGAGGCCAGTACAGGCAACACAAGGTCGAGAGAGAGGACCACTGATCCGTCAACCAAAAGTTGACAGCTTGGGTATACTGGCAGGCTCTTGGCCCAGATCAGGACACCCTGCCGATGTTGGAAACAGCTTCGCCTTCCGCCTCAAGGAACTGCTCGAGCATCACAAGCTGACCCTGCAAGCCGTGGGCACGGCCTTGGGCATTTCGCGCACCGCGGTGCACAAGTGGACCCGTGGCGGCGAGATCGACTACGACAACCTGCGCAAGCTGGCCGACTTTCTCAAGGTCAACTGGATCTGGCTGCGCTATGGCGACGAGGCGCTGCAGAACATCCAGCAACCACAGGTGGTCGAGCTGCCGATGACCGACCTGCGCCGGCGCCTGACGGCCGAGATCATGGAAAGCGAAACGCGCATGAAACTGGCCCAGGAAGGCGCACGCATCGTCACCTGGGAATGGAACCTGATCAGCGACGAGGTCACCTACTCGCCCAATGTCGAGCAGGTGTATGGCTGGCCGGTGCACCACAACGAAGACTTCTGGAAACACCTGCCGGGCGAAGACGTGCAGCACATGCAGGCGATGTATGCCGAGGCAGTGGCCAAGGGCAGCGGCTGCGAGTGCGACTTCCGCATCACCCGCCCCGACGGTGAAGTACGCTGGATCTCCTCCCGCGCCACGGTGGTACGCGACAGCGCCGGGCGATCGGTGAAGATGGTCGGCATCAGCATGGACAACACCGAGCGCCAGATGGCCCAGCAGGCCTTGAGCCAGAGCGAGGAACGCTTTCGCACGATCTTCGAGCTGGCCTGGGGCGCCCTCGCCTACATCGACCCCGACGGCACCTGGCAACGGGTCAACAACAGCCTGTGCGAGCTGCTGGGCTACCGTGCCGAGGAGCTGTACGGCATGACTTTCCAGCAGATCACCCACGCCGATGACCTGGCGCAGAACCTGCAATTGCTGCAGCGCATGCTGGCCGGCGAAACCGAGCGTTACGAAGTGGAAAAACGCGTACGCCACAAGAACGGCGAGTACATCTGGGTACGCGCCCGCACCTCGCTGCAACGTCGCGACAACGGCGAGCCGGAGCACCTGATCAGCGTGTTCGAAGACATCAGCGCCGAGCGCCAGGAACATGAACGGCTGCAGGCGCATATTGCCGCGCTGGAGGCAAGACTGGCTGCTTCGTGACAAGGCTTACCCGAAAACCCAGGTCTGTCGCGATCCGTGTGGGAGCGGGTTCACCCGCGAACACGGGCGAAGCCCGTGCCATCCACCGCGGTGCCTGCTTCGCGGGTGAACCCGCTCCCACAGGGACCGCGCCAGCTTTCAGATTTGAGTAAGGCAGTTACTCCTTTGCTGCCAGGCCGGCAGGTGATCGCCACGCAGCCAGTCGATAAACCGCGCAAACAACTCCGACTGCGAGTTGATCTCCAGCTTCAGGTACAGATTCTTGCGGTGCATGCGCACGGTTTCCGGCGAGATGCCCAGCTCCAGCGCGGTGGACTTCACCGAATGCCCACGCAAGATCATGTGCGCTACCTCCCGCTCACGGTCGGTCAGCACCTGGCAGCCAAAACTGTCGAACGCCGCCTGCAGGCTGCCACGCTCCGCCGATGCGGGGCCGGGCTCCAGATGGTGCCGGGCGTAGCGCCCCAGCAGCTCGCGTACCATCGGCTCCAGCGCACGCAGCAGGTCGATCTGCCCCGTACTCAGCCGCGTACCGCTGCAGCCCTGGAACAGGCTCAGCGACAACTTGCGGCCAGCGCTGAGGTCGACGATGTAGTAGCTGTCTTCACTGCAGCCGGTACCCAGGTAATAGGCCTTGTAGTAGTCGCTGTCGAAGAAATTGTCCGGGGCGATTTCCTGCAGGTGGTAGAAGCCCTCGGCCAGGCCGCTCTGCACGGCCAGGCAGAACGGGTCGAGCAGGTAGCCGGCAGTGAAGTAGCGCTCCAGCACGGCGGCGCGGTGCAGGTCGGGGATGCCTTGCTGGTACAGCAGTTGCGGTGCCCGCCCCTGGCACTCAAGGCTGATCATCATCGACTCCACCTGCACCAGCTGGCCGATGGCGGCCGCCACATGCGCCAGCGCCTCGGGCGTTTCGCTGTGGGCCAGTGCGCGCTGCAGCGCCGCATGCCATTGCTGCAGCGCGCCCAGTGAAAGGGTAAGCGGGGTGTCGGGAGAGGCCTGGGTCATGCCCGGCAGTCTAGCCTGCCAGGCACGCCCGCGCACAGCCCTTTGCGCCAGGTTCATCGGCCCTGGTACAGGCCAAGCGCCGTGAGTTCGCGCGCGGTTTCGATGATGCACTGGCGCAGGGTTTCGACGATCTCGTCCACCTGCGCATGGGTGACGATCAACGGTGGCGACATCACGTTCAGGTGCATGATCGGCCGCACCAGCAGCCCTTTGGCCTGGGCCTTGCTGTGGATGCGTTCGCCGATGTTCACCTCGTCGGCGAACAGCGCCTTGCTGGCCTTGTCGGCAACAAACTCGACACAGGCCATCAGCTTCATGCAGCGCACATCCCCCACCAGCGGCAGCTCGCGCAGGCTTTGCAGGCGCTGTTCCAGGTAGCCGCCAACGTCCTTGACGTGCGCCAGCAAATGCTCGCGCTCGATGATCTCGATGTTCTTCAGCGCCGCGGTGCAGCACACCGGGTGGCCGCTGTAGGTGAAGCCGTGGGTGAAGCAGCGGCCCTTGCCCGGCTCGGCGATCACCTGCCAGATGCGCTCGGAGAAGATGCACGCCCCCAGCGGCAGGTAGGCCGAGGTCAGGCCCTTGGCGGTAGTGATGATGTCGGGGGTGACGCCGAACAGTTCCTCGCTGGCGAAGAAGGTGCCCAGGCGCCCGAACGAGGTCACCACTTCGTCGGCGACGAACAGGATGTCGTAGGTCTGGCACAGCTGCCACATGCGCTGGAAGTAGCCCTTGGGCGGAATGATCACGCCGCCCGAGCCCATGATCGGCTCGGCGAAGAACGCCGCCACGTTGTCGGCCCCCAGCGAGAGAATCTTGTCCTCGAACTCGGCCACCAGGAAGTCGAGGAACTCGGCCTCGTCCATGTCGTGCGGGGCGCGGTACGGGTTGGGGTTGGACACGTGGTGGATCAGGTCGTGGTGATAATCGAACTCCGGCACCCGGTCAGCGGCCTTGTTCCCGATCGACATGGTCAGGGTGGTGGAGCCATGGTAGGCGTTGTAGCGGGCGATGATGTGCTTCTTGTGCGGCTTGCCACGGCAGTTCTGGTAGTACTGGATCAGCCGGTAGGCAGTATCGACCGCGGTCGAGCCGCCGGTGGTGAGGAACACATGGTTCAGGTCACCCGGCGCCAGCTGCGCAAGCTTCTGGCACAGCTCGATGGCCACATCGTTGGCCATGTCGGAGAACGGGTTGGAATAGGCCAGCTGGCGTACCTGGTCGGCGATGGCCAGGGCCATTTCCTCGCGGCCCAGGCCAATGTTGGTGCACCACATGCCGCCGACGGCATCGAGGAAGCGGTTGCCGTGGGTATCGCGGATGTAGGCGCCCTCGCCGGCAACGATGTTCAGCGCGCCTTGCTCGCGGTGCTCGTCGAACACGTGGTAGCCGTGCATGTAGTGGGCCTTGTCGGCTTCCACCAGCGGGTCGTGGGCAATGGCGAATGCTTTGCTTGGGGTGGCCATGGGCAGCTCCTTGGCAGTGATCGTTGGGCAGTGTTCAGAAACCGGTCTTGACCGTGCTCCAGACCCGGGTGATGGCGCGCATGTCCTTCGGGCTCTGGGTTTTCTGCGCGAACAGGCGCTCGCGGGTTTGCGCGTCGGGGTAGATGGCCGGGTCCTGGCGGATCTCGTCGCGCACCAGCGCGGTGGCGGCGGCGTTGCTGTTGGCGTAGTGGATGTAGTCGGTGACCTTGGCCATGGTCTGCGGCTGCAGCAGGAACTCGATGAAGCGGTGGGCATTGGCCGCGTGCGGCGCATCCTTGGGGATGTACAGGTTGTCGAACCAGATCAGCGAGCCTTCCTGGGGGATGAAGAACGACAGCTTGATGTCCTTCTTCGCTTCCACCGCGCGGGCCTGGGCGGTGGCGTAGTCGCCGGACCAGGTCAGGGCCAGGCAGACATCGCCGTTGGGCAGGCTGGTGAGGTAATTGACCGAGTCGAACTTGCGAATGTACGGGCGAATGCCCAGCAGCAGTTGTTCGGCCGCCTTGAGGTCGGCCGGTGATGCGCTGCGAGGGTCCTTGCCCAGGTACTGCAGGGCCAGCGGGATGACTTCGGTCGGCGCGTCCATCAGGGTGACGCCACAGTCGGCGAAGCGCGAGACGATCCTGGGGTCGAACAGCATGGCCAGCGAGCCGATGGGGGCATCGGGCATGCGCGCGGTGATCTTGTCGACGTTGTAGGTTACCCCCGAGCTGCCCCAGGTGTAGGGCGCCGAGTATTTCAGGCCGGGGTCGTAGCCTTGCAGGTTGTTCACCACCTGCTGGTCGAGGTTGTGCCAGCTGGGCAGTTGCTGCTTGTCCAGCGCCTGGAATACCCCGGCGCTGATCAGCGGGGGGACCAGGGAAGCGTTGAGCATGACCAGGTCGTAGCCGGAGCGGCCGGTGAGCAGTTTGGTCTGTACCGTTTCGTAGCCGTCGAAGGTGTCGTAGATGACCTTGATGCCGGTGGCCTTCTCGAAGTCGGCCAGGGTGGTTTCGCCGATATAGTCGGTCCAGTTGTACAACCGCAACGTGTTACCGCTGTCCACCTCTGCCGCCTGGGCCAGGCTGGCGCCAGACGCCAGCAGCAGACCGCCAATCACCTTCAGTACCTTGCGCATGGCAACTCCATCGTGTGAGTGCTCGGGATCGAGCCGATGGGGGCACTATCGAGGGATTTGCCGAAGGGGGACATACCCCGAATGTGTGGGTGGTCGTTTTTTGGCAGGTGAATTTTGTATGAAGGCCACAGGCCCAATCGCCGGCAAGCCAGCTCCCACAAGTCCTCCACAGTCCTGAAGCCCTGTGATTTCCCTGTGGGAGCTGGCTTGCCGGCGATTGGGCCAGAACAGTCAATCACGCCAGCGGGTAAAGCGCCTCATCAAACTGCTCAAGGCGCGGGAACACCAGTGGCTGGTCGTCCGAGAGTTGCTCCAGGCGCTGCCGGTACTGCTGCAAAAACGCCTGCCGCGCCTCGTCACTGATGTACGGCACATGCCAGGCCACGAACGGCGGCAGTACCTCGAACCCCACGTAGGCCAGCGTGCCGCGCAAGATCGGCCGCAGCATGTCTTCCAGCGGCCCATGAATCGCCCCGTCGCCAAACATGTGCTCGCGCCCGCCCAGGGTCACGGTCACCAGCGCTTTCTTGCCCGCCAACCCGCCCTGGTCGTAGAAGCGCTTGCCGCCATAGCACACCCCCGACACCAGCACCCGGTCGATCCAGCCCTTGAGCATGGCCGGCGCCGAGAACCAGAAGATCGGGAAGTTCAGCACCAGCAAGTCGGCCCACAGCAGCTTGTCCAGCTCCTGCTGGATATCCGCGGCAATGGCGCCACGCTTCACCCCCTGGCGCTGCTCCAGGGCATACACCAGGTACTCGGGGTTCTCGCGCTGGCTGAAGTCATCGGCACTGGCCACCGGGTTCCAGCCCATGGCGTACAGGTCGCTGACCTGCACCTGGTGGCCCTGGGCGCGGAAGGTTTCCACGGCCTGGCCACGCAGTGCAGCAGTGAACGATTGCGGCTCGGGGTGAGCGTGGACGATCAGTACATTCACAAACATTCTCCTCACACAAAACAGGTTGTCTTCCAGCTGTGGCTCAGCACTGCACCGCTTTCACCTCGACGAACTCCGCCAGGCCCTCCTCGCCCCACTCGCGCCCGTTGCCCGACTGCTTGTAGCCACCAAACGGTGCCTGGTAGTTGAACCCGCCACCGTTGATGAAGCACTGCCCGGCGCGTATCTGCCGCGCCAGGGCCAGGCCGTGCTCGCGGCTACCGGCCCACACCGCGCTGGACAGGCCGAACGGTGAATCGTTGGCCAGGGCCAGCGCCTGGGCCTCGTCGACATAGGGGATCAGGCACAGCACCGGGCCGAAGATTTCCTCCTGGGCGATGCGCATGCGGTTGTCGACATCGGCGAACAACGTCGGCGCCACGTAGAAGCCGCGCTCGAAGCCGGCCGGCGTATCACCGCCGCACAGCAGGCGCGCGCCCTCTTCCTGCCCCAGGCGAATGTAGTCGAGCACGGTGCGCCGCTGGCCTGCCGAACACATCGGCCCGAGGAAGCTGGCCGGGTCACGCGGGTCGCCCATGACCAGCGCACGGGTCTCGGCCTCGGCAATCTCCAGCGCCTCGGCGTAGCGGCTGGCCGGCAGCAGCATGCGGGTCAGGGCCGTACAGGTCTGCCCCGAGTTGATCATCACGTCCTGCACGCCATGGCGCACCGCCGCGTGCAGGTCGGCGTCGGCGGTGATCAGCAGCGGCGACTTGCCGCCCAGCTCCAGGCACACCCGCTTGACCGTCGGCGCGGCCGCCTGGGCCACGCGCACCCCGGCGCCGGTGGAGCCGGTGAACGACACCATGTCCACCTGCGGGTGCCGGGCCAGTGCCTCGCCAACCTTGGCCCCCGGCCCGCTGACGAGGTTGAACACCCCGGCCGGCAGGCCGATGGCCTCGATCATCTCGGCCAGCAGGAACGCGTGCAGCGGTGTTTCCTGGCTGGGCTTGACCACCACCGTGCAGCCGGCGGCCAGGGCCGGCGCCAGCTTGCCGATCATCTGGTGCAGCGGGTAGTTCCACGGGTTGATGAACGCGCACACGCCAACGGCCTCGCGGTACACCAGCGAGTTGCCGACTTCGCGCACCTCATCCATCAGCCCGGCCAGTTCGGCGTACTGCTCCAGCCCGGCAATCGGGCCCTCGATCTGTACCGCCTGGCACCACTGCACCGGCATGCCCAGTTCATCGGTGATGAGCGAGGCCATTTCCGCGGCGCGGCTCTTCAGCTGTGCGGCCAGCGCCGTTATGTACCCGGCGCGTACGCTGGACGGTGTGCGCGACCAGCCATCGAAGGCCCGCCGCGCAGCCATCACCGCCCGTTCGACATCGGCCTCGGCGCCCAGCGGCACGCGGCCGATGGCCTGTTCGGTGGCCGGGTCGATCACCTCGGCCATGCCCTGCCCGCTCGGTACCTGCCAGGCACCATCGATGTACAGCCGCGCATACTCACGCATGGCCGTAGTCCCGTTTCAGTTCGTCGGCACAGCAGGCGATGCGCCGGCAGGCATCGATCAGCGCCGCATTGCCCAGCACCAGGCCCAGGCGGATATGCCCGGCAGCGCTGGGGCCGAACGCTTCGCCGGCAAGCACCGACACGCCCTGGCTGTCCAACAGGTAGTCGGCAAAGGTCTGGGCAGATACGCCGGTCTCGCGGATATCGACCATCACGAACATACCGCCATCGGGCTTGAGCACCTTGATGCCCGGGCAGTCGGCCAACTGCTCGCACACCAGGTCGCGACGCTGGCGATAGGCTTCGCGCATGACATCCAGTTCCGGGAGTTGCTGCTCCAGCGCCACCACGGCGGCGTCCTGGATGAAGTCCGGCGAGCCGTACAGCATGCACAGGGCGAGGTTTTCCAGGTGGGTGGCAAGCTCGGTCGAACCGACCACCCAGCCCATCCGCCAACCGGTCATGGCATGCGACTTCGACAGGCTGTTGAGGGTGGCGGTGCGCTCGGCCATGCCCGGCAGGCTGCCAGGGCTGACATGCTCGCCGTCGTACAACAGCTCGCTGTACACCTCATCGGAAATCAGCCACAGGTCGTGGGCGATGCACAGCTCGGCCAGCGCTTCCCAGGTGGCGCGCGGCAGGCTCGCCCCCGAAGGGTTGTGCGGGCTGTTCAGGGCCAGGGCGCGGGTGCGCGGGGTGATGCGCGCGGCCACGTCACGCGGGCACACGCGAAAACCGTTCTCCGGCTTGACCGGCACCGGCACCACCTTGGCGCCACAGGCCCCGAACACCGCCTCGTAGGTCACGTACATGGGCTCGGCGACAATTACCTCGTCACCCGGGTCGAGCACGCACTGAGCCACGCAGTACAGCGCGCACTGGGCCCCCGCCAGCACCGTTACCTGGTCGGCATCGACGGCCTGGCCGCTGCGCTGGCGGTGGCGGTTGGCGATGGCCTGGCGCAGCGCCAGCTTGCCGCGCACATCGGCGTAATGGGTGTGGCCCGCACGCAGGCTGTCGATGGCCGCCTCGACGATCGGCGCGGGGGTGTCGAAGTCCGGGTCACCCACCGACAGCAGCAGGATATCCTTGCCCTCGGCCTGCAGCGCCAGGGCGCGGTAGTGGATGTCCCAGGCCGCGGCCCCGTCCCCGGCGATGCGTTGAGTGAGCTTGGCGTAGCGCATGGCAATCTCCCTTCATTGGCGGTTTCAGTCGACGAGAATCTTCGGGTTGGAACTGCCCCATACGGTGTACAGGTCGGCGAGCAGCGCGCCGTTGATTTCTTCCATTTCGGCCTGGGTGATTTCACCCCCGGCCTGTTTGCCGAACAGCACCACTTCGTTGCCACCCTTCACATCGGGGAAGTCGGTGACATCGACCATCAACGTGTTCATCGACACCTTGCCCACCACCGGCACACGGTGGCCGTTGATCAGCACATGGCCCTTGTTGGTGAACACCCGGCGGTAGCCATCGGAGTAGCCGACGGTGATGTTGGCCAGGCGCGAATCACGCGCCAGGGTGAAGGTGCGGTCATAGCCGACGGTGTTGCCTGCCGGGTAGCTGTGCACCGCTGCCACGTGCGACTTGAACTGCATGGCACGTTGGTATTCGGTGTGCGTCGGCACGGTGTCGCCGAACAGCGCGCCGCCGGTGCGCACCATGTCCAGGCGCGCTTCCGGCACTTCCAGCGTAGCGAAGGAGTTGGCGGCGTGCAGGGTGAGCTTGCTGCGATCAAGTTTCGCGTGTTTGATCAGCCAGTCGGTCTGCTCGTTGAACGCTGCCAGGCCTTTGCGCACATCGTCCTTGTCTTCCACGGCGAAGTGGGTCATCAGCGCGACCAGCTCGAGGTGCTTCTGGTCGGTGATCTGCAGCGCTTCACCCCGGCCGGACCAGGTGGTCATTTCCACGCCGTTGCGGCTCATGCCACTGGAATTGAGCGCCAGATGAATGCGCAGGGTCTTGCCGTGGCGTTCGGCGAGGGCATCGAGCTGGCGGGCGAACTCGGCGCTGCCGACCAGTTCTTCCATGTCGTACTGCAAGGCATCTTCCACTTCGCTGAGGCTGGCCAGGCGCACCCGCACCAGTTGCCCGGTGAAGCCGCTGGCGCGGACCACGCGGGCCTCCTCGTTGCTGGCCACCGCCACGCAAGGCACGCCCTGGGCGATGATCGACGGCATCACCAGGCCGATACCGTGGCCATAGGCGTCGGCCTTGAGCACGGCGCACAGCTTGGACTTGCCGCCCAGCTCGGCCTGCAAGGTACGGATGTTGTGTTGCAGCGCGCCGGCACTGATTTCGACCCAGGCGTTGCTGTTTTGCGCGGTCAGGGCGGCGGTGCCGTTGTCCATCGACAGGGGTGGTGCGGCGTACAGCGGGGCCTGGCCGGTGATCAGCAGAGCGAGGGATGCAGCCAGGAGGGTACGGCGAAATGGCATGGTGGTTTCTCTTGTTGTTCGTGGTGTCTGCCGCTTAGCAGACGCAGGTGTGTTTGAGTTCGATGAAGGTGACGCCGGGGGTTGCGAAACCGCTGGCCAGATCGGCCTGCAGCGCATCCAGATCACGCGGCTGGCGCACCGTGCAACCAAAGGCACGGGCCAGGCCGATGAAGTCCGGATTGCGCGGCAGTACGCCGACCGGCTCGATGTCCAGGTCGAGCATGTCGTCACGGATCTGGCCAAGGGCGTCATTGTTCCACAACAGCACGACCAACGGTCGGTCCAGCTCCTCGACTGCCGTGGCCAGTTCCTGGGCGGTGTAGAGGAAGCCGCCGTCGCCCACCAGCACCAGGCCTGGGCGGTGGTCGCTGGCGAACATGCCGCCGATGCCGGCCGGCAGGCCGTAGCCCAGGGTGCCGTAGCCGGTGGGGTGCAGCCAGCTGCGCGGCGCCCGGCTGGCGAAGGCGTAGTTGCCGGTGTAGGCCAGCTGGGTCATGTCGCTGCTGATGAAGGCATCGTCGGGCAGCACGGCGGCAATGCGGTCGAGGATTGCCTGGTGCACGGCCTGCAGCGGCGCATGCCCGCTGCGAATGGCCTGGCGCAGGTTGGCCACTGCTTCGCTGGCCTGGGCCGGGTCACGGTCCAGCGCTGGCAGGTGCTCCAGCAGGCCGGCCAGGGTTTGCCGGGCATCACCGTGCAGGGCGATGGCACAGGGGTAGAAGTCGTTGAACTTGCGCGGGTCGATGTCCACGCGCAGCAGCTCGCCGCTGATCGGCAGGCGCTCGCGCCAGAAGTCGGTGTCGGCCATTTCGGTACCCACTGCCAGCACCACGTCGGCCTGGCTGATCAGCTGCCAGCCGGGCTCGACGCACAGGCTGGCGCCGGCATTCAGTGGCGCGTCCGCTGGCAGCAGGCCCTTGCCGGCCACGCTGGTGAACAATGGTGCTGCCAACCGAGTGCTCAGTTGCTGCAGCTGCTCGGCCGCGTGCAATGCCCCACCACCGGCAATGATCATCGGCCGCTTGGCGGCGGCCAGCTTCAAGGCGGCCTGGTCGAGGATGTCGCGGCACGGCTGGCCACGCCCGGGGCGGCGCACCACCTCAGCGCTCCAGTCACGGCTGACCGGCGCGGCCAGTACATCCAGCGGCACCGAGATGTGCACCGGGCGCGGCCGTTCGCTGTCGAACACGGCCCAGGCACGAGCGATCAGCTCGGGCAGGTCGTCGCCGCGCAGGGCCACGGCAGAGAACGCGGTAATCGGCGCGGTCATGGCGCGCTGGTCCTGGGTTTCGTGCAGGCAGCCCCAGCCCTTGCCCAGGCTGGCCGTGTGGTTGACGCTGGAAATCACCAGCATCGGGATGGAGTCGGCATAGGCCTGGCCGATGGCGGTGGCGGCATTGGTCACGCCCGGGCCGGTGATGACGAAGCACACCCCCGGCTTGCCGCTTACCCGTGCATAGCCGTCGGCCATGAAGCCGGCGCCCTGCTCGTGGCGGGTCAGCACATGGCGGATGCCGCTGCCCGGCAGGCCGCGGTACAGCTCCAGGGTGTGCACGCCGGGGATGCCGAATACCGTCTCCACGCCATAGTTGGCCAGCAGGCGCACCAACGCCTGGCCGGCGGTCGGGGTGTGCTTATTCATGTCGTTCTCCTTGCGCCTGGCCGAGGCGGATCAGCGCGTCGACCGCGGTGGTGCCGTGGGCACCGACCATCAATGGGTTCACATCCAGCTCCAGCAGTTGCCCGGCGTTTTCGCAGGCGTAGTCGGCCACCGCGCGGATAGCCGCAACCAGTGCGTCGAGGTCGGCGGCCGGGCGGCCACGGAAGCCTTGCAGCAGGCTGGCGCTACGTAGGCTGAGCAGCGCGGCGCGGATGGCGTTGTCGGTGGTCGGCAGCAACAGGCTGACGCTGTCCTTGAGCAGCTCGACCAGCACGCCACCGGCACCGATCACCAGGGCCAGGGCGAAGTCGTGCTCGCGCTTGATGCCGACGATCAGTTCGGCCAGCGGCGGCTCGGCCATCGGTTCGAGCAGCACCTGGTCGAACGCTACCTGCGGGGCGTAGGCGGCGATGCGCTGGCGCATCTGCACCAGCGCAACCTCGAGGGCGGCGGCATCGCGCAGGTTCAGCGCCACTGCACCGGCTTCGGTCTTGTGCGGCAGTTGCGCGCTGACCGCCTTCAATACCAGCGGGTAACCGACGCGTGCGGCATCTGCCACGGCGCGCTCGGGTGTGCTCAGCACCCCTGCCGGTACCGGCAGGCCGAAGGCACGCAGGGCTTGTTTGGATTGCCATTCGTCCAGCAGGTGGCTCTCGCCGCCAAGGGCCTGCGGGCACAGCGGCACCCGCGTGGCCTCACCCTGTTCCAGCAGCCGCTGGCGGTTGCGCTGGTAGGCGACGATGCGGCCCCAGGCTGCCAGGCCATCCTCCACACCCTGCAGGGCGGCGATGCCTCGCGCGTGCAAACGCTCGCGCGCGCAGGCGGGCAACAGCTCCGGGAATGCCGAGGTGACGAAGCCGATCTTGCCGTGGCGCTCCAGCGCATCGCAGTACAGCGCCAGCAGCAGGTCGCATTCCTTGCGTTCGCCGGTGAACGCCGCCGGGTAGTCCAGCACCAGCATGGCCGCGTCGGCTGCGCCGCTCAGGGTGCTGTCGAGCATACGTTGCAGGGCCGCTGCATCACCCCAGATGGCAGTGGTGAAATCCAGCGGGTTGACCAGGTTGGCATAGGCCGGCAGCACCTCGGCCAACTGCGCCACCTGCCCTTGTGCAAGCTTCGGCAGGACCAGCTGGTTGCGCTCGGCATAGTCGGCGATCAAGCCGGCATCGCCACCGGAACAAGCCAGGGCGATCAGCTCGCCATTCACCGGCAGGCGGCCACAGGCGGCGGCCTTGAGCGTTTCAACGAAGCTCACCGGGCCACTGACGCGGATCACGCCCAGGCGCTGGAACAGGCTGTCGTACAAGGCATCGGAGCCGGACAGCGAGCTGGTGTGGCTGAGCGCCAGTTCGGCGCCAATCTGCGACACGCCGGTCTTCAACGCAATGATCGGCGTGCCCTGCTGCAACGCCTTGCAGGCGGCACGGGCGAAACCCGGCACGTTCTTCAGGCCTTCCAGATGCAGGCCGATGGCGGTTACCCGTGGGTCGTCGAGCAGCACGTCCATCAGCTCGGCCACGCCCAGTTGTGCCTGGTTGCCGACCGAGGCCATGTAGGCCACCGGCAGCGAACGGTCGCTCATCGACAGGTTGTAGGCGAAGTTGCCGCTCTGGGTGAGGATCGCCACGCCCCTCTCCACCTGCTGGCCACCATGGGCCACCGGCCATAACGCAGCGCCGTGCAGGTAGTCGAGCAGGCCGTAGCAGTTGGGGCCGAGCAAGGCCATGTTGCCGGCGGCGGCGAGCAGGCGCTGCTGCAGCTGGCGGCCCTCTTCGCCGCTTTCGGCAAAGCCCGAGGCATAGCAGATGGCGCCACCGGCGCCGCGTGCGGCCAGCTCGGCAACGCACTGCAGGGTCAGTTCGCGGTTGGTAGCGATGAACACCGCGTCCGGGGCATGGGGCAAGTCGGCCACCCGCGCCACACAGGGGATACCTTCGAGGCTGTCATGCTGCGGGTTGACCAGCCACAGCTCGCCGCCAAAGCCACCTTCGGCGCAGCGCTTGAGCGCCCGCGCCATGCTGCGCCCGCCGACGAAGGCCAGGTGCCGGGGGGCCAGCAGGCGCTTGAGGTTGTCACGAATCGAATGCGACATGGGTGTTCTCCTGGCGCTCAGCGCAGCAGCGGGCGCAGCAGTTCGCGGGCGATGATGTGCCGCTGGATTTCCGAGGTGCCTTCCCAGATGCGCTCGATGCGTGCGTTGCGCCAGATGCGCTCGACCGGGCCTTCATCCATCAGGCCCATGCCGCCGAAGATCTGCACGGCTTCGTCGGCAACCTTGCCCAGCACCTCGCTGGCGAACAGCTTGGCCATGCCGGCCTCGCCGTCGGTCATGCTGCCCTGGTCCATCTTCCAGGCGGTGTGCAGGGTGAGCATTTCCGCAGCGCGAATCTGCGTGGCCATGTCGGCGAGCTTGAACGACACGCCCTGGTAGCTGCCGATGGCCTGGCCGAACTGCTTGCGGTCGGCGGCCCATTGCAGCGACAGGTCGAGGGCACGCTGGGCCTGGCCCACGCAGTTGGCGGCGACCATCACCCGGCCGGCGGTGAGCCAGGCGTTGGCCACCTCCCAGCCCTTGCCGACCTCGCCCAGCACCTTGCTGGCCGGCACCCGGCAGTCGTCGAAGAACAGCTCGTAGGTGTGGTAGCCACGGTTGCTCACGCACTTGGGGCCACGGCGGATGGTCATGCCCGGCGTGCCCCGGTCGACCAGGAAGGCCGTTACCGCGTTGCGCTTGCGCCCGTTGTGCTCGTAGGTGTCGGTGACGGCGAAGACGATGGCGAAATCGGCGTGGCCGGCATGGCTGATGAAGTGCTTGCTGCCGTTGATGACGAAGTCGTCACCCTGGCGCACGGCACGGGTCTTGATGGCGTTGGCATCGGAGCCGGCGCCCGGCTCGGTGAGGGCGAAGCAGTCGATCTTCTCGCCCTGCACGCAGGGCAACAGGTAGTCGTTGATCTGCTCGTCCTTGCAGGCCATGAGGATTTTCGATGGCCGCGCGACGAACACGTGCAGGGCCCAGGACACCTTGGACAGTTCGCGCTCGATCAGCGCCTGGGACAGATAGTCCAGGCCACCGCCGCCGACCTCCTCGGGCATGTTGAAGGCATAGAACCCGGCGGCGATTGCCTTGCCGCGGATCTGCGCAGCCAGCTCGGGCGACACGGCATCGGCGCGGTCCACTGCCTCCTCATGGGGCAGCAGCTCCTTGGCGACAAAGCTGCGTACCGCTTCCACCAACATTTCTTGTTCTTGGGTCAGTTGGAAATTCATCTGCGAAGGTCCTGGTGAGGGTCGGTTATCGGGTTACTGGCCAGTGAAACGGGGGGCGCGGCGTTCCACCGAGGCTTGCAGCGCCTCGGCACCGTCCTGGCTGCGGCCGCACAGCAGGCCGGCCTCGCGCTCGGCTTCCAGCTGCTCGGCCAAGGTGCGCCGGGCGCCGTCGCGGATCAGCCGCTTGGTCTGCGCGTAGGCGAAGGTAGGGCCGTTTGCCAGGCGCCCGGCCAGCTCGGCGGCCACGGCGGGCAGTTGCTCGTCGGCGCAGACTTCGCTGACCAGCCCGGCCGCCAGGGCACGTTCGGCACCCCACAGTTCATCGAGGAACAACAGGCGCTTGGCCTGCTCGCTGCCGATCAGCCGTGGCAGGTGCCAGCTGGCCCCGGCATCGGGGCTGTAGCCCATGCTGGTGTAGCCGGCCTTGAAGCGCGCCGAGGCCGCGGCGATGCGCAGGTCGCAGCACAGGCTGAGGTCCATGCCACCGCCCACGGCAGTGCCATTGATGGCAGCGATGGTGGGCTTGTCGAGGCTGTGCAGGCGTAACATCAGGGCGTGGGCGGTTTCGGTCCAGCCGTAGCTTTCCAGGGTGCCCTGGGCCTCGGCCGCGGCCCATTCGGCCAGGTCGGCACCGGCGCAGAAGCTGCGCCCGCTGCCGGTCAGCACCACCACGCGCACGGCCGGGTCGCTGTTGCAGGTTTCCAGCAGGGCGTGCAGTTGCTTGAGGGTGGGAATGTCCAGCGCGTTGCGCTGCTCGGGGCGGTTGAGGGTGATCCAGGCAACGCCGGCTTCGACCTTACTCAACAGTGACGACGACGGGGTGGTCATGGGGGGCCTCGGTATTGTTGTGATGGTTTGAGAAGGCTTGATGAGGGAGATACTAAACGAGTGTTCAACAAGGCGGCAATTGCGCGGGGATTGGGCTGTAACAACGCTTGGAAACGATATATGTCGTTGTTTTTATTAGTTTTATTTGTTGTACCAAGGTTGAGATCGGAGGTGGTTGTTACAACTTTGTACAACTGACGGATTGCTGGGGGCGCTTTGCGCCCCTTTCGCGACACAAGGCCGCTCCCACAAGTCATTCGCAGACTTCAGGTCTGCGCGGTACCTGTGGGAGCGGCCTTGCGTCGCGATGGGCTGCGTAGCAGCCCCCGAGATTGAAACCTCAGACCCCCGGCACGCTCGGCTCGAAAGCCCCCTGCCGACGGCGGTTGACGAAGAAATACGCCGCATAGCACAGGGCAATGAAGCCAAAGCCCCAGTACAACGACGGCCGCTGGGTTTCATCCAGCGCCAGGAACACGAACAGCGAGCTGCACAGGGTGATGCACAGCAGCGGCACCAGCGGGTAAAGCGGCGCCTTGTACTTCAGGTCCTGCAGTTGCCCACCTTCACGCAGGTAGACCTTGCGGAAGCGGTACTGCGCCAGGGCGATGACGATCCAGGTCACGGTGCCGGACATGCCACTCACCGCCATCAACACCATGAACAGGGTGTCGGCGGCAACGAAACTGGTCATCAGCGAGATCAGCGCAAAGCACAGGGTGATGCTCAGCGCCCGCAACGGCACGCCACGCTTGCTCAGCGGCGACAGGCTTTTCGGCGCCATGCCGCTCTTCGACATAGCCCAGAGGATGCGCGTGGAGGCATACAACCCGGAGTTGCCCACCGAAAGGATGGCCGTGAGGATGACGAAGTTCATCAGGTCGGCGGCAAAGGGGATGCCGACCATGTCGAACACCTGCACGAACGGGCTTTCCATCAGCCCGGCCTGCTCGAACGGCACGATGGCCGAGAGCACGGCAATCGCCAGCACGTAGAAGATCAGCACGCGGAACACCACGTTGCGCACGGCCCGTGGGATGCTCTTTTCCGGGTGCTCGGTCTCGCCGGCCGCCACCCCCATGATTTCACAGCCCTGGAAGGCATAGACCACGGTCATCATCACCGCGAACACCGCCGACAGGCCATGGGGGAACAGCGACTCGCCCATCAGGTTGTCCAGCATCGGTGCCGGCGCCCCGCTGCTCAGCGGGATGGCGCCGAAGATCACCAGCAGGCCGATGATGATGAAGCCGAGGATGGTCGCCACCTTGATCCCCGAGAACCAGTACTCCGCCTCGCCGAAGGCACGGGTGGCCAGGGCGTTGAGGCCGAACAGCACGACCACGAACAGCGCCGACCAATACCAGATCGGCACCTCGGGGAACCAGCGGGTCATCAGCATGCCGGCGGCGGTGAACTCCAGGCCCACGGTGGTGGCCCAGCTCATCCAGTACACCCAGCCGATCATGAAGCCGGTGGCCGGGCCGATGAACTTTGTTGCGTGGGCCTGGAACGAACCGGACACCGGCATCTGCACCGACAGCTCGCCCAGGCAGACCATCACCAGGTACATCAGCAAACCCGCGACCAGGTAGGCCAGGATCGCGCCTATCGGGCCGCCCTGGTTGATGGTCACGCCCGAACCCATGAACAGCCCGGTGCCGATCACCCCGCCCAGCGACAGCATGAAGATGTGCCGGCTTTTCAGCGCGCGGGTGAGCTGGATCTTTTCGCGGTTGTCAGTCATGGCGCACCTCGCCTTTGCGGCTGGTGCCAGGCCGCGCGGGGGTGCCGCGCGGTGTGGTAGGAAGGAGGGGCTGAGCGCTACGGCATGTCATTATTCTTGTCTCCAATAAGCCTCATGGACCGCGTGCAACACGGTTGCCTTGGATTATTGGAAACGGATGTAAGGTGCCGTTGTACGAACGGATCGAAGATGTAAAAAGTCGTAAGTTTTTTGTACGTCAGCTCTGGATCAGCTGTTCCAGGGTGGCGCGGGCCTGGGCAAGCTCGGTGGCCAGCGGCGCGCCGAGCGCTTTCAATGCCTGTTCGTCATGCTGCCGGGCAGCGTCCTCAAGGCGTCGCAACAACGCAGCCAGGCCAGAAAAACCCAGGGAGTCGCAACTGCCGGCCAGGCGGTGGGCCAGGTGCAGCACTTCGGTAAAGTCCTGGGCCGGCAGCGCCTCGGCCAACGCCGTGGCGTGCTGCTCCAGCGACTGGCGCAGCACCTTCAACAGGCCTTGCAGCTTCTGTTCACCCAGCAGCGAGCGGTGGGTGTCCAGCAATGACCAGTCCATTGTCGCGTCGACGCCCGCCACTTCAGCGGGCGCCGCTTCGGCCAGCGCCCGGCGCAGGTTGTCCAGCCGCAGGGGCTTGGCCAGCACTCCCTGCATGCCGGCATCCAGGTACCCTGGCACTTGCCCCGGTTGCACGCCAGCCGTCAGTGCCAGGATCCGGCTGTGGCGGTTCGGCCCGGGGGTGGCACGCAGTTGCCGGCACAGCTCCACCCCGCTCATGCCGGGCAGGTGCACGTCGAGCAGGATCAGGTCGAAGCGCCGCTGTGCGCAGGCCAGCAGGGCTTGCCCGGCGTCCTCGGCAAAGCTCACCCGGTGGCCATCGCGCAGCAGCAACCCACCGGCCACCTCGCGGTTCAATGCCACGTCCTCGACTACCAGGATATCCAGGCTGGCCAGGGGCGAAGGGGCTGGTGAGTTGGCCTGCACTGGCTGCGCGCGAGCCATGTCGAGTTCGAACCAGAAGCAACTACCCTGCCCTTGCACGCTGTCCAGGCCAATGCAGCCCCCCAGTTTTTCCACCAGGTGCTTGCAGATCGCCAGGCCCAGGCCGGTGCCGCCGTAGCGCCGGGCCACCGCCTCGCTGGCCTGGACGAAGCGGTCGAAGACCCTGGCCTGCACAGCCGGCTCGATGCCGATGCCATTGTCGCTGACCGACACCCGCACGCGCTGCGAGCCCTGGTCACTGGCCAGTACCTGCACCGCAAGCCGCACCTGGCCGTGTTCGGTGAACTTGATGGCGTTGGCCAGCAGGTTGCTGAGCACCTGGCGCAGGTACTGTTCGGCACCGTGCTGGTACTCGGCCAATTGCTCGTCGATGTGCAGCTGCAGGGCGTCGCCATTGTCCCGGGCCATGGGTTCGAGCAGCGCCAGCACTTCCTGACACAACTGGCGTAGCGAAAAACCGACCAGCTCGGCGCGGCTTTCGCCCTCCTCGAGGCGGGCGAAATACAGCACCTCGTTGAGAATCGCCAGCAACCCCTCGCCGGCCTTGTACAAGGCCTCGACGCGCTGGCGGTCGGCCGCCTCCAGCCGGCCGCCGCGCAGCAGCTCGGCCATGCCGAGAATGCCGTTGAGCGGTGTGCGCAGTTCATGGCTCATGGTCGCCAGGAAGCGTGACTTGGCCAGGTTGGCGGCTTCGGCCTCGTCCTTGGCCCGGGCCAGGCTGGCGGTGCGCCGCTCGACCATGGCCTGCAGTTCGTCGCGCTTGTCCTGCAACGCCAGGCGGTCGCGCTCGCGGCGCTCGATGTCACTGAGGATGGCGCGGCGCATGTCATCCAGGGCATTGGCCACGGTGTCGATCTCGTCCGGGCGCGTCGAGGTGCGGCGCCCGAGGCGCAACGGTTCCTGCCACTGGCCGGCGCCAATACGCCGGGCGAACTCGGCCATCACTTGCAGGTGGCGGGTGACCAGGCGGTAGAACAGCCCCGACAGCGCCACCGCCAGGCCACACAGGAACACGCCCATCCACAGCAGGCTGGCAAGGCCAGTGGCATACAGCCGCCTGTGCACCGCGCCCAGGTCGATGCTCACTTCCAGCTCGCCCAGGTGCCTGGCCGGCCCAGAGGGCGGCTGGTAATCGAGGGGGAAGCGTTCGATGCGCAGCGGCCCCTTGGGCTCGGCGGCGCCGCGCAGCAGCTGGAAATCGTCGCTGACCAGGCGCACCCGGGCGACATCGGAAAAGTCCACCAGGCCGCGCAGTTGTGCGTCCAGCTGTGCCTCGTCCAGGTCCCACAGGCTGCGCTCCAGGCTGGCCAGGTAACCGGCGCGGATCAACGCCATGCGCGCCTCGATATCGCGCATCTCGCGGCGGTATTCGAAGTACAGCTGCACCGAACTGGCCAGCACGGTGAAGCACAGGCTGAACAGCAGGATGAACAGCAGCAAGCGGCGCAGCAAGCCATCGGTGCGCAGGCGGATCATCGGGAGTCCGCCGGCAGGTTGACCATGTCGCGGTAGGTCACTTCGCTCTGCTCCAGCCAGCGCTCGATCTCGCCGGCCTGGTTCATGCGCAGCAACTGCGCGTCGATTTCGTCCATATGCTGGCTCAAGGGCGATTGCCGTGATATCGCAACGCGCAGGTAGTCCACGCTCAGGGCCGTGGGCAATACGCGGATGTCCTGCGCCCCAGGCAGGTTTTCGATGAACAGCTGGCCGGTGCGCCGCTCCTGGATCACGTAGTCGATGCGCCCACGGATCAGCTTGCCGAAGTTCTGCTGGCTGGACGACACCCGTTCGATGTTCTGGTGGCGGGCGACGAAGCGGTCGAAATCGGCGCCGTAGCTTTCGCCGTACAGCAGGCCGCCACGGTAGCTGGCCAAGTCCTCCAGGCGCTGGAACTGCACCGGCCGCAGGCGGTTGTAGAACACCGCCACTTCCTCGCGCACTACCGGCACCGTGGAAAAGCGCATGCGTTGGTCACGCTGGTCGCTGTTGTAGGCCAGCACCACGTCCACCCGCCCGGCAGCAGCGTCCATCAGGCAGCGCTTCCAGTTGCCCAGCACCACGGTCTGCACTTCGTAGCCCATGCGCGCGAACAGCTCTCGCACCACGGTGGGGGCCAGGCCACGCACCTGGTGGCCGTCGCTCCAGGAAATCGGCGGGTACACCGGGTAGTCGCAATAGCGCACCGGCTGCCTTGCACTGGCTTGCACGGCGAACAATGCCAAGGCCAGCACCCAGGCGCTGCGGGTCATGCCGCCACGCTGGCGGTGAACAGGTAGCCGGTGCCGTGGATGGTGATGATCAGCTGGGGCTCGGCCGGGTCGTCGTGCAGCTTGCGCCGCAGGCGGCCGACCAGCACGTCGATGGAGCGGTCGTTGGGCACCCACTCGCGGTTGCGGATCTGGTCCATCAACTGGTCGCGGCTGAGGGTGTGGCCGCTGTTGCGCAGGAACACGCTGAGCAACTGGAACTCGCCATGGGTCAGCAGGGTTTGCCCGCCACGGGCGTCGATCAGGCGCCGGCGGTCGGTGTCCAGCGCCCAGTCGGCGAACTGCTTCAGCGATTGCGCGCAGGCCGGCGCCGGGTGCACCTCGCGGGCATGGCGCACGCGGCGGATCAGGTTCTTGGCGCGGGATACCAGTTCGCGGGGGTTGAGCGGCTTGATCACGTAGTCGTCGGCGCCGCATTCCAGGCCGACGATACGGTCGATGTCGTCGTTGCGGCCGGTAATGAGGATGATGCCGACCTCCGAACGTACCCGCAGCTCGCGGGTCAGGGTGAGGCCGTCCTTGCCGGGCAGGCGGATGTCCAGCAGCACCAGGTCGACATCCTGGCTGCCGAGCAGGGCTTCGGCCTTTTCCGCGGTGTCGGCGCAGTGCACGTCATAGCCTTCCTGGGACAGATAGGCCTGCAGCAAGTCACGAATAAGCGGATCGTCATCGACGATCAATACCCGAGGCGTCATTGCGTGTCGTCTCTTTTTTTTATTGGTTTGTTCTACACACTCGCGACAGCAGCGTACTCGTTACTGAACAGGCGATCAACAGCCCTCCGGCAGGCTGAAGCGGCGCCGGCCACCGGCCTGCAGGCCATCGACCCAGGCCTCGCAGATCAGCACGCCCTGCTCGGGGGTGAATGTACCGGGGTTGAGCCCCGACTCCAGCCACAGGCCATCGAGCAAGGCGCTCAGGCTGATGGCCGCCAGGTCGGCATCGAAGCCCTGCCAGCCCTCCTCCCCGGCCAGCGTGGCCAGCAGCCCGCTCAGTTCATTGCGGTATTCGCCATAGGAATGGTCATGCACCTGGTTGATCGCGTCGGCGGTCTTCACCGCGCCCCAGAACGCCAGCCAGGCGTCGAGCAATTGCGGGTCGAGCAGCTCGGCGCAGAACGAGGCGCGGAAGAACGCCGACAACCGTTCGCGGGCATTGGGCGCGGCCTGGGCCATGGCCTCGCGCAGCAGGCCCATCACCCGGCCGGTGACCGCCATGTAGGCTTCGGCCACCAGCTCATCCTTGCCGGCGTAGTGATGGCTGATCAACCCGACCGAGACCCCGGCCTCGGCCGAAATCTTGCGGATCGACGCGCCCTGGAAGCCATGGCGCTTGAGGCATACCAGGGTCGCCTCGACCAGGTTGGCTTTGCGCAATTCCGGCAGCATGCGGTGGTAGCGGGCTTCCTGGTTCATCGTCGGCTCTCGGGCTAGGGGCTGGACTGAACGACTGTACAACAAGCCGGACTGCGTGATAAACCCTTGGCACCCATGCCCACAACAACAAAAGCGGCTGCCATGAACGACCTGATCACACGCGACCTGGACCGGGGCCTGCTGACCCTGGCCTTCAACCGCCCCGACAAGCTCAACGCCTTGAACACCGCCATGTACCAACAGCTGGGCGACCTGCTGCTGGCGGCAGGTGAAGACCCTGATGTCGAAGCCATCATCATCACCGGGGGGCCGCACTGCTTTACCGCCGGCAATGACTTGCGCGACTTCCTCGACAACCCGCCCGCCGACCTGGACAGCCCGGTGTTCCGCCTGATGCGGGTGGTGATGGGCCTGGACAAACCGCTGATTGCCGCGGTCAGTGGTGCGGCGATCGGTATTGGTGCCACCTTGCTGTTGCATTGCGATCAGGTGCTGGTCAGCCGTACGACCAAGCTGCGCATCCCTTTCGCGCCGTTGGGCGTGTGCCCGGAGTTTGGTTCCAGCCTGCTGCTGCCGCGCTTGCTTGGCCATGCCCGGGCGGCTCGCCTGCTGCTGGCAAACGAGTTGCTTGATGGCGAACGGATGGTGGCCTGGGGGCTGGCCAATGAACTGCATGAAGACGGTGAGCAGTGCCTGGCTGCTGCCCGGCGCCTGGCGCGGCAGTTGCAAGGCTACCCGCAGGCGGCGCTGCGCATCAGCAAGCGGCTGCTCAAGGACGGCCAACGAGCCGAGCTTGAGGCGACAGTGGCGCGGGAAGCCCGGCTGTTCATCGAGTGCTTGCGCACTGAAGAAGCGCGAGCGGTGTTGCGAGGGTTGATCAAAGATTGAAAACCTGGGGCCGCTTTGCGGCCCATCGCCGGCAAGCCAGCTCCCACCTCGACTGCATCGACCTCAAGCCTTGTGCAGTACCTGGACTGCCCCCAAGAAGTTGGACACCA